>NZ_JBHIRY010000009.1:0-186172 GCF_042138635.1 Paenibacillus medicaginis | reverse complement strand
AACACGACCGTTAAGCCCTCCAGCGCCGATGGTACTTGGACCGAAGGGTCCTGGGAGAGTAGGACGTTGCCAGGCAAGAAAAAACCGCTTATTATGAGGTTTACCTTATGATTAGCGGTTTTTTGTATTTTAAAAATAATAAGTTGTGCCGCAAAGCGGCATGGTGTTTGGAATCTAAAAAAGCGGCTCCTTTTCCAGGAAGCCGCTATATTTTTTAGAAAACTCTGCTGTTATAGATCTCTGCGCTCATTCAGGCAGAACTAAAATACAAGTACCGAGATAAAGTCAGCTTTTTTTAGCATAGATAATTCCGATAGTTTTAGGGCCACAGTGGCTGGAAATTACGCAGCCGGCCGTTGCGAGAGCCACTTCAGCTCCAGTTTGCTCCTGCAGCTTTTTCTGCAGCTCCAACGCATCCTCTTCAGCCATGGCATGCACGACAATGACCAGTTCCAGGTCCATGTTATCTTTTTGACTGAGGGCGTTGCTCAGCATTTGCTCCAGCGCTTTTTCACGTTTCCCCCGCACCTTGTAGGCTGGTGTCATTTTCCCGTCTATCACCTTAATTACAGGCCGGATCTTGAGCAGGCTGCCGATCAAATTTTGCATGCCCGAACACCTGCCGCCTTTATACAGATACTCCAGGGTGTCAATAACAAACTCTGTATCGATTCGTGGCTTTATTTCCTCCAGCAGCCGCACGATTTCAGGAATGTCCAGGCCATTCCTGACCGCCATGACGGCCTTCATGACCAGCAGTCCGATGCCGCAGCTCAGGTTTCTGGAATCCACGACATGAACTTTGCCTTCCGGAAACTCCTCGCCTGCCAATAACGCATTCTGATAAGTAGAGGAAAGCTCGGAGGATAAGCTGATATATAAAATGTCCATACCCTGCTCAATATAAGGTGTGAAATGTTGAATGAAATCAGCAGGCGAAGGGGCGGCCGTTTTTGGCAGGCTTCCTTCGCGGGAGACCCGTTCGAATAAGCGCTCAGTGGTAATATCTACTCCGTCCCGCAGTGATTCGCTGCCGAAAACGGTATAAAGCGGAACGATCCCAATGTTATATTGTTCAAGCCACTGCCTGGGGAGATCGCTTGTGCTGTCTGAAAATATTTTAATAGGATTCATAGGTACTCCTCTCGCATTACGGAAATCATGTCGAATATCAAATACTTATTTTCCACAAAAAAACGTAAAAAATCAAGACAAACCGTCAGAATTGAAAATAAGGCTCTTTTCCTTGTACAATAGTCTAAACAGATTAAAAGGGGATGTACAGATGCAGCGCAGATGGGTAATGCTTGGCGCTTTCATGATGATGCTTTCCGTAGCCATCGGGGCATTTGGCGCACATGCGCTTGGACCACGGATCGGTGAGCATAATCTGACGATTTATGAAACAGGTGTCAAATATCATATGATACACGCGGCAGGTTTGCTGATTATAGGATTGGCGGCAGGCCAATGGGGGGCTTCATCCAAGCTCAAATGGGCCGCAAGACTGTTGTTTGCCGGTATTATTTTATTTTCGGGAAGTCTGTATCTTCTGAGTATTACCAATATTCGCATTCTTGGAGCAATCACGCCACTTGGTGGAGTATGTTTTATGGGCGGCTGGCTGATGCTCATGCTGGCTGCTGTCGGCTTGAAAAAAGATTCCTGAACAAAAACAAACCGTCTGCGGCGTTTCCGCAAACGGTTTGTTTTGTTACATGTACAGGTCAGGTGGGGTAAATCTCATCAATTTCATTGATTTTGAAGGTATAAACCTGCTTTTCATCCACATGATAGACACTCAGCATTCCGCTGTCCTGATCATTGTTTATAATCCGGCATGGGATGCTGCGCTGGCCGCCGTATCGGTTCACAACCAAACGGACAAGCGAATTCTTTTTAATATAGTCATTAATCAAAACATGCATGCTGCTCGCCTGATTCCCGGCTGATTGTCCTAGTGATGTGTTGGCATGTTCGCTTAATGCCTCTTTTTTCATTTCGAGAGCGGTTTCAATAAGCATGCCTAATTCAATACCTGAAACGACGCGGTAATCGGCAACCCGTTCAAAGCTGTTGAGAACTTCCAATAGGGACTGAAGCGCGACGGCATTGGAGTTGCCTTTTACTAAGACATCCACGTTAAATAAATAACTCGATTCCTCTTTTGGCGTTACCTTGTCCATATTTCCTCCAGCCCTGGTTTCAATCAAATATTTAAAGTTTTTTCAGATTCTCAATATATCATTAAAATGCCATTCAGAATAGTCCTAATGTATCGATTTAATAGAATTTTTACATATAATTTGCGACTTTATAACCACGTGTGTTCACACCTGCCAAAAACTGATGCATAAACTGGAACAAATGCCGTACAACAAGGAGGTGTTTTTAAGTTGATTCATGTGGAGCCTATTCAAGTGGGTGAGTATACCTTTATTGGGGTGGAAGTGAAGTTGCCTAAAACCACTCTGATCTCCATATCCAATGACCGCGGCTATATTATGTGTGGAGCACTGGACGTAGGTTTGTTGAATGATCGACTTGCCGACCGCAAAATTATTGCTGCCCGGGCCGTAGGAGTTCGCACGCTTAAAGAGCTGCTGGAAGCTCCTATGGAGTCCGTGACTGCCGAAGCGGAGGCACTTGGAATTCAACCGGGGGTGCCCGGTTATGAGGCACTATTGAAAATGGTATAGACAGCAGTTGCAGAATGCGGATCTGTACAACAACACCGGAGCCAGCGGCTCCGGTGTCATAAAATACTTTGCCGTGTTAAAGATTTGCTTTGAACAGAGCGGCGAGATTATCGGAGTAGGGCGGGCGAATAATGCCCTTCTCTGTAATAATCGCTGTGACATATTCATTCGGAGTAACGTCAAACGCCGGATTGAACACCTTTACCCCTTGCGGAGCTGTTCTTTTGCCAAACCCTTCGGTAACTTCTTCAGCAGCTCTTTCTTCAATCGGAATATCAGCGCCTGTCGGTGTATTCAGATCAATGGTTGACAATGGGGACGCCACATAAAAAGGGATACCGTGCGCCTTCGCCAGTACAGCAACACTATAGGTTCCGATTTTATTGGCGACGTCTCCGTTGGCTGCCACGCGGTCTGTGCCTACAATAACTGCCTGAACCCATCCTTTAGACATGACCATGCCAGCCATATTGTCACAGATCAGAGTGACATCAATGCCAGCCTGCTGCAGTTCAAATGCCGTCAGGCGCGCTCCCTGCAGAACAGGACGGGTTTCGTCCGCAAACACCTTCAAACGGATTCTGTTCTCCTGCGCAAGATAAATGGGCGCAAGAGCAGTACCGTACTTGGCTGTGGCCAGCCCGCCTGCGTTGCAGTGGGTCAGCACCCCCATGCCGTCTTCGAACAGCGGGAGGGCATGCTCTCCGATGCTTTTGCACACCAGCTCGTCCTCTGCCTGAATCGCTATCGCTTCCTGTTCAAGCCCGGCGTCCCAGTCTTCAACCGTTCCGGTCTGTATGAGCTCCTGGGCGCGTTTTTTCATGCGGTCCAGAGCCCAGAACAGGTTCACGGCCGTCGGGCGGGAGGTGGCCAGATAAGCGCATACGGATTGCACATGCTTGAGCCAGCCTTCAGCACCCGCAGCTCCATATGCCTTCGCCCCGAGCACGACACCATAAGCAGCCGCCATGCCGATGGCAGGCGCTCCGCGCACCTTCATGCTGTGAATCCCTTCCCACACCTCTTCTGATGTAAACAAATCCAGCATGACGATGGATTCGGGAAGCAGGCGCTGATCCAGCATGATCAGCCGGTCTTCTTTCCAGATCAGGGACACGGGCGCGCCGGTTTGTTCAAATGTTTGGTTCATATCATTCCACCTCTGTTCCCGGCAGCCGTCCGGACGATATCGTCAATCTCGGTGATGGAATGAATCTTTCTGCAGTTCATGATCAAGGCTTTGCCGATGGAGAGCGCCAGGCGTTGGGCACGCTCCCTGTCAGCCTCATCCGGGATAGTATCGATATCCGCCACGTGGGAAAGGCCTACGATACGGCGGATCATTTTGGCTCCGGCAAAGCCTGCGGTATCCTGCAGCACTTTATGAATGTACATATCCTGATAGCCAGGCGTATGCGCCAGCGGATCAACAGCATGCTTGTCCCACAATTTGCGGAATTCCGCTTCGAATCTGGTCCATACATCAAGTGAGGTTTGCAGGAGCCAGCTCTGATGGCTGCGGCGATCCGTCTCATCCTGCTTCCAGCCGATCTGGGCAGCCAGGTTAAGCAGCAGGTTCGCGATGACAGCTCCGATATCAAAGCCCATAGGACCGTAATAAGCAAACTCGGGATCAATGACCTTGGTAGACTCTTCTGTGATAAAAATACTGCCTGTATGCAGGTCTCCATGCAGAAGCGCTTCGGTGCGGGTCAAAAACTTCTCTCGCAGCAGTGCAACCTCCAGATGGAGTGCCGTATCTGTCCGAAGGGCTTCCGCTTCGTCTTCAATGGAAGCAGGGTAATTGTTGTTGTCTGATAGCCTGTATGGATCAGCAAAGATCAGATCCTCCGTAATTTTGCACAAATCCGGATTGATGAACCGCCCTACCTGCTCCTTCTTCGCACGCGGCTCCATCGCAAGATCGGAGGTGAAGAAGAGGGTTCTGGCGATAAAGGTGCCGATATGTTCCGCAAAACGCGGGAATACTTTACCTTCAATCAAGGCGTGCCGCATGATGGTATATTCGCTGAGATCCTCCATGACCGTAAAAGCCATCTCGTCGTCATAGCTGTACACTTCGGGCACCAGGTCCGGGCACAGGCGGTGCTGCACCTGAAGGGCTTCGTGTTCAATGCGCGCGCGGTCCAGGCTGAGCGGCCAAGATTCGCCTACAACTTTCGCATAAGGCAGAGCCTGTTTGATTATAATACTCTTGCCTGATTCGGAATCTTTAATATGAAACACCAGATTCAGATTGCCGTCTCCGATTTCCCGGCAGTCAAGCCCGGCGCCTTCCGGGAAAAAGCCGGGAATCGTTTTGGCGAGGACGATGGCTTCTTCATTGGACAATGGATGATAAGCAGACAAAGATGACACCTCCGTAATGTACTAAAACCCACTGGTTCACTTGGTATAGACAGTATAACGAAAATGGTCTAAATTTAATATAGCTTTTTTTTCGAAAAGAGTGGGATAACTTTTGATAAAGGATGGGATGAACATGGCTAAATCGACTAAAAACACCGCAGGCACACAGGCACAATCCGTAGAAGAGCTTCTTAATCGCCAGGTGGCCAACCTGAATGTACTCTATGTGAAGCTCCATAATTACCATTGGTATGTAAAAGGCTCTAACTTCTTCACACTGCATGCCAAATTTGAAGAGCTTTATGATGAAGTGACGCTGAAAATGGACGAGGTTGCGGAGCGCCTGCTGACGCTGAAAGGCTCGCCTGCAGCAACGATGAAGGAATACCTGGATTTGAGCTCCATCAATGAAGCTTCCGGAACGGAAGATGCCAATACGATGGTTCAGACCATTATTGAGGATCTTGCCACCGTATGTGAAGAATACCAGGAAGGTATCGACCTGGCGGAGAAGGCTGAGGATCAGCCAACCGCAGATATGCTGACAGGCTTCAAGACGGATTTTGAGAAGCATATGTGGATGCTGCGCTCCTACCTCGGCTAATCGTCTTTTCCCGATCTATGCGAGATCAAGAGCGTTTTAATGCATGAATAAAACAGGTTTGACTGATAAATTCGGTCAAGCCTGTTTTGTTTATTGGAAATATGTTTATAAATCCGTGTATTGTTTGCAATTGCAAATATGAATATTATAAAATAACTTGAGAATCATTGAGAATCAGTTTAGAATGATTATAAATAAGCGGAAAACGGGCTATTTATTCTGCGGACCGCTATTACGATAAACGGAGGGACAATACTTACATGGCTACAAATTTCGTGATTGAAGGTCTGAAAGCGACCATTGAAGGTAAGGAGATTCTGAAAGGCATCAATCTGGAAATGAAGGGTGGAGAAATCCATGCCATCATGGGACCGAACGGTACAGGTAAAAGTACGCTGGCTTCCGCACTGATGGGACATCCGAAGTATGAGGTGACCGAGGGTACAGTTCTGCTTAACGGTGAAGACCTGCTTGAAATGGAAGTTGACGAGCGCGCTCGTGCCGGGCTGTTCCTGGCTATGCAGTATCCGAGTGAAATTGCGGGTGTTACCAACTCGGACTTCCTGCGCAGCGCTATTAACGCACGTATGGAGGAAGGCAAGGAAATTTCGCTGATCAAATTCATCCGCCAGATGGAAGGCAAGATGAAGGAACTGGAAATGAATCCTGAATTCGCGCATCGCTATCTGAATGAAGGCTTCTCCGGCGGCGAGAAGAAGCGGAACGAAATTTTGCAGATGATGCTGCTGGATCCGAAAATTGTCGTTCTGGACGAAATTGATTCCGGTCTCGACATCGACGCTTTGAGAATCGTAGCGAATGGTGTAAACCAGATGCGCTCGGAAGACCGCGGATTCCTCATCATTACCCACTATCAGCGCCTGCTGAACTACATCAAGCCTGACTTTGTGCATGTCATGATGCAGGGACGGATTGTAAAATCGGGCGGACCGGAGCTGGCTGAGCGTCTTGAGGCGGAAGGTTATGAATGGGTTAAAGAGGAACTCGGAATTGTTGATGAAACTGTAGGCCAAGAGGCGTAAGCCGGAGCGGAGGAGGATAACTGATGACAACACAAACAATGCTTCCGGTTGACTCTGAGCAGCTTCGCGCCTTGTCGGTTCAGAAGAACGAGCCTGCCTGGCTTGCCGAGCAAAGACTTAAAGCGCTTGAGCTTGCAGGCAAGCTGGAGCTTCCGGTATATGAGAAAACAAAAATTGAGCGCTGGAACCTCAGCGGGTATGGCACGCATCAGGATGTGCAGAAGCTGGCTTCCCTGGAGAATGTTCCTGCTTCTATTGCCGAGCTTGTCGAGACCCAGCAGAATAAGGGCGGACTGGTGATTCAGCGTAATTCCGGCGCGATTTATACACAGCTTAATGATGAGCTCGCGGCTAAAGGCGTTATTTTCACCGATCTGGAAACTGCGGCACGTGAGCATGGCGATCTGGTGCAGTCTTATCTTCATACGGCTGTAGAAACGGATGAGAACGCGGTTTCCGCCCTGCATTCGGCGCTCTGGAACGGCGGCGTATTCCTGTATGTACCGAAAAATGTGGAAATTCAGGACATTCCGCTGCAGGCTGTATTTTTGACGGATGATGCTTCTGCGTCGTTTGTCCCTCACGTCCTGATCGTCGTCGAAAGCAACAGCTCTGTCACTTATGTGGATAACTATGTCTCGGGAGAGTTGACTGCTCCTATTTTCCATAACGGTATTGTAGAGGTATTCGCCAAAGCAGGAGCCAAGGTGCGTTTTGCTTCCGTTCATCAGTTCGGTGAAGCTGCTACGGACATTTCAACCCGCCGTGCCGTGCTGGATAACGATGCTTCCATTGAATGGATCGTCGGTGAAATGAACGATGGCAACACAGCCAGCAATACGATGTCCGTCTTGAAGGGCAACGGATCTAACTCTGACGCGAAAGTGATTGCCGTCGGCTCAGGCAGCCAGAAGCTGAATTACACGACACAAGCGCAGCATTTTGGCAAAAGCTCCGACAGCCAGATGATCACAAGAGCGGTTATGAGGGAAGAAGCTTCTGCGATCATTAACGGGATTACCAAAATTGAAAAGGGCGCTACAAAAGCGGACGGCCAGCAAACGGAACGGGTGCTGATGCTGAGCAGCAAAGCACGCGGGGACGCCAATCCGATTCTGCTGATTGACGAGGATGATGTAACCGCAGGCCATGCGGCTTCTGTCGGACAGGTGAATCAGGAGCAAATCTATTACCTGATGTCCCGCGGTGTAAGCCGTGCGGATGCTGAACGGCTGATCATTTACGGATTCCTTGCTCCCGTTGTTTCCGATATTCCGCTGGAAGCTTTGCAGCAGCAGTTGCAGCGTCTGGTGGAAAGGAAGTTGGGACAATGAATGCCGCAGAACTTCGCGAGCAATTTCCGATTTTGAAGCAAGAGATTAACGGCCATCCGTTGATTTATCACGATAATGCGGCCACTTCCCAGAAGCCTGTCTCCGTGATTGAGGCGATCAAGCGTTATTACGAGTTAGACAACGCCAACGTTCATCGCGGGGTACACACCCTGGGAAGCCGGGCCACCGATGCTTATGAAGGGGCACGGGAAAAGGTTGCGCGTTTCATTAATGCCAAGCGCAGCCAGGAAATTATTTTCACGCGCGGCACGACGACAGCGCTGAACATTGTGGCTTCCTCTTACGGAAGAGCGAACTGCAAGGAAGGTGATGAAATTGTCATCACGGCCGCAGAGCATCACAGCAATCTGATTCCATGGCAGCAGGTGGCGAAGGCGACAGGGGCTACCCTGAAGTATCTTCCACTGCAGGAAGACGGCAGCATACGTCTGGCTGACGTGGAGCAAACTGTGACAGAACGTACCAGGATCGTATCGATTGCTTATGTATCCAACGTGCTTGGAGTCATACATCCGATTAAAGAAATTGCCGAAGTTGCCCACCGGAAAGGTGCAGTCCTGGTCGTTGACGGGGCGCAAAGCACCCCGCATATGAAAGTGGATGTGCAGGACCTTGATTGTGATTTCTATGCGTTTTCCGGTCATAAAATGTGCGGTCCGACAGGCATCGGCGCATTATATGGCAAAAAAGAGCTGCTTGACGCCATGGAGCCCGTGGAATTCGGCGGCGAAATGATCGATGATGTCGGGTTGTATGATTCGACGTGGAAGGAGCTGCCGTGGAAGTTCGAGGGCGGTACGCCGATCATTGCAGGTGCCGTCGGGCTGGGAGCAGCCATCGATTTTCTTCAAGGCATCGGCATGGACGAAATCGCCGCTCATGAAAGCCGCCTTGCTGCTTATGCGATAGATCGGCTGAGCGAAGTGGAAGGGCTCACGATCTATGGTCCGAAAGAGCGCCACGTCGGCGTGGTTACCTTCAACCTTGGCGATGTTCATCCGCATGATGTGGCAACAGTGCTTGACAGCAAAGGGATTGCAATCCGTGCTGGCCATCACTGCTGCCAGCCGCTGATGCGCTGGCTGAAGGTAAGTTCTACTGCACGTGCGAGCTTTTACCTGTATAATACAGAAGAAGAGATTGATTCATTGGTTAGCGCCCTAATTCAGACAAAGGAGTACTTTGGCGATGCAACTTGACGATCTGTACCGGCGCGTCATCATGGATCATTATAAAAATCCGCGCAACAAGGGACGGTTTGATGAGGATGCCGTTACGGTGGATCTGAACAACCCGACTTGCGGCGATAAGATTTCCTTGCAGCTGAAGCTGAAGGACGGCCTTGTTGAAGACGCCAGATATACGGGCGAAGGCTGTTCCATCAGCATGTCGTCCGCTTCCATGATGACAGAGGCTGTTAAAGGCAAGTCCTTGGATGAGGCGCTTCAATTGGCGGACCGCTTTTCCTCCCTTATGAAAGGGGAGCCTGCGGAGTTTGAAGAATACGAAGATATCGAGGCACTGTCCGGTGTAAATAAATTTCCTGCCCGCATCAAATGCGCGACACTTGCCTGGAACGCGCTGCGTAAGGGTATCGATCTTGAGCATTAAGATTCAAAAAATTTATGCAGCTTAGCTGCAATGGGAACAGCCGGGGATGCAAGAGGCTGCCGGTTCCCATCCAGAAGGGGTTGAACGAAATGGCGAAAAAGGCACCTGAGTTAGAGGAGTATAAGTACGGTTTTCGCGATGAACATAAAGCCATCTTCCAAACCGGCAAGGGTCTGACACCGGAAATTGTTAAAGAAATTTCCCGGATTAAAGACGAACCGGAATGGATGCTGGAATTTCGGCTTAAAGCACTGAAACAGTTTGAAAAAATGGCCACTCCGCAATGGGGCGGCGATTTGAACGATCTGGATTTTAATGATATTCAGTATTATGTGCGCCCTTCCGAGAAGCAGGGCAAGACTTGGGAGGAGGTTCCGGCTGAAATTAAGGAAACCTTCGACA
Organism: Paenibacillus medicaginis; assembly: GCF_042138635.1. Lineage (NCBI taxonomy): Bacteria > Bacillati > Bacillota > Bacilli > Caryophanales > Paenibacillaceae > Paenibacillus > Paenibacillus medicaginis. The sequence continues at coordinate 176,088 of NZ_JBHIRY010000009.1, read as the reverse complement.
AGCTGGGTATTCCTGAAGCAGAGCAGAAGTTCCTTGCAGGGGTATCCGCACAATACGAGTCCGAGGTTGTATACCACAATATGCAGAAGGACCTCGAAGATCAGGGCGTTATTTTTACAGATACGGACACGGCTCTTAAAGAGCACCCTGAAATTTTCAAGGAATACTTTGCAACTGTCGTACCTACGGCTGATAACAAATTCGCTGCTTTGAACAGTGCGGTATGGTCCGGCGGAAGCTTTATCTATGTGCCAAAAGGCGTAAAATGTGAAATTCCGCTGCAGGCTTATTTCCGGATCAACTCGGAAAACATGGGGCAGTTTGAGCGTACGCTCATCATCGCGGACGAAGACAGCTTCGTTCACTATGTTGAAGGCTGTACAGCACCAATCTACAGCACCAATTCCCTGCACAGTGCCGTAGTTGAAATCATTGCAAAGAAAAATGCGCGTGTCCGCTATACAACGATTCAGAACTGGGCTCCTAACATTTACAATCTGGTGACCAAGCGGGCCGTTGCGGAAGAAAATGCAACGATGGAATGGGTTGACGGCAATATCGGCTCCAAGCTGACCATGAAATATCCGGCCGTTATCCTGAAAGGCCGCGGTGCCAAAGGCATGGTGCTGTCCATTGCCGTAGCAGGCAAAGGACAGCATCAGGACGCAGGTGCGAAAATGATTCACCTGGCTCCTGATACAACGTCAACGATCGTGTCTAAATCGATCAGCAAGCATGGCGGCAAAGTAACCTATCGTGGTCTGGCATCCTTCGGACGTCAGGCGGAAGGTGCGAAGTCCAATATCAAATGTGATACGCTCATTCTGGACAACGAGTCCACTTCAGATACGATTCCATACAATGAAATCATGAATGACAACATTACACTTGAGCATGAGGCTACCGTATCCAAAGTGTCTGAGGATCAGCTATTCTACCTGATGAGCCGCGGCTTGTCCGAAGCGGAAGCGACCCAAATGATCGTTATGGGCTTTATCGAGCCGTTTACCAAAGAGCTGCCTATGGAATACGCCGTTGAAATGAATCGATTGATCAAGTTCGAGATGGAGGGCTCCATCGGTTAAGCCTTGTGAAGCAAGGTTTCCTTTATCCAAAGAAATGGTTTGCCCGGTTATGTCTGCATATATTTTTCATATAGCAGCAGATCATCATCCTCTATATTCTTTGTTATATGAAGATAGGTGTCTGCTACGATTTTAATACTTGCGTGTCCGAATCTGTCGGACACGCATTTTATATTTGTACCCTGATGTCTGCAATTGGAACTGGAGTTTGAGCTTGAGCAGTTTGATTCCGATGCGTTATTTTTCATAAATATATATCATCTAGGCGGTCGTATTGTGATACTAAATATGGTACTATGAGTAAAATGAAAATCTCTAAATGAAATCCAACAATGAAGTTACTACGGTATTCGGGCTTTAGCTAATCGGCAAGAATCTGATACAATTCAGGAAAATCGTGAACCGGAGAAATTGTTATGTACCCAATTGTTAATTTGAGCGGATGGAAGTATGAGGATCTGATGGTTTCTGGATCAAAGGAAAAAAGATGGTACAGAATGCCTGGCAGTAACAAATTAGTTCTGTTTAAACTGCCTATCACTTTAACTAGTGAGTCATCCAATAACATGAGTGAAATTACTGGTGAGATGTGGTCTGAAAAGCTGGCTTCAGATATTGCAGAAATATTAGGTTTTAATGTCCATCAAGTAGACATTGCGTCATTAGAGATCGATCAAGAAGCCATTTCTTTTTATGGTTTGGATGAAGATAAAATAAGGTGCTTAGATATTATTTATGGAGCTTTATGCCATTCGTTTTTGTCAGAAGGACTTGAAAGTTTAGTCGAAGGCGCGGACTTGATAATGGAGCTTGATGATACCTATAATCGAAAATTACTCAAAGGAAATAAGGAAGTATACAGTTATCAGTTGCTTCTTAGGGTTTTTGATAAATACAATTGTATAGATGATCTTTATAAAATGATTATTTTTGATACACTTATTGGAAACACTGATCGTCATCAGGATAATTTTGGGATGATTAGAGACGAAGTCTCGTCAAGATCCTTAAGTTTTGCCCCTTTTTATGATAATTCTTCATCACTAGGCAGGGAGTTAACAACTCAAAGAATACAATTAATGTTCAGGGATAAGCAGATGTTTCAATCTTATTTATTTGGTAAAAAGTCTTCACCACAAATTAAGTGGGGGGATATAAACCAAAACACAAAGCTTAACTTTTTTGATTTTTTGAATAGGGTAAAACTACTTACACCGGAGATCAAAAAATACGACGTTGTTGTTGCTAAACTAACTGATATTAAGATAGATAAAATAATTGATGCTATTCCAGAAATAGTTATGTCTAAACTTCATAAAGAGTTTGTAAATAAACTACTTAAATTACGTCGGGATATAACTTTAGAGGAGTTATCAAAATGAGTTTTTACAAAAAATTACTTTTGAATTGGAAGGAACCGAGTCCAGAAAGAAAAAATTACTTGGTGGGGATTATCGAAAAGAAGCCTAATGAATATGTTTTTAGATATATTAAGCCCATGCTTGACCAGGCGAAAGAGAAAGGTTTTACGCCAATCATTGGCTTGAGTGAGGAAGATAAGGTTTATCGAAGCGAAAAGCTCTTTTCTATTTTTGAAAGGAGACTACCGGGTTCGAACCGGACCGTATTTAAAAAGCTCTTAAAAGAATATGGTTTAAGTAATGAAGAAGATGCTGAATGGGATTATTTATCGATTTCCAAGGGAAAGTTAGCAACTGACGGCTTGTCATTTCTTGCTCCAGCAGTTTATGAGAACGGAGCATTATTTTTGAACATTGAAGTTGCAGGATGGTCTCATACTAAAGCTGCAAACAAAAGCATTGAGAAAGATATCGAAGTACAGGTTCACATTGAAATTGATAATAAACACGATAGTTCTGCAGTAATAATTAATGATTTGCGTAGTAACGAGATGCTTGGATACATCCCGAGACCATACAATGAGCTTTTCTATAGATTATTAAAAAAGGGTCATGAAGTGGTGGGGAAAATTTATAGTTTGAACAAACAAGATGGAAGGCCAAGTATTGTTCTTGGACTTATGATAGAGAAGGAGTTATTAGAACAAGAAACAGATCTACAATATTTGATCGAGTATCAATAATTAAGCAAAAAAGTCGCTAAAAACAAAACAGCGGCTTTTTTTGCTGAAGAAATATTTATGATAATCCTTCCATTAATGGAAACCACCCCCAGAATACAATACTGGAGGTGGTTTTTCTTAGCGAAACTAAATATATACTTCCTCAATAGCCAGATCCCGTTCTTTGGCCAGATCGATGAAACGACCATCGTCCATTTTGATCAAGGGCCGGAAATAATCGACAGGATTATTCAAAATGATCGTGCCAGTCTGCCCATTGGTGAGCAGTACCTTCTTCTTAATAAAGTTAGGAAGCATATGACGGATAAAGGTTTGGGTGGCTACCGGGTCCAAATGGCCGAAGCTCATAGTGTGAAGTTCTCTCAGAACGGCCAGCAATTCCTGCCTGGATTGATAGACACGGTTGGAGGTCATGGCGCTGTATACGTCCGCAACAGCCGTAATTCGTGCAAAAGGATGAATCTCTTCCTTAAACAAACCGTGAGGATACCCTGTTCCGTTCTCGCGTTCATGGTGCTGAAGCGCCACTGTTGCCGCAATCTCATCTGACGTTGAATTTCGGATGAGGTCATATCCGTATTGGGTGTGCTTCTTGACTTCCCGAAACTCTTCTTCCGTTAATTTGGCAGGCTTGTTCAAAATATGAGCCGGGACCATGCATTTGCCGATATCATGCAAATAACCGGCTCTGCCGGCTGCATAAGCCTCCTCCTGGGAGTATCCGAGCCAAATGGCAAGATAATAAGATAAAACCCCCACCTCAAGGGAATGATTGTAGGTATATTCGTCTCCTTGACCCAATAGCAGCAGCATGGAAACGACGTCCTTCTGCTGGGCTAACTCGTCAACAATAGGAGCAAACAGCTCATCCACCCGGTGAGAGTTGAATTGGCCTGAAGCTGAGGCGGATAAAAACATGGCCTCCACACCATCGATGGCATCGGTGAATAGAGGAACGATGTGCGCGAGTGAATCCGGGGCGGCCGGTTCATCCGGGGCAAAGCTGTGTACGCTCTTGGAAGCGCCTGCTTCTATATCGATATATTCAACATTGTGCATCAACAGTTTACGAATATCATCATGTCTAAGTGTGGTTCCTTTGGTCAAGACTGGCACACCGTTGTCGTTGTATGTATCGCTCTGTAGACGGTCTCCTGGCTGGGCATCGGTGACGTGGACTCTCAATCAGTTCTACCACCTTTTTTTCTTGAAGTAATAAGAATACTATATCAAGAAAAAAATCCCATGACAACGACTTTCTTACTAGGTTTGTGGTGGTAATGTGGGGTTCCAAGGTCCTAATTGTGAGCCCTTCCATTCGGAGCCGTCTTCCCAAATCTCCTTTTTCCAGATCGGGACCTTATGCTTGAGAGCTTCAATGGCATAACGGCTGGCCTCATAGCACATATCACGGTGCGGGGCGGATACAGCGATGATGACACTGGTTTCAGCAATGTCGACCTTGCCGGTTCGGTGCGCGATTGCACAAAGCGTGCCGGACCACCGTTCGGCAATATCCTTGCCGATTTCGGACAGCTTGCTCAGCGCCATGGGAACATAAGCCTCATATTCCAGATGCACGGTGCGTTGACCTGCTGTCATTTCCCTTGTCGTACCGACAAATACAAGGGAAGCGCCATGATTCGGCGTAATGACTTTGGTTGTAATGTCCTCCTGTGAAAGCGGGTTTTCGGTAATGATATGCCATCCGTCGCTGCTCGTATATACAGGATGGCCGTTCAGGCCATCGCCGCCGGAAACCGGCGGAATGACTGCAACCTCGTCGCCTTCGTTGATAGGGGTTTCAGGGGATGCAAATTCCTGATTAATGGCTACAAAAGACGATTGTATTGCGGCTGCGGCTTCCGGATAATCGGCTGCGAGCTGTGTCTTGACCTGACCGGCAGTGACGGAAGCAGCCTCCAGGCTGATCACAAGACGGGAAGAACCGATGCGCTCGGCGAGCCCCGCGAACAGCAGCACTTCTACATTCATGGATGATTCACCTCGGTTTATGGATTGCTGCAAATTTTTAGCTTCTTCAATATATCATATTGCCTAGTAAAATGTTATTCTTAACAATTAGATATCCTATATTCTTCATAACTTGATCAAGATACATGTTAAGAACCGGACCCGGTATAGGAGGAAGGAACGGATATGGAATCCGCTTATGAGCAAACTTTAACGATCCTGCACACGAATGATATCCACAGCCGTTTCGGAAGCATGTCTTCGCTTGCAGCCATGGCAGCCGAGCAGAAGCGGGCCTCTGAAGGAGCAGTGCTACTCCTTGATATCGGTGATCATATGGACAGAATGGCTCCGGAAACGGAAGGTACCTACGGAGGAGCCAACGTGGATGTGATCAACCTGACAGGGTATGATGCGGTAACGATCGGCAATAATGAGGGACTGACGTTCACCCCCGATATGCTGGAACAGGCTTATGCAGGCATTCAATGTCCTGTCGTATGCGGCAATATTCGAGAAATATCGACAGGATTCACCCCGCCCTGGATGAAAGAATTCCTGGTATTGAACAAGGATGGTATTCGTATCGGGCTGGTCGCCGCAACGGCACCCTATTCCACCTTTTACCGGATACTGGGCTGGGAGGCCAGAGATCCGGTTGAGAGTCTGAAGCAGCAGGTAGCAGCCATCCGCGGCAGCGTGGATGTTGTGATTGTAATGTCCCATTTGGGGTTACATACAGATGAGAGGCTGGCGAGGGAAGTCACTGGCATTGATGTCATCCTTGGCGGACATTCGCATCACGTGCTGGAGGCGCCCCTCATGATTGGCGGCACGGCCCTGTGCGCCGCAGGCAAGCATGGAATGCTCATGGGCAAGGTGGTCCTGGGTCGCAACGGAAAGCAGGAGCCCTTTAAGGTGATCGCCGGAGAATGCCTGCCCCTGAACACTTTGATACTGGATGAAAACGTGGCGGCAGCCATAGCCGTTCATCGCCAGCGGGCGGATATCCGTTTGCAGGAAACTGTAGCGATTATAGACCAGAGTTGCTCTATTGCCTATGACAGGGAATCGGAATTTGGCAATATTATGGCCCAGGCGGTCCGTCATTTTACGGGGGCTCAGCTCGCCATAGTCAACTCGGGGCAGCTGCTGGGACCATTGCCCGAAGGCAGCATTTCGAAGAGACTCCTGCATCAGCTATGCCCTTCACCGATCAATGCGTGTACGATGAATTTACAGGGCTCGGCCATCCGTCTTGCGCTGGAGCAATCACTTTTGTCTGAATTTGCCGATAAAAAGATTATAGGCTTCGGGTTCAGGGGTGAGGTGCTGGGCAGTCTGTGTGTAGACGGGATTCAAGTCATATATGACCTGCAGCGAAATCCGTTTGACAGAATCATTGAAATCAGACTGAATGACAGCCTGTTGTCGGATGAAGAGAGCTATAACGTGGGCACACTGGACATGTTTTCCTTTAAAATAGGGTATGAAAGCCTGGCTGCAGGGACGGAGCTGGATTATCGTTTACCGGAATTTTTAAGGGATCTGATCGGAAATGAGCTTCAGCGCCCGAATGCTCTGAAGGAAAGCATGGTTTGCCGCTGGATTGCGGTTCAACAATAAGCTACAGGACACAGTTATCATTGGTGCGGAAGAGGGTATTACTATGCGGCTGTTAGCGGTTGATTCATTACGTCCGGGAATGAAGCTCGGCAAAAAAATATACAATGAGGACGGACTGGTTCTATTGTCGGAAGAGGTAGAGCTGAATGACCGGATGATCAAGCGACTTGGCGAGGTGGGAATTGCATATGTGTATATTCATGACCCCCAAACTGACGATATTGATATCCCTGACATGATCCAGGAGAAGACGAGGCAGAAGGCCTTGCAGGAAATCCGGAAGCAGTTCAGGGAGCTTTCCGGTTTCACTCTGCAAAAATCCGTATCTCATTTGGGAAAAGCTTTTGGCGGTATCATGGAATCGATTCTTGAGGATATCGGCAGCAGGCAGGATACGATGATTATGCTTAATGACTTGGGCAGCACGGACCAAAATTTGTACCAGCATTCCCTAACGGTATGCCTGTACAGCCTGGTGCTTGGCAAGGCTAACGGTTATAACCGCCAGCAGCTGCTGGAGCTGGGCATCGGTTCCTTGCTTCATGATATCGGTAAAACGCAGCTTTCCCCCGATATTTTACTTAAGCCGGGAAAGCTGACCAGTGAAGAGTATCTGGAGGTGCAAAAGCATGCACAGATCGGATATCAGATATTAAAAAAGGTGCCTGATATTTCTCTGCTGTCTGCAATTTGCGCTTTGCAACACCATGAACGGATCGACGGAACGGGTTATCCGAACAGGCTGCATAACGGGGAAATTCATGAGTATGCCAAATGGGTTGGGCTTGCAGACTCCTATGATGCCATGACAGCGAACCGGAGCTATAGAGCACCTATGCTCCCCCATCAGGCGGTAGAAGCGCTCTATACGGGGGCAGGAACCCTGTATGAGCAATATATGCTGGAAAAATTCCGCGACTGTGTGGCTATTTATCCGCTTGGGCTCCCTGTCGTATTAAGCACGGGCGAAGAGGGAATCGTCGTGCGCATTGATCCCCGGATTCCGCACCGGCCCGTTATCCGGGTGCTGAAGGATCAGGACGGGCAGGAGCTGGCAGCTCCTTATGAAATCGATCTGTCTGCGGTTTTATCCGTGATCATCACGGAAGCGGGCGGTATGAAGAAGGCGGAGGAGCAGGCCGGCCTGGGATAATTCACGGCCTTGAACTGTGCAGCCGCTGTCCGCTTCGTGTTATGATAATATATAGTGATTTTTTTATATGAAATCAGCATAACAAGAAGAAATAAGGTGGAAAACTAAATGTCAGGACTTAATGGCACGAACCATTCACTTAAACCGCTGTCCCCGGAGTACGATCCGTGGGACCCGATCGATTCATTAAAGCAATTTGGCCGGCACACGCTGACCAGTGTGGAAATGACGGTTACACATTTATGCAATATGCGCTGCGAACACTGTGCTGTCGGTGATTCGTTGGTGATGAAGGAGGAGCCCTTCTTGCCTTTATCGCTGATGCTGAAGCGGCTGGATGAGGTGGAGAACCTGCAGACGATCAGCATTACAGGGGGCGAGCCAGCCCTGATGGAGAAAACTGTTGACGAGATCATCGTCCCGCTGCTGAAGTATGCGAGGGAGCGCGGAGTCCGTTCGCAAATCAACTCCAATCTTACGCTGGACATTGGCAGATACGAGAAAATGCTGCCATACCTGGACGTGATGCACATATCGCATAACTACACGGATGCAGACAACTTTTACGAGGTGGGCTTCGCCAATACGAGCCGCCCGGCTCCAAGGGCAGCGGCGGCCCGGCTGTATGAGAAGATGATGGATAATGCCGTCAAGCTGAGCAGCATGGGCATGTTCATTTCCGCAGAATCCATGATCAATTACAGAACACATGCGAAGCTCCCGGAAATCCATCAGCTCGTTCAGGAAATGGGCTGCCGGCGGCATGAGGTGCATCCGATGTATGCGTCCAATTTTGCGGCATCCCTGCCGGTTCTTTCGCTGGAGGATATGCGCGTCGCGATCCATCGCCTGCTCGATCACCGCAATCCTGAGCTGTGGATGCTGTTCGGTACGCTGCCTTTCTTCGCCTGCTCCGGCAACCCACAGGATCAGGAGCTGCTGCGACGGATGCGGACTGAGCGGAACGTCACAGTACGCAACGATCCGGACGGGCGCAACAGAGTTAACGTGAATATGTTCACAGGTAATGTGTATGTAACCGATTTTGCGGATATCCCGGCCTTTGGCAATATCCATCAACAGAAGCTGGACGACATCTTCGGCAGCTGGATCAACGAGCATCCGCTCTATCAGACGGTGAACTGCCACTGTGCTGCGGCCAACTGCTGCGGCCCGAACCTGCTCGTTGCGGACATGTACTATAAACATGATGATTTTAAAACGAAACAGGCCATCATGTGATCATTGTTACCACTACAGAATAGGACGGAAAGAAGGAATAAACCTTGGGCCATACCGAGTTTCATTTTGGAGAGCTGTTCATAAATCTGTTCCTGGTGCTACTGCTTGTATTTCTGAACGGGGTATTCGTAGCCGCTGAATTCTCCCTTGTGAAAATGCGCCAATCGCGATTAGCCCAGCTGGAAAGCGAGGGGCATCGTTTGGCAGGGTATGCGATTAAGGTGAACAGCAGATTGGATGCCTATTTATCCGCTACCCAACTCGGTATTACTTTGGCCTCTCTGGGGCTTGGCTGGCTTGGCGAGCCGGCCATAACCGAGCTGCTCGTGGAGCCAACCATGTATCGGCTGGGAATTGCCGATGAGACACTGATTACGACAATTTCAGTCGTGATCGGTTTCTGCGTCATTACGTTTCTGCACATCGTGCTGGGGGAGCTTGCTCCCAAGTCGCTTGCAATTCAGCGGACAGAGGGCGTTGCCCTGCTGCTGTCTGCCCCGCTGCTGTTTTTTTACAAGATATTCTTCCCGGTCATTTGGGTGTTGAACGCGGCCGCCAACAGGCTGCTGCGTCTGTTCGGCATTCAGCCGGTCAGCGAGGCGGAAGCGGCGCATTCGGAAGAGGAAATCCGCATATTGATGAATCAAAGCGCATTGAGTGGTGTCATGGACAGCAATGAAATCAAGCTGATGGACAATATTTTCGATTTCTCCGATCTGTTGGCCCGTGAAGTCATGAAGCCCAGAACGGATATGGACTGCCTGTACACCAACCTTTCCTTTGAGGAAAATCTGAAGATCATCAACGAGACACGGCATACACGCTATCCGGTGGCTGTGGGGGATAAGGATCAGATTATCGGGTTTGTGCACATCGCGGATATTTTCTTGCCGGAGTGTGGTGATAAGCCGGACCTGGCCGCGATTGCAAGACCGATTCTGAGCGTGCCGGAGTCGATGGAGATCAGTCAGGTGCTGCGTCTGATGCAGAAAAATCATGTGCAAATGACGATTGTCATGGATGAGTACGGCGGAACGGCCGGCATCCTCACCACGGAGGAAATTCTTGAGGAAATTGTGGGCGATCTGTACGATGAATTCGAAGATGAAAGACCATCGGTGGAAATCGTCGGAGACGCGATATCGGTAGATGGCCGGCTGCTTCTGGAAGAGGTCAATGAGGTGGCGGGAACAGAGATCGAGGATGATGAAGTGGATTCGATAGGAGGCTGGCTGTACAAAGAGCTTGAAGGCAACACGCAAAAAGGGAAAAGCATTCTGCTGGATGGCTTTAAAATCGAGATTGAGGATTCGACCAAGCTGCGCATTTTAAGGGTTAAAATTCACTCTATACCGAGGCTGGAGGATGAAGCTGCAGGCGAGGTGCATTAAGTTATTAGAGGGAGTGGATCATGTCGGGGAAACAACTGGTTTTCATTGCATTGGGGCTCGTCCTGCTGTACGGGACTTTTACCGTCGGGGCCCCCTTTCTGCTCGCATTTATCATTGCCATCTTCCTGGAGCCGATGGTCGGTTTTCTGATGAACAGGCTGAAAATGAGCAGGGTGATAGCATGTACGGTCAGCAGTACGGCATTCCTGGTGCTGCTGCTCGTACTGGCTTACATACTGGGCCTTCAGGTGTTTACACAGCTGGTCGAATACTGGAGAAACGCTCCCGCCTACTTCCAGTCCGCCAATGAGTTTTTACAAAATACAGTCGTCCAGGCCGAAGGCCTGTTCCAACAGCTTCCTGCGGAGACGGCAAACGGCATTGAGACCTTCATGGAAAATGTGAGCAACTACGCGATGTCGCTGGTCAATGCGCTTTCATCCGGTGTGCTCTCGTTTGCCAGGGAAATACCGAATATGTTCATCTTTTTTATTGTATTCTGTGTAGCGGTTTATCTGTTTTCCTTCAGCCTGGATACGATGCGGGCGTCGGTGCTGTCCTTCTTTGAGGAAAAATCGCGTGATCAGGTAAGCGACGTGCTCGCAAGCCTCAAGAAGTCGATTTTCGGCTTCTTGCGTGCCCAGATTATTCTTTGCATCCTGACTTATGTAGAAACGCTGATCGGCCTGCTGATCCTGGGGGTTGACTACCCGCTGGCCATTGCGCTGCTGGTGATGCTCGTGGATCTCCTGCCGATCCTGGGCGTTGGTTCCGTGCTTGTGCCATGGGCCGTGTACCTGTTTATTACTGGCGATATCTTCACAGGCATTGGGCTGATCATTCTGTTCATCGCCATTACGGTACTGCGCAGAGTCATTGAGCCAAAGGTCATCGGCGATGCGGTCGGCATTGGGGCGCTACCGGCCCTGATCAGTTTATATGTCGGCTTCAAGCTGGTTGGCGTCGTCGGCTTCTTCATCGGTCCTCTTGTCATCATTATTTATTCAGCTATGAGGAAAGCCGGCCTTTTTCAGATCAAAATCAAATTTTAAAGGACAGCTTGCTGTCCACGAAAGGTCCTCAAAAGCCGAAAGGCTGGCGGGGACTTTTTTGTTGCTTCCCGTCTTTGCTGCAAACATTTCGGTTCAGCTTTGCCCGGTGTCCGCATACGTTTGAAAAGAGAGGTCCAATAACCGGCAAGCCATTCAGTGCACTCGGTTTCAGCTTCAAGAGAAGGAAGGAGGCATATGTTGTGAAGGACTCAAATGTTATGCATACGATGAACACTATGCAGTTTCCGCAAGAAGGAGTGTACGCCCCATTTATCGGCCCCTTTGATCCTTGTCCGCCGATCAGGCTTAAAACGTACAGTCTTCCACCCAACCTGTTCATCCATTTTCAACCCCCGGGTTTGCCCCAGTTCAGCCCCAGGGAGGCGCTAAGGAAGGGCACTCTATGGCCTGACTTGTACAGCTCGTATACATCGAAGATGAATGCAAAGGAGGCTGACTGAGGATGAGCGATGAAGAGCAGATCCAGCAGTCGGAACCCGGTGACAAGCAATACTATGAGCTGCTTGAGCGGCTGCAGGAGCTTGATTTTGTCCTGGTGGAGCTCAATCTGTACCTGAACACCCATCCCAATGATTTGCAGGCGATTGAACAGTACAACCAACTGACACGCGACCGCATGCAGGTGGCCCATCATTTTCAGCTGCTGTACGGGCCGCTGCAAAATTTCGGCCATGCCTACTCCAAGTATCCTTGGGAATGGAGTAAAGCTCCTTGGCCATGGCAGGTCTAAAGCGGGAATCCAAAGGGAGGAGATGGTTCCGTGTGGATTTATGAAAAAAAGCTGCAGTATCCCGTCCGTGTCAGCAAATGTGATCCCCGTATGGCCAAACTGCTGCTGGAGCAGTATGGGGGAGCCGACGGAGAACTGGCCGCAGCGCTCCGCTATCTGAATCAGCGTTATACGATCCCTGACAAAGTGATTGGACTGCTGAATGATATAGGAACAGAAGAGTGTGTACCACCATGTTATCAATGATGGTCACGCGGAAGTTTAGGAAATATTTTAATGCTAAAATCATCAAGTGAGCCGTGCCAACGAGCTCCTTTTTCTTTTGTGTAAACAACCTTACTTAATACACTTTTTAGCATCTCGTTTCTAAGCGCTGGTGAGTGGTCTAATGAATAAAGATCAAGAACGTGTTCCACGACAGGTATCATTTCTCCGACTTTATCATTCACCCCACCCAAGGCTTCTAATTGTTTAAGCAGGTTAGTTTTTTCAACATCCAATTTTTTTGTTTTTTCTGTTATTTTTTTTGTTCTATCAATAAATACGTCTGGCGTGTAAATGTTTTGCTCAAGGAGATCATGCAGATTATCTAGTTGGATTTTTAGGTTATCAATATCTTTGTCTATTTTATTAATAGCATTTTCGAGTAGTTCAGCATCGTTATTTTGCTCTTCAATTCTTTTATTATTATCCCAATCAGTCTTATATTCGACAAGCCATTTCTTAAGGGACTCAATGATTCTCTGCTCCACCAAATATAAAAATGAACTAACATTCTTACACTCAGGTATCTGACATATCAGAGAGTCGTTTTGATTTGGGTGAGGCCGTCTGACCATGGCTCTACCACAAAAACCACAATAAACTAGTCCTACCAATGGGCTGGCTATCTTAAGGTGCGCTGGCACCGGTTTGGCCGGATTTAGTGAAAGTTTGTTATTTGCCTTCCACCACAATTCATCACTGACAATGTTTTCGTGTCTTCCTTGCACTAATTTCATTTCATTGATAGATAAACGAGGGCGACTCTTCACTATTTTACCGTCTACTCTTCTTTTCTTGAGCGGTCTACTTCCCCATTTTATTTTACCCATATAAACAGGATTGCGCAGTATAGACTGTATTGTTGAAGTTCTCCAGAGACCACCTTTGGCGGAAGGGACCTTTAATGTATTTAATTTTTTGGCAATTAAGGCGGTACCAAATTCTTCACGATCTCCATTTGGGGTAACTTCGCCATTAACATATAGATCGAATATCATTTGGACAATTTTTGCCTCTTCGGGAATAATTTCTAGAGAATACCCTTTTTCCTTTGGTAATTTGTATTTTTTATATCCATAAGGAGGAATATTGCCTACATATTTACCTTCAGAAATCGATGTTAATCTACCGTTTTGAAGGCGTCTATTTATTGTTTTGAATTCTCTTCGAGACATAAACAGGCCAAACTCAAAATATTCTTCATCAAATTCGTTCTCGGGATCATATATTTTACTTGGAGTCACAATTTTTGTACTCGAAAACTTGAAAGCTTGAGCTATCACACCTTGGTCACTCGTATCTCCGCGAGCAAGTCTCTCTACTTCCATCACAAAAACTCCAGCCCAAATACCGTCTTCTACTTCCTTGAGTAATTTTTGTATTTCTGGTCGTTCCTGTATCGTTTCACCAGATACAACTTCTCGAAATATTTTCTTGATTGGAACCTTAAGAGATCTTGAGAGAGCCAAGAGTGTTTTTTCATGTCTTGCCAGCGTTTCGCCTTCTCCTAATGCTTCCAACTCGATATCTTTTCTGGATTTTCTGAGATATATACAATAATCCCCATTATGCAATGCATTACTTATCATATTATTCATCTCCCGTTAATTATTTCTGGATGAAAGTGACCGCAATATACTCCGCATACAATCAATTCGTTTGGCAGAACTTCTTTCATTCTGTAATTATCGTTTTCAGGAATAAGCTTAATATAAGGGGAGCCTTCAGACCATTTCATTCTTTTTAACGATCCTTCCCCGTCAACTACTACAGCTACAATCTGTCCGTTATAATCGGCCCAATTCTTTTTCTTTAGGAATACAATATCTCCATCTACTATACCGGCTCCGATCATTGAATCACCTTTTACTCTAAGAGAGAAATCAGGTGTAGCAGTCTGAGGGAGAGGATATTCTGCGTAGCCTTGAATATTTTCTTCAGCGATTATGCCATCTCCAGCACAAATGTTTCCTACTATTGGAATGGTGTGTTTTTTTTCTATCCTTTTATTCTCACTTCTATCTAAGGGAGAACTATCATCAGTTCTGCACGTTAAATAGTCAGTAGTGGTATTTAAGACATCTGCTAATATGGCTAATTTATCGCTTGGAGGAACGCTTTTATTTCTTTCATAGCTACTTATGTTTGCTGGTAACAACCCCAAAGGTTCTGCTAATTGTTGTTGGGTTAAGCCTATTTGTTTCCTGTGATATTTTATTCTTTCCCCAATGCTATTCATGACACTCACATTAAAATCTCCTTATCAAATTTAATTTTAATAAAAAAGGGTTGCGCAAATTAAATTTGAGTCGTATAATGTGAGACAAGGAGGTGGAAGAAGAAAATGAACACAACAGTTGCCTCTCCTCAACGAGAGAAATTAAAAAGGTTGCGCAAATTGAAGGGCACTCAGCGGGAGGTAGCCGCTTGTTTAGGGATTACCGAATCTCATTGGCGTGAGATTGAAAGAGGTAAGTCTGTGCCCGGAACTAAGCTCCTTTTTAAAATTTGTCACTATTTCGATTCAACCGTGTATGAACTTTTTTCTGATCTTGCTCATCCTAATTTTTTTGACAACGACTCAAATTAAATTTTAGTTTTATATGTATCAAGCACTTTCAAATCAAATTATAAACAATAAGCACACTTTCCGCAACTATTATTTGCGGAAATATTATTTGATGTTTGGTTTTTTATTCACTCATGATTACAACTCAAATTTAATTTGATAAGGAGATGTTATGATGGGTGTACATGCTATCCAGCATATGTATGACCTTAGAGGTGATACGATGGCGGAAAAGCAAAGCGTGACCGGGAACGCTGTTGAGACATATCGATTAGGAAATACAACCATTGAGATTTGTGGTGATGATATCGTTCAAACACAGGAAGAAATTAATGACATCATTCGTGAAATGCATAGAATCGCCTGGAAATTCATTGTTGCTAATCGAGACAAAGCGGAATAAATTATCGGTTTAATAAAATTGGATCACAAATTCACCTGAAAGGAGATTCAACTTGCGAATTGACATTAACAAAATCAAAGTCAGAGATCGTATCCGCAAGGATTTCGGTGGAATAGAAGAACTGGCACGAGATATCGAACAAAACGGACTTATTAATCCAATTGTAGTGACACCAGCACCGGATTATCGGCTTATCGCCGGAGAACGGCGTTTAAGGGCGCATCAGTTTCTTGGTCGCACAGAAGTTACGGTCAGGGTTATGGAAATAACCGACTATGAACACCAGCTCCGCTTAGAGATTTCGGAAAACGAGCACCGTAAGGAGTTTACCTTCTCAGAGCGGGTGGAATGGGCGCGGCGCTTGGAAGATGTCGAACGGCTCAAGGCCAAGGACCGAATGGCTGGTAAGGAAAATTTAACTGACCATCCTACCGGACAAGTACGGGACATTGTAGCTGATCAAGCTGGCTTTGGCTCCGGTCGTCAATACGACAAGGCGAAATTCGTCATGGAGCACGCCACCCCGGAGATCATTCAGCAACTTGATTCCGGACTAATCAGCACCCATAAGGCTTTTGTAGAAACAAAGGCACAATTGGAGGCGGCTGTGCGCGAAGCTGAGGAACGGGCCGAACAAGCGGAACAAGAGAAGCTTGCTCTACAACGCCAGTATAAGGATGCTGTGCCCTCTGATCAGTTGGACGAGGCCGTAGCTGCTGCCGTAGAGCGTCATGAGGAAGAGACGGCAGTATTCATCAAACAAAAAGAAAAGGAGGCTGAGACGCAGCTTAAACAGCGTGACGAGTACTGGAAAACCAAACTTAAGGAAGAAATCGAATCCGAGCGTATCAAGGTTGAACAACTGAAATCGGGCTATCAACGGGCAAAAGAAGAGGCGGAAGCTTTGAAACTACAGCAGCCTGACAATTTCGATGATCAGCAGGCCGCAGCCCAAATGAAGAAGCTCCGTTTTGAAGCTGACAGTAACACGATCCAGGTAAGTATTCATGTTAAGCAGTTTTTGCAGAAGGTAGGGATAACGTCTTTCATGCTTGGCGCTATCGGAAGCGCAAGCAGCAGCGAAAAGAAACGGCTTTCTGAGAGCCTGGACATGCTGGAAGCCTTTATTGAACAACTCCGTCCAGCCGTTAACGGCAGAAAGGTGGTAGAGAAATGACATTAATTAATCCAAGCCAGCCTGATTATCTCACGATTGTCGAAAAACAACTCCAGCTCACAGAAGCCCAGGGTGTAGCTATTCGGGGGCTATGGGACGGCATGAAGCAAATGGAGTTGAATGTGACAGAGAAAGTGGAAGAGGTACAGATGATGGTTCAAGAAGTTCGGGATAGTGTCACCCTCACGGATGCTGAATGTTATCAGTTGCAGCATGCAGTAAGGATTAGATCCAATACGCTCACGAAAGACCGCTACACGGAGACGGACGGCAAGTTTAATGAGACGGTTGGTAAATACCGCCGAATGATCTGGAGCAAGCTTAAGGACCGATTTAGCGTGGCGAAATACAGCCATATTCGGCGGATTGACTTTGATGATGCGGTTGATTTTGTCCAAGATTTCCGTCCAGAGGATTACATCTGATGAAGGAGGGGCCGGATATGACGCTACCGGAGTTGGCTAGGATGTGGTTTAAGAATCCGCTGCAGCATGCCATTATCGTTCGCAACATTCGGCGTGGGAAGACAAGATGATCTATTTAATACCTGTCATGTGTGTGCAGAAGTTGGTACCACTGAAAGAGCAAGCGAAGCAGTTGTAAATAAATTATCCGAACTTGAAGCGGAGATTTGGGGCTGAGAGAGTTGGACAAGCATAAAGAATGTCGGGTCCTAAGAGCGAAATTAAGAGACTTGTATGAGGACAGCATTGACGCCGCTAAATTCGGAGTACCAACTGATGAGATCGATGCTAAAATTACTTTTCTTCAGGAGAGACTATCTCAGTTGGAACAATCTATCGGGAAAAACAAAGAATACGAGGGTCTTGAAGTTCCTGAGCCATCGGGTTTCAAAATATTGGGGGAAGTGATAGGTATCTGCGGGTATTGCGAAAAAGAGGTTTATTCAGGTCGGAAATATCCCGATCCAAAAGAAGGGCTTTTCTGTAGTTACTACTGCCGTAAGCGCAATAGAAAAAAACAGAAAGACCCTAGCGAATAATCGTGCTACCAACACGATCAAATGAATACAACTAGCGGAATTATATCATATCTTCAAGTTATTGCAAATAGAAGGGAATGGCTGCATTGTCTCTACAAAAACAATATACGCTCGGAGAGCTTTATAGTCTTGCGGATCAGTGCAGCCATGATTACCCGGCAACTCTGGCTCGAAAAATCGGATTGCTGACCGAAATTCAGGTTCTTTTGGGGCGGAAGGCCGCTGATGCAGTCAGGGAATATAAACGTATCTATGCCCAGCGGAAGCGTGCTTACGCCGAGGCATATCTTACAGCCGATAAGGACAAAGGCCAGCGTGCAGAATTGGCTGTAACTGATCTTCGGATGCAGGAGGCAGATGCGGAAGCGGATAAGGTTCGCTGGCACAATGCAGTAGAGAGTAATAACCAACTTATAAACTCTTTAAAATACAGCCTCAAGGTTCTGCTGGCCGAGTATAACAACCCTGCCAGTGGAGTCAGGTAGGTTAGTGATTACATGGATATTGGGTGGGGACACGGGGTGAGGTGAGTGGCGAACCCGCAGCCGGAAAATGGCTTCGTAAAGTTAGCAAATGATATTTGGAATGAGTTAATACGCCGGAATTTTACGAAGCGTCAAAAAGACATCTTGCTTTTCATCTGGAGACTATCTTACGGGTGCAATCTTAAAGATGCTTTCATCCCAAGGCTTAAAGACTTCGAAACTTGCGGAGTACCGGCAACGCATATTAAGAAAGAATTACTGTTCCTTGAAAACTCTCAGGTTATAGCCTGGGATAAAGATGAGAAGTTGTTCGCCATAAGGAAGAATTATGACTTGTGGCAAATAAGTCCAGTGATGGGGTGGGATTCGGAAAGATTCAATTTTCTGATTCACCAAAATTTAAAGCGAAAAACTTCACAAAACGTGAACTTTTCAGAAGATCATAGTGAATCGACAATCCAAGAGGATAATTCAGAAACTTCACAAAACGTGAAGTCCGACTTCACAAAACATGAAGATTTGGAGGCTGAAAACTTCACAAAACGTGAAGTTAAAAGCGGCTCAATCCCTTGTGGCAGTAAGGCGGAAGGAGTGTCTAAAGACATGTTTAAAGACAATTTTAAAGACAATAGTTGTTGTTATACGCCCCCAGGCGAATCAAAACCCGAAGATGAGGGGATACCGACTTCCCGGCAAGGTTCCGTTCCTGCCACTCCTGAAACAGGTGCCGACTCTATTCAGGACCAAATATCGTCTTCGGATATTGATTATCGGATGGCCATGGCTGATAAATACCTTCGCCGTCGAGGGAAGGGCTTGGAAATAACGGTTGCCGATGATCAAGTGATCGATGAGCTAATCAAAGAAGGTGTACCACTTCAAACTGCTTTAGACGGTATTGACCAGGCTTTTGACAATTTCAAGCCCAAGCATAAGTGGGATGAGATCAGAACTGTAAGATATTGTGCTACGGTCATTTATTCGCTACATGCATCTCGTCAGGCTGCTGACCAAAGCGCTGTCACAGCGGAGAGTATACAGGAAAGCGATTCTGCTCCTCAGCCGGACGAGCAATACAACACGGAAGATTTGCAAAAAATGCTGGCTGAGTTAAGAGCAAAACAGGGAGGCTGATAGCGTGGGAAGCTTCCAGGAAGAATTAAAGGCTTTAGTGCCATCACGGTTTCACGAACGGCAAGCTGCTGTCATACAGCGAATTGAGAACCATCCAGAGATACAGCGGCTAAAACAGTTATACCCTGATCGGACAGCAGACTTAACAAGCCCAAGGCGCTACAGGGATATTTCACAGCATCTTTCATATTGCGATTTGTGTAGCGCTTGTCCTGGATTGAAAGCCTGCCAAAACGAACAGAAGGGGCACAGGAGCGTTGATGAACCCCACCCAACCCAATCGGACGAGCTTGTATTCAGGCTGCGGAAATGCCATTTGTTAAAGTCCTATGAGAAGCAACAGGGCATCGGTCAGAGGATCAAGAGCCATTATATACCATCACACATTCTGGAAGCTACATTCGACGATATTGAGCCGGATCCGCAGAGAAGGAGCGCCATCGCGGCAGCAGTAATGTTCTGCAGCATGTTCGTTCCGGGTGAAACCACCCAAGGATTGTACCTGTATGGGCCGATGGGGGTAGGTAAAAGCAGGATTGCTGGTGCGATTGCTCAAGAACTTGCAAAATGCGATGTGGACGTTCTCATGGTCTATGTGCCAGATTTTCTGTTAGAAGTCAAAGATGCTATTGGCTCAAAGACAGAAACCGTAGAGCGCAAGCTTGACGCTCTCAGAACAGCTTCTGTACTGATACTTGATGACATTGGTGCAGAGTCAATAACAGCATGGACTAGGGATGAGGTGTTGGGCCCGATATTGCAGCGACGTATGGAGCGGTTGCCGACGATCTACACATCAAATTTGACCATCAGTGAGTTGAAGCAGCATTTTGCTAATGCGAGGGATGCCAGGGACAAGGAGATGGACAAAAAGCAGCATGAGAAGAAGGCGGAGCGGATTATTGAACGGATAGAGCCATTTACAAAACTAGTGCCGGTTGGTGGCCGGAACAGACGTAGGGGGTGACGGACGTGTGTAGTACATGCGGCGGAGGAAAGGTGAAATACCAGTTTAAAGGACCAATTGTGATACTGGGACCATGCCCGGAGTGTAATCCGGCTGCCCAAAAGAATAAGGAGGATAAGCCTAATGAACATAGTAGTGGACAGCGCATTACTGGCTGATGCATTGGATGAAGCAAGTAAGACTCTTCCCAAAAAAGAGATTATCCCCGTCATGGGCTGCTTTTTAATACATGCAGCGGGCGATAAGCTTACGATTACCGGCACAGATTATCGTGCTACAGTGCAATCATATATTGAAGAAAATGTTCAAATCAATAGCGCCGGCAGGGCTGCTTTGCCCAAAGTATTATTGGAAATCATCCAAAAAATTAAAGGCGAAGTAACTATTGAAGTGAAAAAAGACCAAGCGATCATCAGTTCTAAAAATAAAGCTATAGAAATATCTGGAATGGACCCAGACGAATATCCGTCCCCTCCAGTGATTGATAATTCGGAATTTATCGAAATAAAGGGAAAGGATTTAAAGGACCTCATTAGAAAAACTGTATTTGCTGCCGATATCGATGGGAAATCAATGCCGATCATTACTGGTGTACATGTCGTTATTCAAAATGGGAAATTAAAAATGATAGCTACAAACCGTCATCGTATAGCAAGGGTAGAGAAGGATATAGAGTGTGCTGAATTAGGGTCAGCAGTCGTTGAAGCAAGGGGGATTAAGGAACTGCAAAAAATCATTAATGACAATGACGAGGTAGAATTTGGGTTTTCTAAATCTGATAATGGCGATGTTATATATGCGTTTGCGCAAACGGAACGATTTACATTTTACTCAAGGGTTCTGGAAGGATCTTATCCCGAAGTGGAAAGCTTGCTGCGTGTTAGCCCAATTACTGAAATCACAGTTGAACGGTCAGAACTAATTCAGTCTCTTGAACTCGTATTAACTCTAGCGAGAGAGGATAAAAATAACTCAGTCACGTTAACGTGTTCGAGTAAGGAGATTATCATCAAAGGACAGGGGAAAGAAAACGGTAAGGCAGTCGAAAGTATCATGCCTGTTACATTTAAGGGCGAGAACTTTAGGATCACGATAAATGCAAAATACATGTTGGAAGTTTTAGGAATATTAGATATGGAGCAAATTTCCATCGGTTATCGTGGGCCCATAAATCCAATGTCTATTGAAGGTGTAAATGACAAATCAAACTATCATGTCATTATGCCCTATAAGGTGCGAAATGACTAAGTACAATGCCAAGAAAGTAATCGTCACAGCAGATGGGACTTTGTTTGATGAATGGATTATAAAAAGGTACAAGCTTGATGTAACGGGTATTCGTTTCGACAGCAAAATGGAGGGTGAGTATTACCAAGAGCTTTTGTTGCAGCGTCAGTATGGAGAGATTAAAGACTTCACTTGCCATCCAAAGTTTGTTCTGCAGGAACAACCGAAAGTGACCTACATTGCTGATTTTCTCGTAACCGAACTTGATGGAAGTCAGCGGGTGGTTGATATCAAAGGAGTGGAGACATCCACTTTTCGGGTCAAACTTAAGTTGTTCCAAGCTAAATATCCGACTTTACCAATTGAAATACTCGCAAAAAAGCGCGGGGAATTTGTCCCGATTCAACAAATAAAGAGAGAGAAAGCAGCGCGCAAACGGGCAATTAACCAATTAATCAAACGATCTGAAGGGGAGAATAAGCATGCCAGAACTGACCGGAATGCAGGTGAAATTCACCGTAATCAAAAATGAGGACGTCGAGAAATACCTTGATGCTAATGACAAAAGTGAACTGTCCCGTATCTTGTGGAAGATTCAAAAGTGGCGGGATCTGCACGGGAAGACAGTTTTGAATACTTATCTGGTAGTAAACACCGATGAACCCTATGCGGTGGAAGTGATGAGAATCATGCAGGCTAATAATCATTGGGGGCCAATTAACGATCCTAATCAAATGGAAATGAACTATGAAGGAGAATCTTTGATTCTTCTGGAAGCGGAGGGGGATAAATGAAAACGGAATATACAGCAGCTTTTCTATTCGGTGGCATTGGTGGCGGTGCATTAGGATTCAAGGGTGCCAGAGCCGAATATATGGGCGCAGAGGCGCGTTTTCGGAGCTTATGCAGCATCGATTCTGATCCAGTAGTTTGCCGGAACTATGAGTTGATTACTGGCGGCAAGGCAGTGCAAATGGATCTATTTGACCGTCAGCAGTACATCGATTTTCACGGAGTTGATGATCCTCCTAAGGATTGGCAAGAAGCTGAAGCTTGGGATTTATGGAAAGCATTCGGTGAAGAGGTTCCGGATGTGATATTCACTTCGCCACCGTGCAAAGGATTTAGTGGGTTGCTTCCTGAGAAATCGGCCAAAAGCAAAAAGTATCAGGCCCTAAATCTGTTGACCATTCGTGGGATTGACCTTTCACTTTCTGCATGTCGAGATTACGGAGGCGTGTTGCCGAGATTGTTCCTCCTGGAGAATGTTCCACGGATCATGACGCGTGGCAAGAAGATTCTTGAAAAGATTAAGGCGACACTCCAAAAGTACGGATATGCCGTAAATGATGAAACTCATGATTGTGGAGAGATAGGAGGATTGGGGCAGCGCCGCAAACGTTACTTGCTTATTGCCCGGAATGAGAAGAGGATGCCCGCCTTCATATATAAGCCGGAAGTAAAGCCTTTGAGGACAATTGGGGATGTGATCGATCCTTTACCGTTACCGGGTGACGAGATCAATGGAGGCCCCTTAAACAGAATCCCTTTGCTTCAAAGGAAAACATGGGAACGGTTAGCTTTTATTCCAGCCGGAGGCGATTGGAGAGACCTTGAGAGTGTGGAATTTGAGAAATACAGACTCGAACACGTTCCCAGGAGAGGAGCTTGGGCCGTGGATGATTGGAATCAGACGGGAAGAACTGTTACGGGTGGGGCAGGAGTTGGACGGAGTAATGGCTTGGCGGCGGTGAATGATCCTCGGACCGGATTTAAAGACGGTACTCATTCAACAATTTACAAGGTTTCCAGTTTCGAAGAAACAAGCCCAACTGTAACAGGTGCAGCACGACCAAACAATGGAGCGCTATCAGTAGGCGATCCGAGGCTCAAAGAGCGCAATGGCCGACATCCTGGAGTTTACCGTATAGTTCGAGTAGATGAACCGGCGCCGTGTGTAACAGGAACACGGTTTGGTAGTGGAGCATTAGCAATAGCAGACCCACGGACCCCTTCTGACCACTATGACGGAGACTACAACCGGACTGACGGATACGGAGTTCAGGAATGGGGGAAAACGGCGAAAACCGTCAGAGGAGCCGGGCGAATCATGAATTCTGCTTCATCAATCGCTGATCCGAGGGTGAACGACCGTGAGGGGAACAGACGAAGCAATGGGTATACCATTCGGCCTTGGGAGGAACAAGCCCATACAGTTACTGGAGAGGATACGTTGGGGAGTGGGGCGCAATCGGTTGCTGACCCACGGCTTAATAGTCGGAGTCAGCGATACCCTGGAACATTCCGTGTGGAATCTTGGGGAGAAGCCGCAAATACGGTACTTGGACAGACAGATGTTCAGTGTGGAGCTGCTTCAATAAACGATCCGCGCTTGGGATGTAACCCACGGTCTGGTTCTTATGGAGTACAGGATTGGAACGAAACAGCGACAACAGTCACCGGTTCAGGGGATGTTCATTCAGGTAATGCAGCTATAGCGGATCCGCGAATCCCAGAATATAACGAGCGATGTGTCATGTTAATTATTGCAGAGGACGGAACTTGGCACAGGCCTTTCACAACGTATGAATTGGCGGTAGGGCTGCAGGGATTCCCAAGATATCTTCCTGATGGCAGACCGTTTCAAATCGAGGGCTGCTCTGATTCAAAAGCAAGGGAATATATAGGTAATGCTGTACCACCTGACGCTGCTAAAGGCATGGCAAATGTAATTCTTATGGCTATGGTATTGTCTGAACAAGGTGTGTCATTCGAATTAAGTTGGGACCCCATTTGGGTACAGCCGGAAAGCCAACAAGAAGGGCAGTTGCTTCACTGATGGAACATGTCATTGCAGCAATCAAGAGGATTCGTTCCCACCTCATTATAGATGAATACAAGCTCCACAACATGATTGCAGAGCAGCTTACAGCCGCAGGGATTTCGTATAGTCACGAAGTCCCCCTGGCTCCCCGAAACCGCATTGATTTTCTTACGACAGACGGGATCGGAATTGAAGCCAAAAAAGGTAAACCGAATGAGCGGAGTGTTTATAATCAGCTGGAACGCTATGCCGGATTTGATGAAGTAAAAGGTTTGATTCTTGTCATAGAGCGATACATGGACTTGCCCGAAACGATCAACGGAAAACCTGTCGCATCGATCGGACTTAGAAAGCTTTGGGGAATCTCAAGTAAATGAGGTGAGATAAATGAATACGGAAGAGTTCAAAGATTATCTTGATGGTGCCATTCGTAAATGGCGAATGAATAAAGCAAGCGCAACAGACGAGTGGGATGAACACACGGCAGCTTGCTATATCGACGCTTTCCAGAGTGTGAGAGTTTCCGTATTTGGGGAGACATTACCTGCCGAGTCTCTAGCGGAGGAGCGGGAAGAAGAATGAGCACAATTGAATTGCCTGCTTACCTAAAGTCACCTGGAGAAAATGATTATTATTACGGAACGTTAAGATATGAACCCGTAACAAATCATTGGGTGATTGAAGGCGAAGCCGCTGTATGCCAAGCTGCCAAACGCCTCTTTCCTGGAGCAGATGGCCGTTCCCGAGGAATAGCCAGATTCAAGAGTAATAAGCGAACTAACGGCGACTTGAATTGGCTTATGATGCGCTACCCGCTAAAGGTGATTGATATTGAAGCGTGGGAAGCTCAATTTAATGAAGCTGTAAGCTATGTGCTTCGGAGAGAAGAAATCCGGCGTGGTCCCCAGAAAATAGAGCCGTCACCGTTGTATTTCAACGGGCAGCTAACCGAGTTTCAGAAGGAGGGAGTAGCATTCCTATGTAACAACGCTCCTACCCTTCTGGCAGACGATATGGGGCTTGGGAAGACTGTAGAAGCTCTGGCATGGATAGCAACGCAAAATCGGTATCCTGGCATCATCGTAGTGCCTACCAGTGTCCAGACTCAGTGGAAGAAGCAGATTGAAAAATTCATTGTTCCGCAAACGAATCCATGTGAATCCGCTTTGTTCCCTGATCTGGCCACTCAAGTACACATCATCAAGGGATTGAAACCGTACGATCTGCCTGAAGCTAATTTTTACATTATACATTACGGGCTGCTTCGAGGCTGGAAGTCGGAGCTTCCGGAATATAAATTTGAATTTGCGGTATTCGACGAAATTCAGGAGTTGCGCCGCACGGGAACAGAAAAATACAGCGCAGCCTCTCTGCTGTCTGAAAGTGTCGGAAATGCCATAGGCTTATCAGGAACACCTGTTTACAACCAGGGTGGGGAAATCTACAACGTAATGAACATCTTAGAATATCAATGTCTTGGCGATTGGGGCAGTTTCACTAGGGAATGGTGTTATGGGTACGGAGAAATGGTTGTGACTGATCCGGATGCTTTGGGCGAACATTTACGGCGAGAAGGATTGATGCTGCGCAGGACAAAAGATCAGGTTCTCACCGAACTGCCTGCAAAACGGAGGGTCGTTCAGGAAATCGACTCGGACGAGAAGACCTTTACGCGGGAAATGAAGTCTGTATTTGAACTCATTGATCGGTATGACACTATATCAGACATTCTTGAGAAGGGACGAGCGAAACGAGAAATATCCCAAGAAGTTCGGCAGGCTACTGGTATAGCTAAGGCCCCATATGTAGCCGGATTCGTGAGAATGCTTTTGGAGGCAGGAGAAGCAGTTGTATTATACGGATACCATCATGCTGTATACGAAATTTGGATGGAGGAGTTAGCGCAATTTAATCCTGTTCGGGTAACAGGGCAAGAAACTAACGCTCAAAAGGAATTGGCGAAAGAAGCATTCATTTCCGGAAAATCGAATCTGATTATTATATCCCTCCGAGCTGCAGCCGGTATCGATGGTTTGCAAAAGCGGTCCAATATCAATGTATTCGGGGAGTTGGACTGGTCACCAGGTATTCATTCTCAATGCGAGGATAGAACGCACCGCATGGGGCAAAAAGATTCTGTCTTGAGTTACTACTTGGTGTGTGGACAAGGCAGCGATGAACAGATGATGGAGGCTCTCGGTTTCAAGACCGCTCAATTTGCGGGAATCATGGGCGAGAAAACTGAGAGTGAGGAAGATAAAGCCATTGCCCAGGTAGAGATCGGTAAGCATCTGGATAGGGTAATCGAAAAATTGAAAAGGAGCGGGACTCAGCGAGGAGCAACCAGACGTCATTAATATGAGGCCTGTGGGATTCAATTAATCAAAAAGGAGCAGAGGGTTATTATTCCTCTTGCTCCACCTTTAACTCAATCAGCTGATTGATATTAGATAGATTAAGTGCTTCAGCAATTTTTTCGAGATGCTCCCTATTAATTGAGGTGCGCAAGTTATTACATATTTCACTCACAGCAGCTCGGCGTAACCCTGTCATTTCAGCTAACTGTTTTTGTGATAATCCTCTTTCATCTATTAGGTCTTGAACTTTGATGATAATGGAAACCAAGTCATTCCACCTCCACTATTTGAATATTAACACAGGAAAGTGGATTCCGCAATTTCGTAATTTGTTGTTGACATTACGATATAACGGAATTATAATAAAAATACGATATAACGAAATTACGTAATAAAATTGAATGAGGAGTGATTTTAATGGTGATCGGACAAACAATAAGAGTAATTAATGGGGATTGCAAGCAAATTGCAGAAATCGAAATGGAGCATAACGACAAAAATATCGAGACCGTATCTCGGAGATACATTAAACAATATGGAAAAATCACTAAGGTAGATAATTCAAGTGATTGCTTAACAATTGTGACTTACGAGCGGGAAACACTCGGTTTTTCAATCTAATAATGGAGGAAACTCACATGCGAAAAACATTTATAAGAGTTGTGGTTGGGAATTTCGATTTCGACTATTTCTATCAAGAATTAGTTGAAAGTTCGTCTGAGCGAACGAAAACAGGCCATTAAGCTCAGAGCGTTCACTGGACGTATCCAGTGAGGTTGGCACAAAGCCAAGTAGGAGCAGGAAAAATTTCCTGAGCGTGTAACACTGTATCCGAACGAGCAACAGCGTACTGTAACAAAAATAATATTGGAGGTATGGGGGATGACGGAACAGGAAGCAGAAGATTTTACTACATCTCTGGCAGAACGTTACGTGGAGTTAGAAAAGAAACATTCTCATAACAACCAATTACTGAATATTTGGAAACGTGCAATAGATTCTTTCCCAGATAATTTAAAGCTTGCTTTTGGAGAAAAATATAATCGCCTTA
Source organism: Paenibacillus medicaginis (assembly GCF_042138635.1). NCBI lineage: Bacteria > Bacillati > Bacillota > Bacilli > Caryophanales > Paenibacillaceae > Paenibacillus > Paenibacillus medicaginis. The sequence goes on along the minus strand of NZ_JBHIRY010000009.1, from coordinate 148,249 downwards.
AAAGGGAGGGCAGTAATGAGGAAACTCGACTTGAATAAGCTTGACGCCGAGCCAATAGAAGTGCAGCAGGCCGTGGCATTCTATGTATCCCATACTATAACAAAAATGCGTATAACAATGGAGGAAAGGTATAAACATTACTCCGTTTTAGAGAATGCGGGATTCTTGGAGCCTTTAAAATCCGTAGTGGGGCCGTAGTAGCTTAGGCCTAAAATATAAGCATAAGCACAGGATAACAACATTCAAATTGTTGGAAAGGTGGAGAGGGGAATGGCCCATCAGACATTCTGGAAACCGGAGAAAAAGGTCAAACAGCAAAAGACCTATAGCAGCCTTGGACGGAGCAAAAAAGACAAAAAGCCGGTTTCGGAGTGGAAGAAGGGCTTACTCGCTCATCACCAGTCCCGTCCGTCTCGTGCAGATCGAGCTGAGTTTCCTTCAGAAGTAGTTAAAGAACTGATTGATGAAACAGAAGGCTTGTGCCAATGCAATTGTGGACGCTCTGCAATACAAACTCACCACGTAATGCCGAGAGGTAGGAGCGGTCGTGGTGTTAAAACAAATGCCATGCGTGTATGCAAACCCTGTCATGATCGAATCCAGACAAATGAAGACGAGCTTCAGTATTGGATAACGACATATACCCAACTCTATGGAACAAGATTTTGGTATGACGAACAAGATTGGGCTGAGTATAAGCGGAAAGAAGAGGCGCGGCGGCAAGTTGAGCAGCAAGAGCAGAAGCGTCGCGAATCTCTTAATCCAGTGATCAAACTTATAACCTCTGCTGCTGGACGATCCTTGAAAACCAAAGAGATTCGTATTCTGGAAATGATGGATGACAAACAAATTTCCGTTTTCGAATCTCTGATTAACGATATCGTTCGAGTAGAGCAAAAGCATCAAATTCCATTTGGATACGGATACTTCGATGATTGAAGTGGATGTAATTCGTATAACAAGATATAGACGAAAAGTCTTAAAGGAGATAAAGAATATGGACAAAGAACCGCGATTCAATCTAAGAGCAAGTCAATTGTTAGGAGATATCATGCAATTATCAGCATTGATAAACGTGCATACAGAATACGCAGTTTTCGTGAGATATTCGGGACATGTTTCGCGAATAGAATTAAATATTTGTCGCAGCAAAGAAGAATACAACATTCGGGTAACAACCGATGAATTGCATACCATTGCAAGGAAAAGTGTAAATGAAGAACATGTTATATCCAATCTAACCAAAATGAAATTACGGTTAAAGAAGATTCTTAAAGAATCAAAAGTTAATATCTCTGACTGTCGTTACACAGTGCGCGAGGAATACGATTATCACCTTATATAGCCCATACCATCCCATAGAGGAAAGGACACTTTCAGAAGATGAAAGCCGAAGTTAAATTTACATCCCGCTTTTCCGGAATCACCTTTTTCGAAGTAGATGTAACACTGACGAGCAAAGTATACCGTGTAACGGTAAATCTATCGGAAATGCAACGTATCGGCGTGACGAAGTCGGCTAATGGATATCGAAAAGTAGAAAACTGGCTCAACAGCGAAGTCGGGAAAAAGTACTTGGCCGAAAAACTGATATTGGAATCAAAAGAGTAACCATCCATAGGGAAAGGACAAGGGATATCCAGGAAAGGACGGATAGATGAATCAACTCATGTTTGATATGCCGCAATACGGTCCGTGGCTGCTGACTCACAAGGGTGACACTTCCTGCCGCCTGCTGGCCGACCGGCACTATTCCCGCCAGCATCCCGGTCACCCGATGTTCACGCGTCCAGGCCGGAACCTTGTATTGCGGACAGCGGACGGAAGCGCCGTATGGGTAACATGGTCAGGCGTCAGGGATGACGGACTGAACGCCTGGGAGTGTACGATTTTTCGGAATGAGAGCGGTCTTCTTAGTTCCGATATGATTCACGCAGCGGTAACGGCCACAATTGCCGAATGGGGCACTCCGCCACCGGACGGCATTATAACCTATGTCGATGCCTCCAAGGTACGTAGTATCAATCCCGGCTGCTGCTTTAAGCGGGCAGGCTGGCGGCGAATCGGCAAGAGTAAGCACAGGGGGTTAATCTTATTGCAATGGGAAAGGACGGATACAGGATGATACTATACGGCAACTGCCTTGAGGTAATGCCGACGCTGCTGGCAGGCTCATTTAATACGTGTGTGACTAGTCCGCCATATTTTGGGCTTCGGGATTACGGACTCAAGCCCTCCTATTGGCCGGAGGTAACATATACGCCTATGCCGGGATTGCCGTCCATAACGGTGCCTGAATGGACTGGCTGCCTGGGGCTGGAGCCGACGCCGGAAATGTTCGTTGCTCATAGCGTAGCGGTATTCCGTGAGGTCTGGAGGGTGCTCCGAGATGACGGTACATTATGGCTCAATTATGGAGACAGCTATGCCGGAGCGGGTCCGAGGAGAGATGAGGGGTTTAATGCTCGATACCACGGTAAACATTACTTGTCTGATAAGCAGGGCGACATTGACCGGGTAAGGCCCGGGAGATCAATGCCGAACGGGTTGAAAGCAAAAGACCTTATAGGCATGCCGTGGCGCGTAGCATTTGCGCTCCAAGCAGACGGCTGGTACCTGCGCATGGATAACATATGGGCCAAACCTAACCCAATGCCTGAGAGCGTCCAGGACAGGCCGACCAAAGCACACGAATATGTATTCCTACTGGCCAAGTCGGAGCGGTACTACTACGACAAAGAGGCAATTAAGGAACACATGGCTGAATCAAGCCTTGCTCGGCTGTCTCAGGATATCAAGGGGCAGAGTGGCAGTGATCGGGCGAACGGTGGGGCTAAGACCAATGGGAGAATGAAAGCAGTCGGCAAGGCGTACAGCTTCGCCCGTACGGTTAACGAGGGGGATGTACCGGGTCAGCCAAAGCAGCACCGCCCGGACCGGGAGGATATCGAGTATTTTGGTACTCGGAATAAGCGGTCAGTATGGACGGTGGCAACGGCGCAATTTAAAGAAGCCCATTTTGCTGTTATGCCGGAGGAAATCACAGAAACCGGAATCTTAGCCGGGGCGCCAGTGGGGGGGGCGGTGCTTGACCCATTCGGCGGATCCGGAACAACTCTCAAGGTTGCTCTGGAGAATAACCGGGAATGCACCATCATTGAAATGGGCGGTCAGTACGTGGAGATTGCGGAGCGGCGGACGGCAATAATTCAGCCCACGCTGATTTTATAGGGGAGAGGACGGATACAGGATGAAGCGTAAGCTCTGCAGCTGCTGCAAACGGATCGAAACAGCCAGGGAGATATGCTGTCTCTGCCAAGGGGTCATAAATCGGAAATAAAGCAGGTGGAGCTGTGAAGCGAATCATATATGTTGCCGGGGTGAACAGAAAACATCTTGCTGAGCAGGCCAGCAGCGTCCCTTATTGGCTCCTGAGCGCGACACTCTTAAGGAAATATCCATCATGGCTTGAACCATACATGAGGCACAGAACGGTCATATGGGACCCCGGAACGTTTACTGAGGACTGCATCAGCTATCAGGGATACCGGACATACCTTGACCGGCACGCCAAGTCTAGACACGTATATATGCAATATGATGAGATTGGTGATCCGGAAGTTACCGCTTGGTATCTCAAGGACATGAGGCGTCGAGGGTACAATCCGGTGCCGATCTTACAACCGGGCGGTGACGTGAGGTTGCTGCAGGGTGATGGGCTGGTATTCATCGGCGGCACAGTTCGTATGCAGGATGACGAGCGTATGCGATATCTGGACAATCTGCTGCTCCAGCCTATCCGGGCCAAAGTACATTTGCTCGGAATGATGAAACATGAATGGTTTGCACCTTATCTGGCGGCTGTACAGGGAGACAATACGAGTTGGATTCCGCGAAGCAAGTGGAATAGACGTAAAACTCCAGAACAGTGGATGCAGGAGTACGGGGAACAGTGGGTACCGTATCAGCCGCGTGAAATGATGCAAATGAGCCTATTTTGATATAAAGGGGTATATATACATCCCCCATCCCAAAGGAGAGATATACATGTCACTGACATTTGAGCAGATGAAAGATATTGAATTCCTGGCCCAATTGCAAAAGGAGCTTAATAGCCAGGATATAGATTCCCAAGCAGCTCCGCGATTCTGGTCAGTAGGAGACTATAAATGGGTTGAATGTTCCGAGGATAACGCTGAACGCTTTTCTGTTTATTTGCCGAATGATGGCGAGTCTTATGAAATTAATTATTTCCTTAAAGAGATTCTGGACAAGGAAGACCTATCACAGGAGGATTTAGAGGAATTTGACGAAATCGGATGCGAGGAAAGTGCCTTCGAATGGATTAAGGACCATTACGACGAAGGGGCAACCCTCCATCCCGAGCGAGAAGAGCGCTTTGTTCGTGAAAACACGATGTTCTTAACCAAGGCTGAGGCAAAGCAACATATCAAAGCGAACCATTATCACTACACACCCAAAGCTCACACGTATGCCATGACAGCTTGGAGAGCTCCAAAGGTAGAGCGGCTGTTAAAGATACTGAGCGAGTTTGATTTTGAAGGCATCTGCAGCGAAGTCAGGACGGGAGAGGCTTAACAGCCTCTTACCCTATAACCCTATATCAAAGGAGCGATAAGCATGGAGTACAGTGTGCTGATTGAAGGAGAAGAGAATTTTTTTGGTGATTTCGAAGATGTGATTGACGATGTTCAGAACCGAACTTATTTTGAAGTCGATGCACAGGACATGGCTGTTTGGCTTCCGAAAATGGAGCTTGGAGAATCTGTGCAGTTGGGTGATGACTGCAAGATTACACGAATCAGATAGGGGCCTTCGGGCCTCTTAACCCAAAGGAGTGATAGCGATGAGCAAACTGAATCAAAACGACTGGGAATGGCTACGAGACATGGTTCGGCGTGGAGAAATGACCGCAGATAGGGCAAATGTTGAGAAGGTACTAATGGCTAGGGTGCAGATCGTTAAGTCACTTCCTGCTCAGGTGCGTTCTGCGCTCAATGCTGCCGTTAAGACTGGCGAACTTTGCCACAAGAAGAGGGAGGGACGAAAACCAGAAGTTTATTACCACCCGAATTTTGAGCATTTGGCGAACGAGGAGCGGAATCGCGTTGAAAAGCAAACACTGGAGGCGCTTTTGAGAGTTACAGCGCGGCCTTAACAGGGAGGGATATACAAATGATTAAAGCAATAGCATTCAAAGCGAAGGGCAAAGAAGGACGGTATCTGTGCGATGGTATTGAATGCGGTGACTGGTCGGATGAATTTCTGGATACAACGGTGTTGACGGATGCTCTGTTGATCATCAGGAATGACCTAACGGAGCCCGGCGATCAGGACATTGAGGATTGTTACAATTTTTTCTCCAGCCTGCCGATCAGTAACGACGTTCAGTTTGTTAAAGATAATTATGATCCTGTGCCGGTGGTACTGACACAAGCGGAACTGGAGATTGTCCGTGAACGCAATGAATGGTGAGGAGGGCAATAAGAATGAAAGATTATGAGAGACACGGAAATCATGTGTTCCTGATGGTTGAGAATGCCCAGGAAACCATTGAACTAGCGATAAACCATATTGTAGAGGATGCGCGACAAAAGGCCCGCAGTAAGGCATTTGATGATTGTACAACCTATTGGAAAGCAGAGATTGAGAAGATTCATGCGTTTGGAGCGCCGCCAAGGGCGCAGTTATCTAAGATACTGGCATTATTTAGGATTGAAGTGAGGGAGGAAGAACAGTCATGACACAAGTACAGATGGCAGACGGGGATCTTAACCTCAAGCTGGCTGAGTTGATGGGATGGAAATCAGGCGGCGACCCGAATAAGAAACGTGACTTTGTTTGGTGGATTGATGAAAATCGCTTTCGTCTGCCGGAGAAATGGAATCCTTGCACCGACCATACTGCCTCTCTGGAGGTACAGGCAGCAGCAATAGCAAAAGACAAACACGGATATCTCAATAATCTCGCAGGTATTATTACAGAGGTATATCCACGCGATCTAAATTGGGACATCGTTTGGACAAATGACGAAATTATATCATTCATAACCGCCACACCTCGCCAGAGGGCTGAGGCTGCATATATGACCTTAAAGGAGGTACAGAGGCATGAGTGAACCTATAGAAGAGATCAAACAAGCATTAGCAGCAGCTACGCCGGGGCCATGGGAAGTGAAACATGGAGATCAAGGCGAGTGTCATGTTTACTACGGAATGAATGAAGTAGCTTGGGATGTATCGCACAAGGGCAACGCAAATCTGATAGCCAAGGCTCCTGAATACATCGAATTTTTAGTAGAAACGTTGGAATTAGTTCTTCTGGATCGGGACACTGCAAAGCTGAACAGCAAACAATGGGAAAAAGCTTTTGATAACACTGATCGTCAATATCTCATGATGGAACATAAGGCAGCGGAGCTACAGCGGCAACTTATCAGTAAAACTGAGGAGCTTGCAGAGCAGGAAGCAGAGATACAGCAACTACGTAAGGCACTCAAATTTTATTCGGTCAACTCTCATTATGAATGTTCTCACACATATGACGAAACAGGAGAAGCCGAAGTTGTCCCATCAAAAGTTGGGCGTGATCGTGGAAGCTTGGCCCGTAAAGCATTAGGGGAATAACCCTCCCCATATACAACAACCCACCATATCGAGGACATGCTCGATATGGTGGGAATGGGTGAAAGGAGTATATGAATATGGATGAAACACTGGATAAAGGGAAGCAACTTGATTGGATAGCAAATGAGATGGAACACGTAAGGCTAAGGGATGGCAATTCGGACGCGTATATTGCAGGCAGATTAGCTGGTTTAAATAGCGTTCGCCATGCAGTCGAATCCGGTTCCTTTACTCCTGACTCACCAGATACACCACAAAGAAAATTCAAATGCGGGGAATGCGGAGAAATTAATTCAGCAGAAAAATGGAACGAAGAAACAATCAAAGGTTTCGATACAACGAATATATTTCCTATCGAATCAAAAGAAGAAGGAGCGGATTTTGTTTGTCCCAAGTGTGGCGCCTATCAAGATAATTTTTCTATTGAAGAACTCATACAAAATGAAGGTGAACAACCATGACTGATAACACACATGCCAAATCCCAGCTTGAAAATACAACTGTAATTCTGAGCAGTAGAGAAGATGATTTTGCTGACACACAGAAGATAATACAAGTTAACTTTTTCGATGACCTTGTTTTTGAGGATATCCGAAAAACAAAGTGGCTCTTGGGGAAGTATACTGATATGATCGATGTGATAAAAAACTACGAATATTCCCAGAAGCAGATCGAAAATGGCATGTCGGCGTATGATTTACTTGCAGCAGAAGGTTCGGTTGCCAAAAGAGTAACTGGACAAGAATTGACTGCAGACGTAACGGCAAATGCAGTGCTTCTCAAGGATCAACGGCATATAAATTACAAGTTCTATCTCTTTATCACAAACAACATCCGGTTTGCAATCAACAATATTCGTGATCCGCATGAAGGTCTTGTAGCAAAATTGCTGTTCGTGGACGGTTTGAAGTACTTAAAAGCACAACAATATATGAAAAAAGGTTATCGCAAAGATATACCGGGTATCGCAGAAACGACATTTTCAGAAAAACGGCGCAAGGCCATTGTTAACATAGCCAACAGCTTAAATGTTAACCGGACATTGGACTTTGTCACTATTGACTATGGTCGAAAGCGAGAAGGTGAAATTGGGCTCAGAATGCCAGTTGTTAATTAAACCGTAAAGGCTTATGCCTTTGCGGTTTTTTGTGTTTCAAAGTCATAAATCCGCAGCGGAACAATAGTAGAAGAATCTTACACTGTACTTAGCAACAAAATACGAGAATTTTTCAGGAGGAATTTTAACATGGCTACAGAAGCATCAGCAGTAACGACAGGCGGATTCGCCTACTTGGACAAGCACGGGTTCTTGCATGTCGTCGCAACTGAGAAGACAGCGAAAGAAAACACAAACGGCGGGGTGGTCGAATTCGAAGGCCAGCACGCATATGGTTATCCTGTTGTGCCAGCAGCTGCAGGTGAATATGAGCAACTGGTTATCAAGGCTGACGGCACGGAGAAAGATGGCCGTACGGTTCCGCAGCATCTGCTTGACCTGATTGAGCGATTGAAGTAATCATTACGTTTAGGAGCACGAAATGATGTGGTGGCGGAATAGGTAGACGCGCCCAGGGGTAAGGTTGGCTGACTGCAAAACACATGCTGCCGGGTGTCGCCCCCTTTGCAGGGATAGACGGTGGTTGGGTATATTGTGATATGCCTGACGGACATGCAAGGTGTAAATCCTTGCCCACATCTTATTATGGTGCTGCCCGGGTCACTCCCGGAAAGCGCGATTATCCCTCACGTCTCCCGTGCCGAAAGACTCCTTCCGGTGACTGCAGCCGTTAACGGTGAGACTCGCAGGGGCGTCCTGGGGCCTTAAACGCCAGGATATTATGATAAAAAACTTGCCGCATCAAAGTAAATATCTACACAAGGAGTAACGGGATATCGTTGCTCTTTTGTAGCCTTATTCAGTACATGTTGCTTCCCGTACCCGGAAATGGCTATGATAAGGATGTATTCAAACATCCAGGGAGGGTTATACAATGGACAAGCAAAGAGAGGAAATGAATTTAGAAAAGATTAGGACGAGATTGGCACATGAAAAGTCTTTTTTGGGCAAGGTAGTGGGCGGTGTAATCACCGAAAGCGGCGATGGATTTGAAGAGTTATTCGAGAAGGATTTGAAACGCCTGAAAGTTGGTCCCCATGAGCAGGTTATTGCCGAAATGAACAACGGAGATGAATATTTCGTTATGCTGAGTTGGGATGTATTAATAACGGACTATATTAATAACAAAGTAATGTGAAATGAGCCGCCAATGGCGGTTTTTAAATTTGCGATGTCTTTTCACGGGTCCTGCCTTTTGCATAGTCACTATAACGTATTAACACAAATCCCCTTTTTGCCGATATATACAAATAAAGGGGGATTACTATGGCAAGGCGAAGAAGAAAAAGTAAAGCAAGACAGGCGGAAGAGTTTATTCAGGGGATTGTTGGACTATCAATGTTAATTGGGTTCTTTTTAACATTCAGTCTGGCCAAAAACATTACTGCCGCGTTTGTAATGGCTATTGTAGTTTTTGTGATATGTACTCTTATTCTTGCATCCAGAAGGGCAGCTCACAAAGAAAAGTTAAGAAGATCCGGAATTGCTGAAGTTGATAAAATGGACGGATTCCAATTTGAAAGATATCTAAGTTATCTGTTTACCTCCCAAGGCTATAATGCAAGAGTGACAAAGGCTTCTGGGGATTTCGGGGCTGATCTTATATTGTCTAAGAATGGCACAAAGATTGTAGTACAAGCAAAGCGCTACAGTAAAAATGTTGGAATTAAAGCAGTTCAAGAGGCACAGGCAGCAATTGCTCATTATAGGGCATCCGAGGCGTGGGTGGTCACTAATAGCGATTTCACAGAATCGGCTTATCAATTAGCGAAGTCAAATAAAGTGAAGTTAATCAACAGAAACCAACTCGTTGAAATGATGTTGCAAATGAAACACAAAAAAGTTCCGAATAGGAAAACAGGGTAAATTTAGTGCCAAGCGAAACCCGACCTACATAAAATCGGATCGAATAGAGAAGCATCCTTCGGGGTGCTTTTTTTGTTCAGGAAACTTTTCCTTGGCTTCAGATACATTATCTAAAGGGGTGAATGATTAAGAGATGGGACGAAAGAGAGATCCTAAACGGGATGAAGCATTTGAACTATATAAGGCCAGTTCCGGAAGCATACGTCTCACTGATATAGCCTCTCAACTTAGTGTATCTGAAGGTACGGTAAGAGGATGGAAGGCTAAAGACAAGTGGGAAAACCTGCTCACCGAGGAAGTCATTGAAATAGAGCGTTCCGAAGAGAAAGGAACGCATATAGAGAACGGAACAGAAGATGATGGAACGCAAGACGAATTATTCATATCTGCTGTTCGACTAGTAACCGAGGCCAAACAAGCCTCGGTTACTTTATTACAACGGAGGTTGCGAATAGGGTATACCAGGGCGGCGCGTTTGATTGATGCAATGGAGCAAATGAAACTGGTTGGTCCATATCAAGGCGATAAACCGCGAGAGGTATACGCTACATCTCAGACGGCTGAAGCCATTTCTAAAGAGAGCGCTCCGGTTCCAAAAATAAAGAACGTTCCGAAAAGAGTACCGGAACGCTACGAAAATACGGAACGTTCCAAAACAGAAAAGATCGTTCCAGTAATCGAAGAGAAGCCAGAGCCAGAAATTCCAGACGATGAGGGGCTAACGCCAAAGCAGCGGATATTCGTGATGGAATACTTGAGGGATTTCAACGCGACCAGGGCGGCAATGGCTGCTGGTTACAGCAAGAAGACAGCATATTCAATTGGATGGGAGTTATTGAGGAAACCTGAAATTAAGGCCGCAATACAGAATTACAACGCATCTCTGATGGACGAGGTAGGATTGAATGCTCAACGTGTACTGATGGAATACATGAAGATTGCGTTTGCGGACATTACAGATTATGTGGAATTTGGTCAAAAGGAAGAAGATGTTATTGGATTGGATGGCCCGGTCTTCGATCCGGATACCGGGGAAACGAAGAAATACAGATACAATTATGTAGCTTTTAAAAACAGTGATGAAATTGATGGAACGCTGGTTTCGGAAGTCAAGCAGGGCAAGGATGGAGTGAGCGTTAAGCTGCATGACAAAACAAAGGCTCTGGATGTGCTTACTAAATACATGGACTTGCTGCCAGATAAACATAAACGTATGGTCGTGGATGAAAAACTAAAAATGCAGCGCGAAAAACTGGAGCTTGAAAAGGCGAAGATCACCGGCGAAGGCGATGCAGAGGATGAACTAATTGATGATTGGGTAGAGGCGGTGGTAGGCGATGAGGACGAAGAGTTCGCCGGAGACGAAGCGGAGATTTCAAGCGTTCAAGAAGCGGATTCCCGAGTACCGTAATAACCCCGTTCTGTTCTGTCAAGAAATGCTCAAATTCTTTCCTGATGATTGGCAGGCTCAAACTCTCATGGATTTGGCTAATAGCCCGCGTGTTTCAGTCCGATCAGGCCAGGGTGTGGGGAAAACAGGTTTGGAAGCGGCAACAGCATTATGGTTCTTGTCCTGTTTCCCATATCCCAAAGTGATTTGTACTGCTCCTACAAGGCAGCAACTGCATGATGTGTTATGGGCTGAAATTAATAAATGGCAGTCAAAAAGCCCGGTCTTGAAGCGAATCTTGAAATGGACTAAGACCAAAATCTATATGAAGAATTATGAGGAACGCTGGTTTGCAACGGCCCGGACTGCAACGAAACCTGAGAACATGCAAGGCTTTCATGAAGACTATATGCTGTTTATCGTTGACGAAGCTTCAGGCGTTGCCGATCCGATAATGGAGGCTATTTTAGGTACATTGTCCGGTGAGTTTAATAAATTGCTGATGTGCGGCAACCCGACAAAGACGTCGGGTGTTTTTTTTGACTCGCATAATAAGGATAGGGCAGATTACAAAACTCGCAAGGTATCCTGCCTGGACAGCCCGAGAACAAGTAAAGAAAACATTGCCATGCTTAAGCGGAAATATGGAGAAGGAAGTGATGTATGGCGCGTCCGCGTAGAAGGGGAATTTCCGCGTGGTGAATCGGATACATTCATTTCTTTGGAAGCTGCTGAATTTGCGAAGGATGAAGTTAAAGTTGAACCTTCTGGAACAAAACTGTTTGTCGGCGTAGACGTGGCCCGGTTCGGGGATGACGAAACAACCATGTATGCACGCATGGGTGGTAAGGTAGTCAAAACGCATTTTCACCACAAACAGGACACGATGACAACCACCGGCTGGGTGTTGCGCTTGATTGATGATGTGAAGGCAGAGCGACCTGAGGTAGATGAGGTTGAAATTCGAATTGATGATAGCGGAATAGGTGGAGCTGTAACGGATCGGCTGAATGAGATTAATGAAGAGCGCAGTTTAGGATACATTATCGTTCCTGTAAATAATGGATCTGCTGCAGAGGATGAGCACTATGGAAATCTTGGATCAGAGCTATGGGGCCAAGTCAAAGACATGTTGGAAGAAAACATGAGTAATTATATTCTCGGTGTACCTGGAGTATTGGAACTGCCGGATGATGAAAAGCTTATTTCGCAGCTCACAACAAGGAAATGGAAAATGGGGAGCAATGGGCGGATTTATTTGGAACGTAAAGAGGATATGAAGAAACAGAAACGAGGGCTTCAGTCTCCAGACAGAGCTGATGGTCTAGTGTTAGCTTTTGCAAATGTTCCGACCAAAAGTAGTTTCGCGTTCGGTTGATATTTCCGATATTTGTTTTACTGCTAGCATAGTTTTTTATAATGCTACTCAAGGGCGCTCTAGTCTAAAATCTGATCTTTAATATTAGTTCATAGAAATCCGTAGTAATACCACAATAACTCAATGATATTATTTATCTATAGAAATATGAACGAATGCAGAAGGCCAGGAAAGTTTTCCTGCCTTCTTTTTTGTTTGCCGGAAAGGAGGTTGTGATTTGGGTGTAAGACAGTGGCTAATTAATTGGCTGGCAGCAGGCAGGCCAAAGAATGAACCCGAGCGGCAAACGGAGGACTATCCGTTTCCGTTTGGGTTCATGATGAGTAAGGGTAGTAACCAGCCTGCTCCTAAGCGAACACCAACCAACTTACGAAAATTATCAGAATCCCCAATACCACGCAGGGCGATTAACGTTATTAAGAACGGGATCACAAAGCTTAATTGGTCTGTCGCGGCAATTGATGAGAGTGAAACGGAGAAGTACCGAGAGATATGCAAAATTATCGAACGGACTTTGTTGAAGCCGAATTCTGGTGATTCATTCCGTTCATGGATAGAGCAAATGGTTGAGGATATGCTTGTGTGCAGCGCCGGTTCATCGGAGATCCTTAAGGCTGGCGATCCTCTAAGGCCATTTAGAATGTATCCTGTAGATTCGTTTTCGATTGATCTATATCCTGAATGGGATGGTAAACCAAACTCGTACAGGTATGCTCAACGGGTAAACGGCAAGTATGTACATTTGAAATCATCTGAGCTTATGTATATACGAATGAATCCGAGAGCCAATACGCCTTTTGGACTTTCACCACTTGAAACGGTTTGGGAAACGGTAGAAAGTTTTATATCCGCCCACCGCTCAGCGGGGAAACAGGCTTCAAACACTGTTATTCGGAAATTGATCAATCTCGGTAAGAACGCTGATGCTAAGGCTGTTTCAGCATTTCGTGCTTATTGGGAAAACGAAGTCCTTGGACGAGGGCTTAACCCAATAATAGGCGGAGAAAATCCAAGTGTGCTTGACCTCGGGGCTACAGATGATAAGGCCCTTTTTCTTGAGTGGCAACGGTTCTTGATTGAGATTGTTGCTATCGCCTTTGATATATCGCCAAAGAAATTAGGCCAAACCAAGGATGTAAATCGCAGCACAGCCGATAGTGAAGATGAAGACACCAATGATACAGTAGAATCCATCGCGGAGAACATAGTGGAGCATATCAACAATCACATCATAGACGGAATTTTTAATCTTGGCGGAGTGATTGAGTTTAAATTCCACTACGCCACATCGCTGAAGGACCAGAAGTTGAAAGCTGATATCGATGCGATTTATCTGGATCGGCGGACGATAACTCCTGATGAGGTCCGTGACAGTTTGGCGCGTAAGGCACTGCCTAACAAACACGGCGAGGTTCTATTACAACCAGGCAAAGCATCAATCGTTGATTTAAACAAAACCCAGGAAGAGATGCAAGCGGAGAAGGAAAGGCAGTTAAGCAATCTTCCTGAAGGTGATCCTCCAGACGATAAAACCGAAGAAGAAGCTTTCGACACCGCTGAAGAGTAGGTGTTTTTTATTTTGTCCCGAGAGGGGGTGAGAACCTAAATGCTTAAAACATTGAAAATGAGCAGGCAGACGATGCGTGTTCAGGATTTTAGCATGTCAGATGCAGGAAACCATCCGAACAAGGTCCCTTTTAAATGCGCTCTATTCGCAGTCGATCAGCCGAGTGACGGTTCACCTCATGGAGCTGGCGGCAAGAAGATTCGCATTTCATCCGGTGTTTGTGACCAGTGCTTACATACCTTTGTGGGCATGGCGCTCAACATTGATTACGTCAACGGCATGTCGGATCACGATCCTAGATTTAAGGTTGCCGTAATAGAAAAGGCATATCGTGCAATGGATGGATACGCATGGGTTGAAGGTTACATTTACGGTAAGGATTTTCCAGATGTCGTAGCAACGATTCGTTATTACAACGGCTTGGCTGCTGAGTACAACTGGAGCGAATATCAATTCGGCGCATCCCTTGAAATGGAAGCGTCGGTACAGAATGCGTCTGATGCTGAGGATGTGCTGGATGTAATTGAGTTTTGCGGTACAGGTGCAGCTATCCTGTTTGCTGAAGCTGCAGCTTATAAAACAACGAGCTTTGCTGCTCGTAATTCAAAAAAAGAACAGGGGGATGTCGAAATGACGCCAGAACAAATTAAGGCAATGGAAGATGCTATGAAGGCATTACAAGAAGGAATGACGTCCATTACATCCAGCGTGCAGAGCGTTGTTACGGAGGTTGGTTCAATCAAAACTGATCTTACTAACATGAAGGCGGCCAAAGAAGAGGAAGAGAAAAAGACAGCAGAGGAGCAAACTGCTGCAGACTTGAAAGCCGCTAAGGACAAAGTGGCAGAGCTAGAAAATGAGTTGAAGGAAATAAAAGCTAAAGGCACGCCTCCAGCAGAACCGGAGCGCAAAACATTTAGCGCGTCTTCGCTGCTTTCAAAGTTCGGGAAGACTGACATTAACGGGGGAAGCGAAGTCACAGATTACAAGACATTCTGTGCTTCTGTAGATGCCCTGGATCTGCCGTCATCCGAATCGTTCAAACTTAAATTGCAGGCGAAAGCTCAATTCGCTGAGAAAGAGAGTGTGTAATCTATGAATAACCGTGTTGGAGTAGCGCAATTCGTTTCAATTGCTGCCGCAACTCAGTTCCAAGGGCCGGGAGCAATCATTACTGATGATTTCCAAAAGGAAATTACAGACGTATTACGCCGAACTTCTATTCTGGACGGAAGATTAAATTATGTACCGGCTACAGGGGACATTTCCACTTACTATGAACAAAATACTGTCAATGGTGGTGAGTTCGTCGATCCACGTAATCCATCGGCAAATGCCACTAGCAATCAACGTACTCCTCATGGTGTGAAAATCAAAGCTCTGACGAACCAAGTCAACTTTGGTCATTATGACATTACGCTCGGCCAGCAACAAAATAATTTCCCTGAGCTTAAAGCGAAGGACCTGAATGATATGCTTAACGGCATCGGCCTTACTCATGGTAAGGCTCTTTGGAGAGGTACTGACACAGGGTTAGCAGTTCCTGCAACTCTTCAATATGTGGGACTTGCCACTCAAATCACGAACACTTTCACAGTTGGTCCAACAGCATCCATTGTTTCTGCTATTCGGGCGAAGGTCGCTGCGATGGTAGCAAGTGAGCTTTACGAACTCATGCCAACCGCTATCTATATTCACCCTATCGGTCATCACTACCTGGAGGAAGAAGAGCGAAACGCAGCCAACAATGAAACACAGATCAGTAACATCAAAAAGACGACCGTTGCTGGTTTAGAGGTGCTTGCTATTATGACCGCTGCTGGACTGCTGCCGATTATTCCAGAACCTTTTATCACTTCATCCGTCAACGCTAAAACAGCATCGAATACGGACTATGGTATTGCAATTGTGACGGAACCAATGATCGAATACCACTATGTAGGTGAGAAAGGAATTTATCTGTTCCAGCTTGGTACAACGGGAAGCCTGCAGGAACAATATGTAGGTATCAAATATGGCGCTCCTGTTGCCAAGGGGCCAAGCTATGCTCATGCCTACGGTACTATTGAGCGTCCTACAATTACAGCAGTAGGTTAATAAAATTCCAGATGTGGAGGCGGTCAAAATGGCCGTCTCTCACACTTAGAGGAGATGATAGGGTTGGCTAAATCTAACTTGGAGAAGTTGAAGGATGCAATTACTGAATGCAATACATTGCTAGATAAATCGGTGATCGGTGAGGATGACGGGCAGTTTCCGCAACAATCGGTAGACTCCTTCAAGGAAGCTATTGCTGCAGCGGAAACATTGGTTAGTACTGATGGTGCTGAACCGAGTCAGTTTGATGCTCAAACAACAGAACTGAACACTGCCAAGCAAACCTTCCTGGAAACGGAAATTGAGAAACTGGAGCCTGTTATTCGGAAAGTATCTCTTCGAGGTACACCGAGCCAGAAGAAAGGCCCTCACACAATCCATTTTAAGAACACTGTCGTGAACTTTGTGGATGGAGAGGCTCAGTTACCTAATGAACTTGCGGATGAGCTGGCTGACGCCGGATATGTAGAATGAGCCAATATCTTGAAATAACAGATACAGGCTTTGTTCCGCCAGGAGTGAAACTCACAGAAGCTTTGATCATCCGAGCGTCTGCAATTATTGATGGGCGGTGCAGGCGTGAGATTGGAGTAACAAACTACACCGAACGCATACCGCTTACGGATCAGCAACGAGGTCATTTGTCCTATTATCCAGTTATAGAGGTGAAAGAGGTAAAAGGTAGGCCTAAGCAGGGATTGATGGGCAATTTCTTCGGTCCGCCAGGATTCGAATCAATCTCTGATATCAGCACGATTGATATAGACAAGGATATCGGTACGGTCTGGTGTGGTTATTCTTCTTTCGGTTCGGAATATGAAGAGCTAGAAGTAACGTATACCAGCGGTTGGGATACGATACCTGATAAGGTCAAGGTGGCATGTGGCCTGATCATTGGACAGTTAGTCGGAAATCCGAATACCAACGTGAAGTCGAAGAAGGACTTCGACTATAGCATCGAATACTTTGGCAACAGCATGATTACACCTGAGATAGCCGACCTGCTTTCAGAGTTCGAACATAGGTCATTTAGGTAGGTGAAGAAAGATGTTCTATGAGTTCTCACACCGTCACACTCCTTGCTTGGTGGACGGAAGCGAGGATGCGGTCATTCTCTCCAGGGAAACCAAAGCGACGACGGTAATGGGCAAAGAATACGTTTACAACGGTGTGTTCTCCCCTGAATCACTCGTTTATCGTGGTTCACTGGTACAGACTGAGGATAATTTCCTTGTATTAACACTGAGGAAAACTGTAGATCGGGATAACTACTGTTCTTTGATTAAAACGAACGCTTTAATCGAAGTCCAGCGCTATCAGCAGTCCTATGATTCAAACGATAACCCGATAAGTGGTCCTGAATTTGTATCTGTTTCTGCTGATGTTGTCTGCTTCGCACAGTATGTCACAGCGGAATTGCGGCAGCAGGAACCGGGATTGCTACCGAGTACCGTTTTTGTTTTACAGATGCAGACAACGGTTGATGTAAAGAGACCAGAGGAGACAAGCACATCTATTCCTGACCGAATCGTAATGGGCGAGAAGACATACCGGGTAGATGTGGTTGATAGGGTGAAGTATCCTAATCTGCTACATGTGCAACTGTCTGAGGACCGGATATGATTACGGGCTATGATACAGCGCGGGCAACCAAGGATTTGGAGAATAAGTTGGCTGTTGAAATTACCGGCTTAACCAAACTGGTCTTACTTACAGCCAAAAGCGGGATTAGGTATTATCCGGCAGTACGGGATCACCTGGAAATGCACATGTTTGTTCTGGCAAACCAAATGATATCAGGTGATATTACGGCGGACTATTGGCAGGCATGGCTTGAGCAGTTTGGTAAAGGCTCCAAGATGGCTGATTCCAGCCAAAACCCCGGACTAATAAATTACATGAATAGTGAGGCCTGGAACCGGCTGCGGTCGAAAGGGAGCCGGGTTATCGTTGGCCGTTCATTCGGAAAATACCGGGCAATTGACGGAACGATGAAAGAATCAAAGGGTGGATATGCGGGTGTAGATCTGGAGGAGCTGGCAGAGCGCGGAGATATTGATCCTTCGTTCAAGGCCACGCCGCCTACCTACTTCTTGCGCATAGCAATTCAGTCGAACCGCAAACGTATTCTGGATGGTATTAGTCGCATCATAACTGAGTTTCCTTATCACAGGTACTTCAAGGAGGTGAAGGAGTGAGCCTACATTTAATTGACGCTGTTCAGAACGTTTTGAAGGCAGATTCAGAGCTTATGGCTATTATGAATCTTACTCTTTCATCACCTTCTGCCGAGATCGTAAAACGATTTACAAAGGGTATGGAGCCTGAGATAACAGTCAGTAAGGATACAGTCCCACATATCTGCCAATACGTCATGCCAGGGCGTTATGCGGCTAATCCGCTGGTCTTTGAAGGTAAGTTCTGCATCGACTTTTATGGCAAGACCGCCTATGAAGCTAAATTAATGTTCGAACGAGTTTTCAAGGTGCTACACGAAAGAAAACTGTACGCTCAGGGATTTACTTCTTATCTGTGCGTGCTGGCCTATGATTCTGATTTTGCAACCGACATCCAGGGAGCAAAGGGATACAAGGCTATTTTTGATGTAGACTATCTGCGGATGAATTGAGGTGTAAATCG
Organism: Paenibacillus medicaginis; assembly: GCF_042138635.1. Taxonomy (NCBI): domain Bacteria; kingdom Bacillati; phylum Bacillota; class Bacilli; order Caryophanales; family Paenibacillaceae; genus Paenibacillus; species Paenibacillus medicaginis. The sequence continues at coordinate 129,547 of NZ_JBHIRY010000009.1, read as the reverse complement.
ATGAATATCAACGAAGCAATCAAGCACACTGCGGAGGTTGCAATATCTATTGGAATGCATTTGAAAAGTGTTCTGCGGAAAGTGAGGTGAGTAAAATGGCGGAGGATACAGTTCAGCAATCAGCGCAAGCACCGGTTAATGTTAAAAAAACAGCATCTGAGGTGGAAAAGCTGATTGATGAGAAAATCAATCTTGCAAAGAAGCTGGGCATCATGGGTGATCTGGAACCGATTGAAGGTTACAGAGAAACTGAGGAATATCAGCGTATTACTGAAATTGATAAACGCTTGTGGGAACTGGTCAAATAATGTGGCCGGTTCTTTTTATTTTTCAATTAGGGGGATGAATTAATGGAACCAATTGTTTTTGATGGAGTAGGAACAGTCCAGATTTATGGGCCAGATGGAAAGTTGAAATATCTGGACGACAAAATTACCAAAGTAACACTGCAGCTTCAGTTCGATTGGCAAAAAGTTATGGGCGGCGATAGCGGCTATGCATTCCACTATACAGCTCAAGACTTGGCCGACAAAGCTAGCATTGAAATTCCACGTTTTTCGAATATCCTTGCGGAGATATTCCAAGGCGCTGAATCCGAAAAAGGTACGGTATATTTTGATGAAACAGAGCAAGGTTTTTTGGATGCCGCTTCTGGTTACACAATCAAAGCTCCTGCGAAATTCAAAGGAGCTTTAGTGGCTGCCAGTGACAAGGTGTATTTGAAAGATATAGAAACTGGTGAACTTACCGAACTCACCCGTGTCGCCTCTACACCAACAGCAGAACAATATGTTATTACTGCCGATGGGAACATAAAATCCGATGCTTCAAATGGCAATAAGTTAATAGCGGTAACATATAAATGGTCCAAAGAAAAGGGCACCCGGAGCGGATTAAGTGGCATACGCCGCCCGAAGCCGTTTAAGTTTGTACACCGCTTTTCACTCGCCGATGACAGAACAGGCAATGAAGTGCCTTGCCAGTTGACGATTTGGAAGGCGCTTGGCGGAGGTACGACGGACGTATCGCAGGAGCGGAAGAAAGCTACAAGTAATACATTGGCGCTGGAGATCATGGACCCTGGCATTAGTCCGGATAATCCTGATGGCTATGCAGCAGAACTGATTTTTGGTATCTAGATTTCAAATTAACAAACCCTCTGGTCAATCTATCAGAGGGTTAACATACATTTGGGAGGGAAAATTAAAATGAGTACAGACAAAGAAATGGATAAAACGCTGAACATCGGAACAGAAATCAGATTGGCAGAGGGAATCAAAAAGCATGTGAAGATTGGGACCATTGCGTTGATCCGCCAAGTTCGTGAAGAAATGGACGGGATGACATACAAGTTCTCTTTCTCAATCGGTCGTAAGAAGTGGGAAGCTACAGAAGAGCGTGAAGCCGTTGACTGGAAGGAAGTAGAAGAAACATACAAAAAAGCATTTAACCTTGTGTTGGTTGAGGGAATAACTGAAGAAGAGTATGAACAGATTGACCAAGACGGTATTGCAGAACTGGACAACCTGCTGGACCGATTTCTATTCTGAGTCATTTCCGCCTGACCCAGACTCAGCTGACGAAGACGAGGACGAGCCGGAGGAGGATGAAGGGAATGATCATGAAACGGATTGGTTGGAACTTTGGGCTTTATGCATAAGTAACGGGATAACAGATTCAGAATGGCCTAATATGACCATTCCTAAAATCAGGGCCCTTATGAAAGCCAAGAACAAAAACCGGGAATTCGAAATCATTCTTCACGGCGGTAAGGTGGAAAATAAAAAGCCGAAAAAAGCCAGGAAGCTATCTGATCTTGGCTTTTTCGGAAAGTGAGAAAGAGGCATCCGCAATTATGCAGGATGCCTCTTTTTTCTGTATTTAGGTCAGGAAATGTTTCCTGATCCACATGAGAGGTGATTGAAGTGACAGATTTAAGTAAAGATGTAGTGGGCGCACGTATAAGCTTGGATACAAGCAAAATCCTGCCTGCCTTTAAGGTAATCGATAATGGGGCAAGGGCCAATGCAGAATCATTTAAAGTGCTGAATGCCGAACTGGCTGTAAGCGAGAAGAATTTCAAATCTCTTGCCAGTAGTGCGGATAAGTTTGCCTTGTCCGCAGAGGACAGAAGAAAGAAGATCCTTGCTGAATCCGAAGCTCTTGTTAAACAACGCACTGCACAAGCCGAATTAGCAACAGCCCGGAAGAATCAATTGGACCAAGCGAACAAAATAACAGATGAGAAACTTAGGGCGCAGCAGGCCATTGTAAAAAAACGGGAGGACGCTATAGAGCAGCAGGAGCGGGAACACCAGCTGCGAATGCAAGCTTTGCAGAACAAGGCGACTATAACCGGTCAGAAAGCGGCAAAGGCTTCAGGTGCCGGGACGGATGACAGAACGCGTGAACGAGTCCTTATGGAAGAACAGGCTATTAGGACGAAGCTGTCTCAACTGGCTGAGAAAGAAGCGCAGCAGGCAAGGAAGAACGCACAGGAATATGAAAAGTTTTGGATTAACGCTCTAAATGCGCGAGAACAAAAAGAGGCACAAGTCCGTGAAAAGGTGCTGCAAGAGGAGCAGAAGATTCGTCGTGCCCTGAGCCAAACTGAAGCCCAAATGAAACGAACCTTCAATATTACTCCAAATTGGGTAAATAAGCTCGGTGACATGGCTACTCATGCCGTCGTATTTCATACCGCTTATGCGGCCTTGTATAAGCTTCAGGAAGGCTTAAGAGAGGGATTAGTTGGGATAGAGTCAAACATGGCGGGCTATATCCAAACGAACGAACATTATTTCCTTGAGTACAACGAAGGCACCAAGGAAATGGTGATGAACACAGAAAAACTGCACGACGAAACAACCAAATTCATTCGGACGGCTCATGACCTGGGCGCGGAAATCATGGATGTTACTGAGTCGGCGAGGCTTTGGGGCCGGATGTATAAGGATGTAGGCGTAGTACAGGAGATGGTGCGCAAATCTACCATGTTGTCAACGGTAGACCTTGTTTCCCTGGAAGATGCTACGAAATCAATGGAATCGACATTCGCCCAATACGGCGTTCAGGTGAAGGATAGCAATGATGCAATGGTTCTCGGCGGCCGGGTACTGGATAGCTGGAGTAAGGTAGCACATGACACTATGGCACCAGCGCGGGATATAGGAGCCGCCTTTGAGCGCACTGGTAAAATCGCTGCAGAAACTGGTGTTTCATTTGACTTTATGAACGGCTTGATTTCAGCGGGTGTCCGGAATACTGCGCTGTCAGGGGAAAACTTGGGTAACATGTGGAAAACGGTGCTTGGTACAATCCGGACGGATAAGGCTGTAGGAGAAATTGAACGCTTAGGGGTCGCCACAAAGGAAGTCGTAGATGGACAGGAACAATGGAGAAAAGCAGAGGATATCTTGCTGGACCTATCAACGAAGGTTATTGATAAAAACTATGACTTAACCAAATCTTATGCGGATATCTCGCGCGGTGTCTATCAATATGCCAAGTTGGCCGCATCATTAAACGCCGGAGATATCTTGCTAGGTACAGCAGCCTCAATTGGGTCAACCGGATCCACGATGGAGTATCTGAAAGTTCAGATGGATACCATTCAGCGAAAGGCTGCACAAACTAAAGCCTCTTTGTTGGAAATATTCAACAATGCTGGTGATGATGGACTTCGCCGTATGATTAAAGATGTGCTGGACGCGATTGACCAGTTACTTATAGGGCTTACCAAAGTGCCACCAGGGGTATTTGAGGGTACGGCTGCTATCGGAGGATTGCTTTTAGCTTATAAAGCACTTAGCGGCCCGATTCTGAATGTAATAGCTGCTGTGAAGGTTTTAACAACAGCCAAGGCCGCAGAAACAGTGGCTATAGCAGCCAATACAACAGCTAACGAGGTTAATATCGTTTCTTCGCAAGGAGTGACGTTATCTACTGTACAGCGCACTACAGCAACCCAGGCTTCTACTGCCGCCACAACTGCAGCAACTGTTGCAACTACGGCTATGTCTAGAGCACAGGCATTATCGACTGTAGCGATGGCAGGGGCGACAGCGGGATTGGCGTTACTGGCTGGAATCATTACTGTAGTGGCAATGCAAAGCGGGAAGGAAGAAAAGGCTGCAAGGGAAAGAATGCAAAACTTAAAAGATGAAGATGCAGCTTCTCAACAATTGATCAGCCAATATCAACGACAAATTGACTTACTCCCGAAGCTTGTTAATGCCCATAAATCACTCTCTGAATCACTTAAAATCAGTGGATCATCCATTGAGAAACAAACGCAAATAAAGAAACAGTTAGAAGAAGTGACTAAAGCATTAATTATAACTGTTGGTGAGGATGGAGCGAAACAATTAGAGGCTGCTAATTTCAGTGAACAGGCTGTACAAATGCAAGTAAACGCCTTAAACACATTAATTGAAAAGCAAAAAGAGGCTAGAAAAAATCTCTTGGAGGGTCAGCAAAATGACCTCAATGAACAACTTAAGAAGAATAACGAAGAGTTAGAAAAAACAAAAGCGCAGATGGAAAGCCTAGCTTCCCAAGTGGGTCAATTTTTTAAGAGTGTATTTAGTGGAGAAAGTCTAAGTCAGGCATCTGATACAATTAAACCTTTTCAGGATCGAATAGCTGAGTTGGAGAAAGAGAATCGCGAACTTGCCGCCTCTGCCGCTGATGTTGCAGTACAGTTAGGTCAAGTTGCAGTGGATGCACTTGATCAGTTTGCAGGCAAAACGGGAACTGCTGCCGAAAGTGCCAAAGCACAAGAGGAAGCCCTTGCAGATTTAAGGGAACAAATCGAAGGGAATGGTACTGCAGTATCCGAGATGAACAATCTCTTGAACGACCTTGCAAACGGACAATCTCTCAATGCTGATGCTGCCACGGAACTGATACTAAAATATCCTCAATTAGCAACGGAAATTTATAAAACGGCAGATGGATGGAAATTTGAGAAAGATGCCGTAGAGGTGCTCCGAAAAGCGAAAATTCAAAAAGCAATCGATGATCTAAAATCTGAGAAAGCTTCCACATTCAACTCTAAGCTTGCAGTTGAGGAAAGGTTAAAGGCTTACAATATTGAGGCATCAGCAATTAGAAGCCTTGCTGATCTGAAAGCGAAACTTAATGGTGCCAAAACGATAAGTGAAGCCTCGTTGTCAAGGCCAGATGATCTAAAATATTTCAAGAATGAGTGGCAGCAGGCTGGGGTTGAGCAGGCCACAAAAGAAAAAGCTGCTGATGCTATTTATAGTGAATATGAAAAAGAAATGCAAAGCTATGATAACAAAATAAAGGCTCTGGGTGCTCTTTATAAAGATCCCAAATTTGGCGTCAGTGATTCCGGTTCAAAAGGTAGCAGTGGCAAAAAAGGCAAGAGTGATGCCGAACGTGCAGCAGAAAAAGCAGCTAAGGATGCGGAGGCCGCTCGTAAAGATAATTACGACAACGAACTTGATAACTTTAAGTACATTGCTGAACGAAATGAGTGGTCGATAGACCAGCAGATAGCAGGATACAAACGTTTGGCTCAGCGGCATAAGCAGTATTTATCCGAAGACAAAGACGCTCTGAAGCAGTGGGGCCGGGATGTTCAAAAACTCAATGACTCCAGGTATCAAGAAGATGTAGAAATGCTTGAGCGGAAGACAGAGCGTATGAGGCAGGCCAACAAACAGGAAATCGAAATAGTCAAATCCAGCCTTGATTTTTATATGAAGGAACAAACGAAATCCAACCTGTTGCCAGCTAATAAACGTGAGATTCAAAAGCAAATTTACGATCTTACCGTCAAATACAATGAGCTTCGTTACCAAAATTCAGAAGCCTGGATTGATAAAGAAACGGCTAAAATGGAAATGGCCGGACAAAGCCAAATCGCTATTCTCAAGATGGAATACGATGCCTATATGCGGATGAGCAAGGACAAAGACCGTACCGTTGAACAGAGCTTTGACTTGCAACAGAAAATCTATGAGAAGCGTAAAGCGCTGGAAGATGAATTCCTGTCTGATTTTCAAAAACGAATTAATCACCAAAAGAGTATGGAAACTATTTCGATATCGGATCAGATCACTGCTTGGGAGAAAATGCAGGCTCTTTACAAAGAGGGATCTGAACAAAGAATGGAGATAGATGTTCAGGTCCACGATTTGAAGAAGCAGTTATTGGAAGATCAGCAGAAAGCAGCCGCTGAGGCTGCGAAGAAGGAAAAAGAAGCGCTTGAAAAATCCCGTGATGAAGAAGTGAAGCGGATTGAGGCGGAACGAGACGCCTTTGTAGAAGCTCAGGACGCCAAAATTAAAGCGATAGATGACTTACTTGCCAAGATGCAAACCGACAATGAAGACGAGGATTATGAGCGTGCTATGGCCGAAAAACAGGCTCGTCTTGCTTTACTCCAATCGGCGGTTGGTCCTGAAGGCATTGCCGAAAGAAAACAGGTTGAGAAAGACATCGAAGATATGCAGCGTGACCACAACCGGACTTTAGCACGGCGCGGGTTGGAAGATCAGAAGAAGAAGTTGCAGGACGAAAAAACTGAGCGGGAAAAGGATTACAATGATCAAATTGAGGCATCCAAGCAACATTATGACCAACTGATCAGCAAATATGATGAATATTCTGACGGCGTTGAATCTAAGGCCGAAGACTTGAAAAACACACAAATCAGTAAAGAAACAGAGAAAAACGCCGAAATATTGCTTCAGTTAGACCAGTTCATTGCAGACTACCAAGCAAAAATGGCTGAAATAAGCAATACTTCCCTATCAGCGTCACTGGACACCAGTGATGTAAATTCGAGTACCCAAAAAGAAAAGGACCTTGCGCGTTACAATGCCAATATAGATAAGTGGTATTCCGGAAGTGCAGCAGAAAAGGCCACTGCTCATAAAGAGAATGAAGAACTCAGAAAAAAATACGGCATTACGAAAGATTCAGGTAAACTCCAAAAATTTCATTCGGGTGGTATTGTCCAGGGGGATAGAGGAGCTGAGGTGCCGGTCATTGCCCGTGCAGGGGAAATATATTTGAATGATCAGCAGCAAAGCAATTTGTTTAAATTCATTAATTTCAAAATGCCTTCACTTGATTTTTCAATGCCAGAGTTTTCAATGCCCATGGCTTCAGGTGGAGCATATCCGCAGCAAATCAGTAACCACTTCGCAATAAATTCCGGAGATACTTACATTGAAGACGAATCGGCAGCAAAGGTGTTCTGGTCTGAAAAGGATAACCTGATTCGGAGATTACAAGCGAGGGGAGGCAAGTCTTGATGATTGATGCCACAGTAAATGGTGTTTCCTTTAAATCCATCGGGTTAGGGTTGAAAAAACATAATATCCCCGTATTGCCGCCGACAAAGGATTATAGCCTTGAAATTGCCGAACGTGATGGGGAATTGGATTTCGGTAGCACCTACGGACCACGAATAATTAACCTGGAATGCGTCGTCATGGCAGATGATACAACCCTTGATTACCATAGGAGAGTCGCCCGAGTGGCGGCTCTTTTTAATGCTAAAAAGGGGGATATCGTATTCACATTTTCTGATTTGCCAGGAAGGCGATACATCGGGCGTTATGCCGGTACGTTAGACATCGAAAAGATTCTGTTTGATGGTGATCTAACCATCCCTATAAAGATGGGGGAGCATCCCTTTCCGGAGAGCGATGAAAATATTACAGAGGTCATCATTACGCAGTCACCGCAAATGATAGCTGTTACTTCTAACGGGGATGAAAGGGCAAGTCCTATCATCGTGTTGACTAACACCGGCAATAACATCATACAGAATTTTCGAATTACTAATGAATATCAAGTAGAATAGGAGGTTTTAATATTGGCAGAGGTACTTTTGAGTAAATCGAATTACTGGAAAATGGCCTGTGTTAACGCAGCGTTGCGCGGAATCCCGTTCACACCGCCGTCACAGGTGTATGTCGCTCTGTATACCAGTGCGCCAACGGATTCGGACACGGGACAAGAGGTGGTTGGGGGAGGATACGCCCGACGCCCGGTTACGTTTTCGGCCCCGGTGCTCCAGGATCGGCGGGCAGTTGTAGCCAGCGCAGGAGATGTGGTTTTTCCCATTGCGTCAGCCAAATGGGGGTTAATCACACATGTGGGCATAAGAGACGCTGCAGCTGGTGGCAATCTGATCTATCACGGAGCCATTACCACGCCGCGCACGGCAGAGACGAATGATACCCTGCGGTTTTTGGCTGGGCAACTTAAAGTTAACGAGGGGTGAGGTTCTTGGAAAAAATGTATCCTGCAGTGGTTAACTCCCCAAAAACGGAATTAACAGAGTTGATCACAGATACACAAACGGAAATCATAGTTACTGATGCTTCTGCATTGCTTCAGGGTGCAGGAATTGCCGTTATCGGCAACGGGGATGCTGCTGAGACGATCACATATAGTTCTGTTGATGGCAACACATTAAAGGGCTGTGTGCGTGGCTTCGAGGGATTAGCCCGCTCTTGGGCTGCTGGTACCCGCGTCGCCCGAAACTTTACAGCATATGACCATGAGTCATTCAGGAGAAATATTGAGGGATTAGCTGACCGAATGGATGGCGATAGTCTTCAACAAGTTATTCTGTCCGCAGGTGTGCAGATATTGGAAGCGGTCAAGGCTGCGCCGTTCAGTCTAACAGGACTTACAGGGCGGACGCTGATTAATCTGATAGGCCGGGATGGGAACTGCGAAAATGTAAATAAATTTTCTGCGTGGCAGGCGACATTGGTGGCTGACTCTACAAACAAATCTCAAGGAAGTCAGTCCTTGAAAATAACAACATCAGCAGGAACTTCTGGAACAGCCTCCACACCAGGATTTCCGATCAAAGCGGGTAGTTATTATATTATCATCGCAGAGGTTAAATTAGGGTCAGGGACATCTGTTGGGCCATATATTGGCGGGTTATCAAGCAGCAAAAGCAGCGGGAATTCGACCGACAAAAGTAAATTCACTACAGTATGGAAGGCGTACAACGCAGCACCATCTGCTATTACAGCTTATGCGATAGTTGAGGTCCTCGGCGCGGTGGGGAGTATCGGTTATATTGAAGCTATTCGAGTTTACGAAATCAACGCCGCAGATTACAAGGTACTGGACAGCATGACAGCCGATCAAGTAGCCGCGAAATATCCATATGTGGACAGCGTAACGCCTGTCCGTAATCCGTATGCGATCCGGTACGGGGAGAACCTTTTGCCGTCGTTTTATGAGTGGTCGGCAAAAGAAGGTTCTCCTATACTCCTTGACGATAAACGTGTTTCTGTTACTTCAACAGATAAATTTATTCATACAGTTACTGTAATGCCGGGGCAAACATACACAGTATCCGCAAACTCTTCAGCTGCTACGGGGCGCATTGTTGTAAATAACAGCCCCGAATCAACAACAATTGCTGAAATAACTGGAGCAGGTGTAATCAGTGTTACATTTACAGTACCCGCTGGGTTGAACGCAATAGTGGTACGGCTGCTCGCAACAACGACAACCGCCATAACTATGAGTAATCCCATGCTAAACATTGGCAGCGAAGCCCAGCCGTTCGTACCGCGTGAGGATGCTATGTTTGCACTGCAAACAGACCTATACGCCGATCCGGTGACAGGGGCTAATGCTGATTCGGTTTTCGTGCAGGGCGGGCAGTATTTTAAGGCGAAGAAGTGGCAGCGGCTTGTGTTAGATGGGTCACAAAATTGGATATGGTCTGTGTCATCATATACGGGTTATAAACTGGTACAACCATATTTGAACGGCAATTATGCAGTGTTAAACAACCCTGTCAACGATTCTGGCTGGATGGTGAAGTATGATGGGAAATTACTGACCCGTGCTGCATCCGGAACCATAACATCAGCAGGGGACCAGCAGATTGTTACCGGGACTTACAATAGTGCTATTTATAACGCTTTTAACTTAACTGTTTCCAACGCAGATAGCGGATGGGGAGACAACTACACACCGACAGCCGACGAGATTAAGGCTTATTTCTTGGGCTATAAAATGGGTTATATAGACGGAAGCGGAATGTTTATCTCACCGTACAATAATACAGGCACAAAAGCGTGGAAATACGTACAAAACGATCCGTCGCAAGGAACTACCAACTGGTCTTTGGTTAAGGCTGCTGTAGATAGTAATACTTATACACCTGGATACACGCCTTACGAGCTTGTATACCAACTTGCGACGCCTACCGTCGAGCCGATTGTTTCCGAAGGTCAGCTCACGTTTAACGAGGGCAGTAATCAGGTGGAAGTAGGTACTGGTATTGTGTTGCGGGAGAGAGCTAATCCAATAGCCACAACATCCAACTCTTATAACATCAATAACTGGCATACTTCAGCAAAATTAAAGTACCAGACACGTAAAATAGTAGCTGTGTATAAGAACAGCGCGCGGGACTTTTGGAATATAATTCGTTTTAGTGCCACAAATGCGACTTATGGGGATGAATTGGCCTCACTTCCGGCTGCGAATTACGATCCATCCGCAGCCTACAGCGTCACCTACCTGATGCTTGCAACGTCTCCGATCCAGCCTATAACCGGAACCTATGCCGGAAATGAAAAGTCATTGCTGGAGGACTTGGTGGATAGCGTCACACAGCAGGAAATCCGCTTGGCAGTCGTCGAGAATAAGAAGGCAGAGAAGGACAACCCGGCGTGGATCACGCCGACGCTGCTTAATTCTTGGGTGCTTTACGATACAAATATACCCGTCGGATATTACAAGGATAGTAACGGAATAGTGCGAATGCGCGGATTTATAAAAAGCGGGGCGGTTAACTCTGTAATATTCAGATTACCGTCGGGATATCGACCTAAAAACAGTAATATGCAATTTGTGGCGTATTCTTCAGACGGTAGTAAGCAAATTTTAGGCCGTATCATTGTTTACTCAAACGGGGATGTAACAACCTACGAAGGGAATAACTGGTTATTCTCTCTTGATTCCGTTTCATTCCTAGCAGAACAATAAAAGGAGGAGCCTAATTCATGAAAGCAGTCCCCAAAGTGGATAAAAACGGACTCTTTATCGAGGACGTGATCATGGACGATTCCTTTACTGGAGTCGTCCCTTTTTATGCCGATCAACTCGTGACGGCGGAACTGCAGCCCGAAACCGATGCCGAGGAAACAGACGAGCAGCCGGAAGAGGAGCCGCAGCCTGCCGGGTACATCGTCGGCGTGCCGCTCCCTGCCGGGCTGTATAAGCCGCGTTTTGATCTTGCGGCATGGGAATCATACCAGGAAGCCGTCAGCAGTGCCCTGGATGAATATCAAGCAGCATATGACGAATGGGCCACGCTGCCAGAGGAGGAAAGAGGCGAGGCTCCCGAGTATGTGCCGCCAGAGCAACCGGCCCTTTGGGTCGAGGGGCTGACGCAGGAAGAGATTGACGAACTGACCAAGCCGCCGATTGAAGAGCCAAATGAAACGGACCTTATCGGTCAGCAACTCACACAGATGAAGCTGCAGGCCATGCAGCAGACGGCCATAGTGGATTCGCTGGGACAGGAACTGACTGCCGCAAAAATAAACAATATGCAGTTGCAGCAAATGATTAGCAGCCTGGGCAGTGAACTGGCAGCGACAAAACTTGAAATCATATCTTTGAAGGGAGCGGATCAGGTATGAGTTTTTGGCAAAAGGCATTCAAATATGGATGGATCGATGCAGAAAGCTTAAAAGGTGCCGTAAAAACAGAGACTAATCCATTTGGGGAGATAACGCCAGAAGAATACAAAGATATTACCGGCGTTGAATTCGCGTAACGGTCCCGATAGGAGGGCTCTATGTTTAATGCAGGTGGTTTTAACAGTCTTGGATTTAATACCGGGGACAATGCAGAGGGGAATATCATAGACCTCTCTGCGGAACTCTTCGGAGAAGGAGCCCTGTATTCCCGAAAGATAGAGGCTGAAACAGATTCTAATAGTGGGTTCAATGCAATGCTCTTTAACACTGTTGAAGATGAAGCAACGTTCGACTATGTATTGGAATTTGTTCTGGATATGACAATTGCTGCCGAATTGTCTGGAAGCGGGCAGGTGGAGTCTGACTTTATCCGCGAATATGTACTGACGGCGGAAGAGATGTCCGGAGAGGGGAATATGGCCTCAGCGGATTTTGTCCGTGAAATCATCTTAGAAGGAATACCAATGTCAGGCGAAGGTAGCCTATCAGCGGAATTATCTAGGTTTCACACGGAGTACATCGAATTCACCGATGCATTTAGGCCGGGTGAAGTAATTACTATTGATTCAAGCAAATTTAAAATAACCCGAAACGGAAAAAACGTTTCTCATCTTTACAATGGCGACTTTTTTGACCTTAATCTTGGGCGTAATAACCTTACCTGGACGGACCCAGAGACGGGACGGACGGTACTCTTCCGGATTACGCACCGGGACAAATATTTATATTAACGGAGGGTAAACATGGCTACTCCTACTATGCAAGTCTTTGATAAAAATTTGCGCCGTGTTGGGACATTGGTGGATTCATATGAAATCCAACGGCGACGACGAATTAATAGCGATTATGAATTGACCTTCATGGTACCTATGACCAGTGAGGATTACCGTGAAAAAATAGCAATTAAAGGCCACGTTCGGGATGAGCGTGGTCAATTTTATGTTATCCAGTCCCGCAGCCGGTCGCGGGAAGGTCGAAAACTTACGGCGAATATCTATTGTAATCACATCATGTTTAAACTCAATGATTTCAAATTCCCGTATGCATCTTATATTGCTGAAGCCTACGGTATTCACATAAGCCAGCTTACGAACTTGATTACATCTGCAACTGGAGGAAGGTTTACTTTTGTAATACATGATTCATTTGATCTGCATGACGTTAAGGACTTCGGGCGTGGAACCTGTTTGGAAGCTCTCAACCAGATTGTACAAATGTACGAGTGCGAGGTGGAGCCTGACAACTTTGTCATTAACCTTAGAAAGAAGATCGGGGCAGATAATGGGCTGCAGTACCGGCTTAAAAAGAACATCGTTTCCAGCTCCTTTAAGGATAAAGGGGAATCGCTGGTAACACGCATGTTCTCTCAAATGAAGGACGGACGCACCTTTATTGGTATGGATGCCTCCAAATTGACCGATGAGGAGCGGAGCTTACTTTCAGGAATCCCAGGTGCCATTGTTAACGGGAAACTGGCTGTGAACTATTTGATATCTCCTTATGCTCAATATTGGTCCAGTGATTCCGTACCGTTTTTTGACGGAGAAATCATAGAGCAAGACATTGAGGAACAGGGGGATTTACTTGAAGCCACCCGCAAAGCTCTCCGGGAACAGGAAGTTGTCTCTTTGGAAGTTACCGTATCTACAGCCGACCTGTTTAAAATAGACAATACTGAGCCTAAGCCGGCTTTAGGGGACACCGTAACGTGCATTGATCCGGGAATGGACATGAACAAGCTCAAGGCACGGATTACTGAGCTTAATGAGTATCCTTATAGCCAGGATAAACACAGTGAACCTACTATTTCTAATGTGAATCTTCGTGACTATACGGATATCATTTCCGACCTGGAGCGGAACAAGAATATCATCAATAACTTGTTCAGTAATGGGAAGATCCGGACGGAAGTGTTTGAATCATTTGCGAAACAAGCTGTGATCGATATTAATAATTCCAAAACTGAAATCAAATATGATCAACGCGGTATTGTCTTGCAAGATCAGACAAATGCGCTGAATCAGGTCATTATGACCTCAAACGGGGTTGTCTTAACAACTGACGGTGGTAAAACAGCAAGAACAGCAATTACGGCACTTGGCGTTGTAGCAGAGCAAATCATTGGGCAACTCGGTAACTTTGTGAGCTTAGTTATTGGTAACGGCAATAATGTTACCAAAATTAATACAAACGGAATTAGTGCCGGTCATAATGACTACAATAGCGCCCCGTTCCGGGTCGATATGCAGGGTAATGTTGTGGCAAGATCGATCAAATTAACCGGAGAAATCGACAACTCAGAAATGAAATCATCCGATATAACAGCGTCTAATATAACAGCATCCAATATTAAATCAACTACCATTACCGCATCAACCGTTAAGGCAAGCACTCTGACTGGTAATGAAATTGAAGGTGGGACGATTACGGGAACCTTGTTTCGCACAGCGAAGTCTGGCCGACGCATAGAGATTAATTCATCAGGATTGACTGCATACACTTCCGGAGGCGGCGAAGCCCTGTCTCTTGGTCAGGCATCCGATGGTGGTGGATTAGTCTTTATGGATGACGGAAGCCCGCGAGGATCGATTTACGGCGATTCCAATGGTTTAAGAATTGGTAATATGGGTGGAATATATATTAAATCAGTTGATGATATGACTTATATGCAGGGGCCTGTTGACTTTACGGGAGCAGCGGTCACAGGTTTGAAAATTTCTTCGATAGATGATTTGAAAGGAAAAATGGATGATCTTAAACGAGATTTAGATGATTTTTACGGGAGATTGTTTGAGGATTTGATCATTAATGCTACCTTCGATTCAAAATCAAGAAATCTAAAACTGTATAGTGCAGCTCGGACCGTTGCGACTGTCAATATCCCTGCGGATGAAGGTTCCAAATCATAAAGGTAAAATCTGTTTGCTGAGTCCTTAGGACAATGGTATTATTAGGACAAATATACCAGTGGAGGATTCGAATGAAAAAGTGGACTTATCTATTATCTGGTGTTGTAATTGGTGCAGTGGTGGTCACTAGCGGAAGCGCTTTTGCTGATCAGGTGAAGTCTCTAATGGGGCAGAAGGTAGCCGGGGAGTATGTGGTCCAAGTAAATGGCGGAAAGTTAGCTGATAGTGCGATTGTTGTCGATGGCAAAGCCCATGTGCCGATTCGCGCCGTATCCGATTCATTAGGAGCTGAGGTGCAAGTGGATGGAAAGACAATAAATATTACAACTTCCGAAGTTAAACTGCCTTCCGGAAGCGGAGATAACGCTTTAAACAATGGTTCTACTGGATCTGCTGAAGTGGCTGTCGATGATTCAATTTCTAAACTCTCAGAGACCACCTTAAAAAACAAAAAAGATTCACTACAGGAAAGTATCGCAGTTTATGAAGACAGTTTGGGACAATATCATAGAACGCTTGAAGCTGCGGAGAAATCGAGAAAGGGCGCGTTGGATGCTCCGAGTATCCTGGAAACCATTGATGCGAATATCGAGCAGACCAGAGCATCAATAGTCGAGGCTGAAACCAAGCTCGAAAACTACAGAGCGGAACTGGAAAAAGTCAATGCCGCACTTGGAAACTAAACTCCATCCAACAAATAGAAAGAGTGATTACCCATGATGCTATATGACTTCTTTAAATACTTTGGTAGAGCAGCAATTATTATTGGTATAGTTATCGGTTTTTTTATGTCATTGAGCGGGATTGTAGTTGGAGTTACCTTTATAGCATCTTCAATTGTGACAGGCTTATTTTTCATCGGATTTGGAGCTTTGTTGGAATCGCTTCATAAGATTCAAAAGCATATTACAGGGGAGAAAGCACCAGAGCCTAATGTACAACAAATTAAAAACTCTATTCCTGGAGTGAAAGACTAAATAATACGTAGTACAAATGGACTAATAACCGTTTAATATAAAAGCATGAAAGCCTCTGATAACTCAGGGGCTTATTTTGCGTTCAATAAGCTTTGGCAGGGAGGTGATGAAACCCGTGGCAAAAATAAAGTCTACATTGGACATTAAATTGGACCTATCAAAGCCGGTTGAGGAACTGACACAAGTAATTTCTGCTGTAATCTCTACCCAACCCGCGAGAAAAAAAGAAATACTTGAGGGGCTGGATTTGGCAGTAGGTAATGCATTGGCAGACATTAAATTTGAAGAAGGAAATCAAGAACAACAAAATGACGATGGTTCAGGAAAAGTTTCCTGAGCCTATATTGAGAGGGTGAATAACATGGATGGCGTTCAAACGGAAATGCTGCAGCGCATGACGAGGGTAGAAACCAAAGTAGATAACATGGATGAAAAGCTGGATAGAGCTATTATGGCAAGTGAGACGGCTATTGAAGCTTTGCAATCAGCAAAATCGGCTCACCATCGAATCGATAGTATTGAAGAAACGCAGAAATGGTTATGGCGTACAGTTGCCGGGGCTGTTATTACTGTAGTGATCGGAGCAATTGTGACGGCTATGAAAATTGGAGGATGAATATGGAGGGTGGACAGCTTTTCTCATGGGACGCTCTTGGCACAATGGCAGGAGCGTCCCTGCTTGTATATTTTGTTGTGCAATACACGAAAGGGTTAATTGACCGTTTTGCGCTTTGGCTCCCAACTGACGTATATGCGGTTGTTGTGGCGTGGATTGTATTAACGCTGGCTCAACTGGCTATGGGCGCCTCGAACGCTTTGGACTGGCGCATATATGTACTGGCGCTTGCAAACGCCTTTTTGGTTGCCGCTGCTGCCGGGCAAATGCAGCATAAAGCACTTAAACCACCAGGGAATAATAACAACAAAGGAGTTGATAAGTAATGCAGTCGCGGAAAATATCGAAAGCGGGCCTTGACCTGATTAAGTCATTTGAAGGTTGCCGCCTCACTGCGTACAAGCCAGTACCTACCGAAGTACATTGGACAATCGGCTGGGGGCATTACGGTTCAGACGTGCGCCAAGGGATGACCATCACGCAGGCAGAGGCGGATGCCATGCTGGCGCGGGATCTGGTCAAGTACGAGGCATACGTTAATGATCGGGATAATGTACCCGTCATTGACAAGCTGACGCAAAATCAATTCGACGCACTGGTGTCGTTTTGCTACAACTGCGGTGCGGGCAATCTCAAGGCGTTGTGTAAAGGCCGCACGGTGGCACAGATCGCCGATAACATCACCAAGTACAATAAGGCTGGCGGGAAGGTGTTGACCGGGCTGGTAAGGCGCAGAGCGGCCGAACTGGCTTTGTATAACAAACCGGATGCAGTAAAGGGAGATGATGAAAAGATGGAGAAAGCAAACACGGTTGTTAACGACAAAAAGATTGCTGACGGCGTGCTGATCGACGGGACGGTATATGTGCCGCTCCGGGCTGTTGGGGAGGCTCTTGGCGGGGCTGTGAGCTGGGACAATAAGACCAAGACGGCCACGTTGACGGTTAAGTCAAAATAGAATATATTGTAGGAAATCCGAAAGCATCGGTATAAAGCCCGCTGACCTTAATTGGTTGGCGGGCTTTTTTTGCTAAATAATCAGTCATGAGGGCGTTCAGCCTTCTTGCGTTCCGCATACTGTCGCGTAGCCTCGTTTTGTAGTTTCCGTTTACATTCGGCTGAGCACGTCGTTTTCCCGTTAACCGGGTCAAACTCCCGGCCACACCAGGCGCACTTGTCGCTCCGTTTGCGTCTCCTCACGTTCCGTTGCGGATTTATCCGCTCTTTGTTTTCGTGATAGAACGCGATACCCGTCTCGCGGTCGTACTCAGCACTATGTATCGGTTGACATTCCGGACAGAAGCGTTGCAGGCCGCTAGAGACCGTGTAAGGCTTACCGCACCTGTCGCAAATGTCCGAACTACCGATAGCGCGGTTTTCTCCTTTTCGTCTCCTGTCGCGGTACTCTGCATGCGCGATCTTCTTACGTTCTTCGCGGCATACGGGACAGTAGTACGCGCGAGGTCCACCCTTAAAACTAATCCCGCATTGTTTGCATGTACGATCTTGTATCATTGTTCTTCACCAAAGCGACTTTTCAACCACAATGGCCGCCCCTCGACAGTCGCATCCGGACGGGGGAATGATCCTCTATATCCGTCTTTCAGCGCACTTTTGGCAGACTTGCCGACACTCTGCTTAGTTACCCCAAGTTGGCGGGATAACCAAGCGGCGTCAACATATTCGAGTAGCACCACCACATTTTCGTTATTCATTCACGATCGCCTCCACCCAAGCGTTTTTAATTCTAATTTCATCATCGTCCATTTGGTAGTCGTTCCTGGTTGTGCTGCGGCCTGCAAGAATAACAGTATCGCGCCCTACGTCTCCGTATTTGCTTGCTTTTTT
Source organism: Paenibacillus medicaginis (assembly GCF_042138635.1). Classification (NCBI taxonomy): domain Bacteria; kingdom Bacillati; phylum Bacillota; class Bacilli; order Caryophanales; family Paenibacillaceae; genus Paenibacillus; species Paenibacillus medicaginis. Next base: position 111,462 of record NZ_JBHIRY010000009.1, on the reverse strand, counting down.
GATAGCTTCTTCGATGTTTGCTGCCAACTCTTCCGCTGTTTCAACGTCCATCTTCACTTCGATGCAGCACGTCCCTCCAGCGAGTTCGCCGGTTGTAAAGTAAGTAGAGCAGTCGTGCTCTAAATCCCATTCGTAAGATGGGCGGACGTCATCGCCAACTTGATACGATTCGTCTTTAGTTAATCCGCGCGCGCCGAGTATGTATTTTTCCTCTAAAGCTTCTTTTGCCAATTCAATATATTTCATGATCAGTTCTCCTTTTTGTTTTATTTCGTAATTAAATAATACTATAAAAAGTTTACTAAGTAAACCGAACAAAACGAGAACATAGTGTAAAGTATAAAAAACGCTGATCGAGTGTATCCCGAAACAGCGTTTTTGGTAGATATGAAATTTTACTTTTTTATGGAACACTCATATACATATTTGTAACCGTTGGTTGTTGGATCAAGCTGTTTATCGTATACATGCACTACTGCTCCATCGTATCTTGCAAGCAACCTTAGATCCGACTTTGTTCCCTCGAACATCTTACTGACAATATTGTCATCAATTATATCCGGCTTACTTTCAAATGGTGAAAGTAAGCCATAGTATTTTTTCGTCAAATCCAACCATTTAAAATCTTGCTCTTTGACCACACAATTTCGTCCCTCCATGCGTATCTCACAAGCTCTGGTGACGATCCATTCGGATGTTGCCCCCAAACTGGTTGATGCCACAGGCTCGCCTATAAAGGGTACATGCCATCCGGTAGTGTTAAAGGGAGGGATCAGAACGTGAACCTCATTTTTTCGATGGTTAGTTCCTCGTACTTCTATTACCCTTTGACTGGTAATATTTCTTTCAGCCCTTAACTGATCTACCGCATCCTCGTAACTCATATCAACTTTACCAGTGAAATTGTACATAATACGTTCTCCTTCACAAAGTGGGAATTGATTATAAAAATAAGATGTGGTAGTATTTCTTTGTTGCTCGTTACTCCTCGTTGCAGGAGTATGGATTGAAACTATGAATTATAGATTTGTACAAAAGGCGCTGGTTGGGTTATCCCAATCAGTGCTTTTTGTGCTACTTTTTAATGCGGGTAAGAAGACTAATTGCCAAATCCTTTCTCGCTTTACATGCAACACGGCTCTCGTTTGATGCTGCATCTGTACTAAACACCAGCTCTTGAAGTTGAATGATTGCATCATCTGCGATAGCTTTGCAGACTTTTTCCAATTTTTCTAACGAGTCAATGTTATCAAAGTTGGCCAAATTAACAGTTTCCATTTTGTTTTTCATTTCCATTTATACTCACCCCCTCAAAATAATTTAACATATGTTAATAGAAAGTGCGAGAGTTACTGTTAGGTGTAACTCTCGCTGTCCGTGTTACGCCTGCAACTCCACAACACGCAACGGCTTGTCAGCAATGATCAGGCGCTCGGCCAACTCGCTCCCCGCAGTGTCGCCGTCCTTGGTATGATCAAATCCTTTAATCGTTACGGCCGTGTATGCGCGCGCTGTGGCAATCAGGTGCGGCGGTAGGGTGCCAACTACGTATTTACCGGTTATTTGCTCTGGTGTCACCGCCTCAAGCACCTGCGGGGCCGGAGTCCACTCGCCAAACTGTTTAATCAGAAGATCAACGGTCCCCTTATGCCGGGAAACAATGACTAGTTCCATCGCGGCCACGCTGGATACGTGCTCAACCTGATACTTGCGCACGTCCAGATCGGCCGCAATGATTTCCTCTGTTGTGTTGTAAACCGTGCCGCGCGTCAACTCAAGCGCGTAGTACTCCGTTACACCTTGCTCAGCCAGGACAGACGGGGCCAGCGACGACAACACAACTTCTTCCGCGCCCCGTGAGTGGGTGGACAGCCCAACTATGGCAGCAAACCCAGAAGCGATAACCTTTTTGTTAGCAAGCAATTGAGATAATTTCATGACAACATTCCTCCAAAATTTTTATTACCCGCCTTGCAGACAGGTTGAGCGGAGCGCCGGTTGCCCAGCGGTCCCGGCTTGCACGGGACTGTCCCTAGCCCTGTAACTCAACACGCAAGTTGCAGTAGTTGGTGCTTTTGTCTGCTTTTCCGCCCCACTTGGATCGCTCGTGTAGATTGTAACCCCACGCATCCCCAAACCCATCGTTGATTAGTGCTGCAAATTTTTCCGGGTTGCTGGCAAAATCAAAAATGGAGCGTCTATCGCAATAGACAAACATATAAATTTTGATATGTGTATCGTATTTGTCGTCACCGTAGATGCTAAATTCCACATCTGCGGTGACGACGTGCTCCCTCAGAGTACTTGGTATGCTCGACTCACTGATGCATAGGGAAGCTTCGACTTGTATGGTGACGTCCTCCTGCTGCAGGGTCTTGTGAAGTCTGAGCGCTTCACAGTCCACAATGACCGCTCGGATTTCCTCTGCCGACGCCGCGAAGGTAAGGTTTTTCCACTCGTCAGCAAAATGTTCCCTTGCGTGAAGAATACGCTCACGGCGTTCTTCAAATCTTTTCTGCTCTGCTTCACGTTTAACTTCCTCTTCCTCTCTTTTTTTAATGTTATCTTTCTCTTCTTCTGAGACTGACCCTGTAACAGTCAGTCCCTTATTTAGTAAATCGTCAATTGTATGATCCAGATACAAGTGACAAGTATCCCAACTACCGTCGTAGTCCAGATCAACAGTGGTTGTGTCGTATAACAATTTGCCATAGCTGTCCAGGACGCAATCAAGGCTTTCCCCTGGAAGTAAGTCTTTATTTCCTGCATATACAGAGTAATCTGCCGAAATGGATACTCGAACTGTATCATGGGTGTTATTTGAGATTGTGTATGGCATTTTATTTTTCTCCTTTTCCGCTGCCTGCCAGATTGGTCAGGACTTACGCGATACGGATATCCGCGACCATTCCGGCCGTAGCCGGTAGGTTTCGACCCGTATCCCTCGGGTCATCATCAGGCGGGTTGAATGCTGATCGTATTACCCATACCGTCCTCCCATCCATTTATATCAGCTCCTGCGGAGAGCTCGTTAATGATATCCGCCTGATTGTCCAGATTGGACGGAACGATTTCATACAATGTCTCGCCGTTTTGTACAACCAGAAATAGATGAAGATCGTAATTAAATGCAGTTTCCGCAACTTCATATCCGTTTCGTGCCCATGTGCTCATTTTCTTTCCTCCAGTTTTATTGATATAATGGAGGGCGGGAAGGCCGTCGAAAGTTTTCCCGCCCAGGACGCCCGGATATGCTCTTATCCAGGCGGCTTTTTATTTGAATATGTGTCCCGGAATGCCTGATTCATTGCTTTCAAAAGCTCCAGGCACTCCTCGTCTGCCCACCGGCTTCGTGTTAAGGAAACGTTCACTAATTCCACGAATATGAAGCAGGCTTCATCCCGCTCCTTTATGCGCTCGAAGAAGCGCATATAATACTGATAATCACCATTGCTACTCAAGTCCATAGCAGTTCCTCCCTGCGTAAGGCCGCCGCCGGATGAAGGGGCCAAGCCCCTTAGTTATCGACTCCGTTTTCTTTGTATTTTGGTTCACACAACATGCACACGTCTTCCTCATAGTCAACTAGGTTGACCTGGTTTTCATGGTAAGTTTGCCCGCAAACAGCGCATGTTGCTACTTCGTCCTTTTCTGACAGCAGATAGGCTATATAATGATCTGACCAGCCGTTAGTTTTTAGCACCTGTATTACAACCTTTTCTGCTTCGCCGTTTCCGAACCCTAGGACCTTTAATTCCCCAGTTTCTTTTAGTAGAGCAACGTTAAAACCGACGCCTGCAGATACCCAAATTTGACCCGCGTACTTGGTGTAAGTAGCACCGTATTTGTCTACCATTGTTTTCATTTTCTTTTCCTCCCGCGTAGGGCCACCGCCAGATTGAAGGGGCAGAAGCCCCTTAATGATTAGTTGTGAGCAGCCTCAAGCTCCTGCATTTTTGAATTAACGTCATTGTGAAACATGAGGTGCCAATTGTTGTACTTAAAGCCTTTGTAGTCTTTCTCGGCACGTACTTTCTCGACCGGATAGCCCATCTCCTTCATGGCACTTTCCAGCAAGATTACATTTGCCTTTGTCGCTCTGTACTTTTTAAACATGATCATTCCTCCAGCGTAAGGCCGCCGCCAAGTTGAGGGACCGAAGTCCCTATTTTAAACGTTGAATTGCTGCGCGCATCTTGTCGCTTTTGTGTATGGACAACCAGCGATCAATGCAGTTTTGTATATCTTTATCCGATGCTCCACGCGCTCGGCGCTTGGTTATTACTCGCTTCATTGCTTCTAAAGCCTTGTTCAATTCATTCACCCCGTTTAATTTGATACCCTCATTATACAGACTTTTAAAGTCCTTGTAAATAGGTGATTTAATGATTTGAAAAGTTTTTTAAAGTCTGTATAATCGACAGTACAAGGTGAGGTGATTGTATGGCACGAATGGGGAGGCCGCCAAAAGACGAAAGCGATAAAAAGGTGCGAGAGTCTATTTACTTTGAGAAAGATATAATCGAGTGGCTCCGGGAAAAATCCGTTTCTAGTGACCGGACTATTAGTGTGGAACTTAATCGGATATTAAGACGAGCGAAAGAGCAGGAGGGATAACCTCACTGCTCTTTTTTACCATTGATAAACAAACGTATGTTCTTATATAATACAAACAAATGTTCTTAAGGAGTGGAGCGCATGACGTCAAAATACATCGGCAGAATTGTTGAAATTGTATACATGGATCAGAGCGGCAAACTGTCTCAACGCCGGATCGAGGTCCACGGTTTGAAGAATGGCTTGATTCGGGCAACATGTCAATATACTGGCCAGCCACGAACATTTCGTGAGGACAATGTGCTGGCATGGCAACCCGTATCCCAAACAGCATAGGAGGTTAACATGCTATCAGATATCGAACGGAAGCTGCTGCGAATCCTGTATAACTTTTCACACCAACAACGCCGAATACCTACGATGAATGAGTTTGAGATCAAGACCGGACGACGGCCGGAACAGATTAAACAAGCTCTTTTGGGGTTGGAGAAGAACAACTACATTACCTGGGAAGATAAATCTTCTACCCAGCAAATTTTGATTATAGAGGCTTGGGAGCGGGGAGTAAGCAAACCCAAGTCTCAGCAATCTCAGAGCAATTTGGACTATTGGACGCAATATTGAGAAGGAGGTTATTTAAAGTGTCAAAGAAACTGAATGGCAATGGAATTTTCGAGGGTTCGCGATTTATCCTTCCGGAGTTCAGGGAAGCTTACGAAGCACAAATGAGGGAGCAGGAGAGACGCGGGAAGCCGGCTCTGGATGATCAGGAAATGCAGCTGATCGAGCAGGCCTTGATCGAATCCTACAATCGGCGCGTGCCAATCACAGTGGTTGTTTTCAATCCATTTGATGATGAGGAGCTGCGCGGGATCGTTACCAGTGTGAATACAAGTCTCCGGGAGGTAAAGCTGATCCGAGGGGATGAGGATTGCAGTTGGATTAAACTGGAGGAGATCATATCTGCGACTATATAAGCAAAGCCCCGGGATCAGCCTCCCCGGGGCTCTTTTGAATGATTTGGTACTATTTAAATTGTGATTTTCAAGGTGTTGCTGCTGGAATCAAGTTCGATGCCCGCCCCAAGCCCCCGAGCAAAAACCTGAGCAGGGACATATGTTACTCCCTTAATTACCTTCGGTGCGGCGCTTGCTGTCTCGCTTGACCCGTTATAGGAAACAGTTTTGCTACCAATGGTCAAAGTCATCTTCCGCTCGCCTTTTTTGACTCCAATTTTCCCGGTGTCTTTATCGTATGTAAGAGATGCGCCCAATCCTTCAGCAATTTCACGCAAAGGAACCAGGTTTGTGTTCTGGTAAATCACCGGCTCGCTACCAAAATTGATTTTTTGTCCATTAACATAAACCTTCAACCCGGATTCTTTGTAGGTCGGCGCTGTCGGCTTAGGGGTGGAGTTTTTATGCGTTGAACTCTTGCTCGACGAAGAACCACTTGAAGAAGATCCTCCTCCATTATGATAGTGATACTCACCATCTTGCAATCCCCATTTGGCACAGTTTGTACGACAATAGTGCCCACCATTTGCATCAGTTCTACCCGGATGTGCGTTGGCAATGGTACTGGAGAACAACAGGACTAATGCAAAAGAACCAGCGATTAATTTCTTATTCATAGTTTCCTAACCCCTTTTTGGTATAATATACCTACACATGATAACATAGAGAGTCATAATTTGGGAACTGCTTGAAAAAAAGATTATCTGGTTTGATTGCTATGTAAAAATAAAAGCCTTGGGTATCTGCCCAGGGCTTGTTTTGTGGTATAATCTGGCTTGTACAACATATCAGCTAACAGGGCGGCGGCCAAATCTCCCGGAAGGGAGGTGAGGCTATGACAGTATACGAAGCATTATCTTTGATGCTCGCGTTCGGCATGTTCGTGATTGCCGTGCTGTCTTTCAATAAGCGGAAATGAGCCGCCCTGTGACTAGGTAAACGGCTCATTTCCATGTGACTGTAATTACTGGCTGACCGCTCTTTTAGCGGTTGTTGTACAGAGGGGATCGGTTGGGGCCGGTCCCTTTTTCTATTCTTATGTTATCATATTGAATTTATTCAGGCAATGCGATTGCCAAAAAGCAAAATTAACACTTGATAGGAACTAGCGTTCGTAATAAAATGAAACCAGGACCAAAATCCCAATAAAAATATTGTCAGATTGTGTGGAAAATAATACAATCACATCAACGCTTTAATACTATTATTGGGGGATATTTGAATGTTGGAGGCAGTTAGGTTTTTATTCTTTTCAACGATCGAAACAATTTCTGCGTTTGTTTTAATGCTTTCTATTTTTCGGCTCAAGGCGTCTTACTTTATATGGCCTGCCCTTTTTGTGAGTCTAATGATGAACTTGCAGAGTTTCTATTTAAGGGAAGCAACTTCATTATCATTCTTGGCCTTCACAATTAATACCTTATTGTTCATTTTGCTGTTGGCGACAGTTGTTAGAATTCCAATCATATGGGCCTCTATAATATCTATCACCGGAACATTCCTGTACACAGTGATACAGGGAATAATTATCTTACTGCTATTCGGAACCATGACTCCAGATATGCAAACTTCATCTACCGGATCGCTGATACAAGCAATAACAAGCGCATGGGTTTTAACGATATGTTGGCTCTTACATAAATTCAAAATTGGTTTCACTGCAGACTTCGAAAACTTAAGATTCAAATGGGAACATGGATTAGTAATCACCTTAATCATTGCCGTTTTGGCGATCTGTGCTTATTTGTTTTATATCAATGATTTTCCGCTGACCATAATTTTTCTGGCAATAACTTCGACAGTGTTTTTGTATTATGCAGTAAAAAAGGAGAGGGATTATTATTCTTGATGCATTGGCATATCGAATGGCAGTTCACATAAAAAACACAGTACCGGACCATCCTTCTTCCGTTGTTGTACTTAAATATGGCATATCAATTTTGATAAATACTCTTTCAACAATTTTTATCACTTTATTCATTTCTTCTTTACTTGGAACAACAATAGATGCGTTAATTGCAATGATATCTTTTGCCTTCCTGCGACAACTGACAGGAGGGATTCATATTAAGAGCAGTGGCTTGTGTATTGTGGTATCATCAGCGATGCTCATATTAATTCCTCTTTTGCAAGTTGATTCAAAATTTATCATCCCGATGTCGATAGTTAGCATTGTTTTGATTATTTTATATGCACCTTCACGAGTGGAAAGACAAACCAGGATACCTAAAGAAAAATATTATCTACTTAGAATTGCAGGGGTTTTGTTGATCGTGATCAATTTGTTTTTGAGTAGTACGATAGTTGCCATAAGCTTTTGTATTCAAAGTCTTACACTAATAGGAAGGAGGTGAAAAGTATGAACTTCATGAACCCAAAAAAATACACTTATTATAAATTTGCGGGAATGGTATCATTCCTTGCTTTACTTACGGTTGGAACCGCAAGCCTTTCTTTTATTCATAATCCCAAACCACCAGAAGAATTGCTGAAGTAGCTAGGAGGATATGTATGTTAAGCCTTGCGGTACATCAAGATATTAAAGGGATGACTGGCATTAAGAACATACCTATAAGTTCCATCCTATATATTTCAAGCCGCGATAGAGATCGGGTTGCGGTTCATACATCCGACAATACTTATTACATGATCGGTACATTAATATATTGGGAAAATGTACTGAATAACAGTGGTTATCATTTCCTAAATGTAGATAGAAGCAACACAATTAATGTCGATAATGTGGTTTGTGTAAACGAAATATTCAAGGATGCATATTTCGAACACAATAAAACGAAAGCTTCTAAAAAATGTCCTATAGCTTCACATAGATATGAAGCTATAGTCCGGGAACTGAAAGTGTTGAAACAAGATATAGTAATTATATGAGCTGCTGCTAGGCAGCTTTTTTTTGTCAAAAACAATCGAAAAGTATGTCGAAATATGCAGAATTATAGGAGGAATTCGCCCCCTGAATTTTAGTGGACAAAAAGGATGTTCTGGAGTTTAATGGAATTATTAATGATTCGTAAGTATAGGAAGGAGGAAAAAGACATGGGAAGAAATGGGGGGGATGCCGCCGCTCATATAGGTCCTTCACACTGATTTTGTTGATCACGGGTATTACTTATGGGCTAGAAAAAAATCTCCGTGATTATTTATAATAAACGACGGAGAAACACCCAAATAAAGATCGAGGTCAATACGTTTCAACCGCTTTGCTTCAAAACGGCTACCCTGGACGGAAAGCCACGTTTTTGCCTCAGAGATAATGATTCAAACAGAGTATACAGTAAACTTCACCTTTGGTAAATAATTAAGTTTGTTAATTTTTAAAAAACAATGGGGGATTGGAATATGGATTCTGAATATTTTGAGTCGTTGGTTGATAAAAAGGGAACAGAATATCTTACGGAGTTATCATTGAAATACTCACATTTTTACAGAGTACATACATCCATGGTGACTGAACTTAAGGACAAACTTTCCGGGCCAGACCTCGATAATTTATTGGAACTGGAAGAAATATTTAATGAACGCATTTGGTTATGTGTAGAATCATACAAAGAAGGAATGAGAACAGCCCTAATCAAAGCGACCAAGCATGCATGAAAAAAGCCCCTTAAAGGGGCTTTTTTAAAAGGGATATATCATTGATAACATGATGGAACAGAGGAATTTGCACATTTGGAAATGATTGCCACAATGGTCTATAAGCTGACCAAGGACGCCACAGTGGAGGATCTGCAGGAGGCCGGTCTGGACCCCCATTATGTGGCGCATGACAGAGCTCTGTTTTACGAAAATGCAGGCGGGGTGCCCTGGACAGCGGCATACATTCAGGCCAAGGGCGAAGCTTTTGTATCATGAGACTAAACAAGTGCATGCCAAGTTATTTCTATGTTTTGTCCGTCGTATATCTCTATTTTATTGATTAATTTCCTGATCGCCACCTTTGCTTTTACTCGATCCGCTCCCATGATCTCTCCCAAGAGCTTCGAGGCATTTTCTTTTAAATCCCCCGCATCAACCTTTCGTTTGAGCGCTTTCTCAAGCTTGCTGCTCAGCTTCTCTCTTTCTTTTTCGGCCCGCTCGCTGGCAACTTTCAAATCACTTGCAGAAATCAGATCATTAGTATAGGCTTCTATTTGCTTCTGGATACGATTATTAATTTTGGTCAATTGGTTTTTTAACTCTTCGACCTCATCTATGGCGGTGGAAGAAGGAGCTACCAATATTTTCAGTTCCTTCGACGATGTTTCTGCTAATCGATTGATATTTCCGATAATTTCCTTCTCAAGATCGTCCCTGTGAACTGCGTGGTATTTGCATCCATAGCCAAGGGTGTAGGATGAACAGATATAACGGTAATAGTCATAAGAAGCTGTAGTCCGTCGCACTCTTGCTGTGCTCCCTTTCATGTTTCGGCCACAATGACCGCATTTAATAAGTCCCGTCAGAAGATATGTTTCACTATCTGCATGCTTGTTTGCTGGTTTTCTACTGTCGAGAATAGCTAGAATTTTATCATGTCGATTTTTTTCTATAATTGCTGTATGGTGATCTTCCTTAATAATCCATTCTTTTGGATCGCGCATAACTGTTTTCCCGTTTTTAGATTTACGAGCATTGTATACCATGAACCCTGCGATGGTACGATTACGAATTACACGTTTTACATTAACCTGGTCCCATGGTTTACCTTTTTTTGTGGTGTAACCTTTATCATTAAGGGTCTTAGCTATCATTCGATATCCATGACCTTGTTCCGCTAAATTAGCCATTATTTGGACTGCTTTTGCTTCTTCGATATTTACTATATAAAGGCCGTCAATAATATTATACCCAAAGCATGGGCGCGTAAGGGCCTTGTCTGTGTTTCGAGCCAACGACATCATATTATCTTTCACACGCTCGCTAATACGCTCTCGTTCAAACTCAGCGAAAATCGCGAGTAATTGAAGAACCATTCTACCAACTGCCGTTGATGTATCAAAACCTTCTGATGCAGAAACATAGTTACAGTCGTGTTCTTCGAGGAGTTTGACAAATTGCAGCATATCCAATAGATCACGAGACATTCGGTCAAGTTTCGAGGTTATTACTACATCAAAATCATGATTTTTAACTCTGGATATAACTTCCTGCGCAGCTGGTCGGCGCATATCCTTTGCACTGAAACCATCATCCTCGAAAAAGACAGGTTGTTCCCATCCCATGGCAACGCAATAGGCTGACAATCGTTCTTTTTGTTCTTTTAACGAATTTCCCTTCTCAACCTGTTCATCTGTACTGACGCGTATATAAGCTGCTGATCGCATAATTATCCCCTCCATTAAAATTTGGCGTCTAGTGGAGCCATGTACCACACCATCTTACCTATGACTTTGATTGTTGTCGCTTCTGCACCTGTATAGACTCTTGCGACATGCTCGGGGTTGTAACTATCTGGTTCCAATGCAATCGAATTTTGTAGTTTAAAGAAATGCTTCAGGGTCGCGTCATAGCCATTAACTGCTACGGCCACAATTTCGCCGTTGTTCGCATCTTCGCAAGGATCTATTAAAGCATATGCTCCGTTCGGAACAATCTTGTTCATGCTGTCACCATTTACACGAAGAAGAAAAGAGTTTGGATACCGAAAAGCTACACTCTCGGGGATTTCAATAAGATCCTCAATTTGAATCATTTCAAGAGGTTGTCCAGCAGCAACCGACCCATAAAGCGGGACATTAGACGAAGATCCTTTTACAGGGGTTACAATGTACGATTCTTTTTTCTCGGCCACCTTATTGGAATATTCCTGCGAATCATCAACAAAGACCATTGGATTAACTTCAAGAAGATCCGCAATTTCTTTAATCTTCGATAGAGCGGGAGATTGCTCCCCGGATTTCCACCTACTAATAGTCGAGCGGTTTACTGACAGACGACGTGCTACTTCCGCATCTGAGTAATTTGATTTTTCGACTAGTCTTGAAAAAACACGGCTGAACGTTTGATAGGACATTGAATTGCTCCTCCTTTATAAATAGTATTATAATCAAGTATTGCGGTAAAAACAACAAAATTGTTGTGGAAACAGAAAATTCGACATAAAAAATAATTTTGTGTTGCGTTTATGACAACATTGGATTATATTGTGATTACGAGGAGGTGAGACTAGATGGCAGCATCTACTTCCGAATATGCTGAACTTTTATATCTTCGCAGAATGGTCAAAAAGCTCCCGGCACCAGATATGGCAAAGACAATCGGAGTCAGCACGGAAACGTACCTCCGATCCGAAAGGGGGGAGCGTGAATTTACGCTTGTTGAAGCGATGAAAATTGCCAACAAATTAAATATGCCTATTGCATTAGTATTTCCAAAAATTTTTGAACAAGATGTTGCGAATTAAACAACAAATTAATAGGGCAAGTCGGACAAACGGTTCGGCATACCATCTAACGAGGTGATGCCAGTGGCGAAACGCGAACGACCACAAATCAAGACAGTAGCCCATTTTATGCAGATTAATGGGGAGATGGTCAAAATAGATCCTTTAAAGACAGATCTCCCCGACCGCTGCAAATTGGTAATAGCTGAAGTGATCACAGGTAACAAATATAAGCACATTGAAACAGTAAGCAGCTCCTAAATGGAGCTCGCTAAGCGGGACAAGCACTTTGGATCTAATGAGAAAGGAGCAATCATATGACCCAATTAGTATACATCGACAAAGGCCGCCCGGTAACGGATAGCCTGACAGTAGCGGAGGTGTTCCAGAAAAGACATGCTGATGTGATTCGCAGCATCGTTAATCTGGAATGCAGCGAGGAATTCAACGAACGCAATTTTGCGTTGGTTAACTACATTGACGGCAAAGGCGAAACGCGTCCGAAGTACATCATTACCGAAAAGGGATTTTCATTCCTTGTGATGGGCTACACAGGGAAAGAGGCTGCGCAATTCAAAGAAGCATACATCAATGAGTTTGAACGCATGAAAGAAGCGCTCAATAAGCCCAATGTTCCGGCCCTTGATCCCAACGCAGCATTGGCGGTAGCGCTTCGGCAGACTGCAGACATGATGGACAAGCTTCCTCAGATAGTGAGCAAGCTGGAACACATTGAGCAGAAGGTGGAAAGCCAAATCACCCTGGACAGCGGCCAGCAGCGGACGTTGCAGCAGGCAATTAACAAAAAAGGTATGCAGCATCGAACCGGTCAAAGACCTGCGTGCAGGACTATTCCGCCAGCTCCACAAGGAAATCAAAACCCGTTGGAACGTCCCGAGCTACAAGGATCTGCTCCGGCATGATTTGAAGGATGCTCTTAATTACGTAAACGCCTGGAAACCCATTCCCCAGGCTATCCAATAAGGAGTGACAAGCATGAAAGAGATTCAGAAACGTATTGATGAACTCCGAGGGTTCTATGACCGCATTTGCGAAAATCCTCTATCAGTGGATTTGGAAGTATTGCCAGCATCCATTGATTGGCTGGTGGGCGAAATCAAACAACTTAAAGCACTGTTGCCCGAGGAACAGACATATGTGGCGGTGTAAACGACAACCGGTTGTAAGTCTGAAACGAATTGTTTGGGAGGGAGAACATGGAAACACGATTAATCCCCGTAATCGATTCTACCGGCTCACGCCAATACCTGGATGCGCCGGGACGGTCGTACTTCGAGGCCGCCTATCATTTAAACAGCTTGCTGGGTGATGTTGTTAGGGTTGACAAGGACTTATTATTACTCAACGCCGAGGAGGTTTGGATGTTGGACAAGCAAACAGAAATCAAATCAATTCGCAGGGATCTGCGTGTGCTGTATCAGGAGAAAATCGAGGTTTTGAAGGCAGGTAACAGCGCGACAGACATCAATGAGAGCATGAACAGCCTCAGCGTCCGGCTCTTTAAAATCGAGAGAGCGGACCGCAGAAACGAACCGCTTGGTATCGGGAAATACGTAGGAAATTGCACGCGCTGCGGCAGGGAGGCGTACGACGGTCGAGCCCCCAGGAATACAGAAGAAGGCCTCTTCTGTAATTACTCCTGCCGCAGTGAGTGGCGTAGAGAACAGAAACAGGCCCGCAAGTAATCGTGTTACCAGCACGATTCGATAAACATTCGTCTTCGGCATTATAGCATTCTATTTTCATTTTGAACAGAGGGAGGCAAGGGATATGAGTACGCCATTCCATCCCTATAGCAAGGAACAGCAGCTCCGCAGCAAGCGGATCAAGCATACACAACGCCAAATGGGCGATATCAGCCAGCGGGTAGACAAGGAACTGAAAGACCGCTCTCAGGGCCTGTGTGAGTACTGCGGCGAGGCTTTTGCAAAAGAACGCGCTCATTTAACGGGTCGGAAGCAATTGGATCATAAAACCACGGCAACAGACCTGCTGCATGTATGCAAACCCTGTCATGACTGGCTGGACGGTTCGCCGGAAGGCATCCGTATGCGCCGGGCTATGGCGCGGGTGATCAATACGGAGCTGCAAAAACACGGAATCACATCATGAAACACGCGACATACGCAGGATGTCCGGTGGATGTCCTGCGGACGTCCATAAAAAAACCACGTTGCCGGGAGGGAGGTCACAGATTTGGCGTGGATAGAAAGTCACCAAGGCACCGACAGGCACCCCAAAACCAGAAAATTGTGCCGCTTGCTGGGTATCTCCAGACCGGCAGCGGTCGGTCATCTACACATGTTTTGGTGGTGGGCCATGGATTACGCCCAGGACGGTGACATAAGCAAATTTGGCCCTGATGACATTGCTGATGCAGTGGATTGGGAGGGGGATGCTGATCAGTTCTATGATGCATTACTGGCATCCGGTTTCGTCGATGAAACCGAGGCGGGGCGCAAGATTCACGGGTGGTACGGCTACGCTGGTCGGTTGATTGAGCGGCGCGTTGCGGACGCTGAACGGAAGCGTATTTCACGCGGTCGCAAGAAGCCGAAACAGTCAGATTCCGAGGATAGTCCGCAGGACGTCCGTGGGACAGGCGAAGGACGGCGTTCGGAGTCCATACGTGACCTTAACCCTAACCTAAACCTAAACCAAAACATAAAAGAAAAAGATATATGTCCCGAACCGCCTCCGGCAGCTCAGGACCCGTCTCCTCCTCCGGATGAAATGGAGAAACCGGAAAAAGGGAAAAAGGAACCAAAATACGATACTGACAACACCTATTACAAAATGGCGGTGTACTTCAAGGGCAAAATTGACATCATGGCTGCCCAGGAGGGGCTGCAGCATTTAACCAGCAAGACAAACCTCCAGAAATGGGCGGACGATTTCAGGAAGCTGGTGGAGCTGAACAAGCAGTCTGACAAGGATTTAATCCGCTCTGTCATGGATTGGGTAGTAACCGACGAATTTTGGCGCAGCAATATTCTGAGTGCTGATAAATTCCGGGACAAGTTCCCGAAACTGGTCATGGATATGCGTAAGGCTAACCGCCCGGCAAAGTCTACAGGGGGCAGCAGCAAGCCGATCCTCCCCATTGTCCAGCACACCGGGGAGGGGTCAGAGGTGTCAGAGCAAGAAATGGAAGAGCTTCTGCAATTGGCCGAACAAATGAGCGGAAAACGATAGGGAGGGGAAAACGGATGAGCACATATGCAAACAGAGGCATGGGATTTGAATCCCTGCTGGATTTTTCAAACCAGTTGTACGAACGAAACGGCGTAGCAGTCATCAATAAACGCCCCACTCCGGTAAAAGTCACCAAGAGCAGCGGAAACCGGATACTGGCAGGCTACTTTGAAAGGGCATCAACCGTGGATTATGACGGATCGTACCGGGGCCGGGCAATTGCCTTTGAAGCCAAGTCCGTGAAAAGCCTGGAACGGTTTGAACTGAAAAACCTGCATGAGCATCAGTTTGACTACCTGCAGCGGAGCGAGGAGGTTGGCGGAGCCATAGCGTTTCTATTGGTCGAATTTACAAAGCACGGGACCACGTTCCTGCTGCCGGTCCAGACCCTCCGGACGTACTGGCGGGAATACCAGAAGCCGGGCGGGAAGGTTCGGAGCATTCCGCTTGCCGACTTTGAAATCTATGCCTACGAAGTCCGGAAAGGGCGGTATCCGGTAGATTATCTATCAACGGTAGATAGGATATGGTTCCCGGCAGCTGAGGCAAAATGATTCTTGTTTGCCTCGAATGTGCCGCTGACATGACTGAGACGGCCCCAGACAGCTACAGATGCCCACGCTGCGGGTTTAGGGCTGATCAGATATCAATACCGATTGAGGACGAAGGGAGGCGGCTACAGGTGCCAAACGAAAAGGGTTGGCTGACCAAAGAAGAAGTTAAGCGGACTGGTAAGCCAATTTTGATACCAGATCCGGACGGAACATCCGGAAAATGGCACAACGGCAATCCGCCCGGCGGCGGTCTGCTGCTGACCCGGACAAGCTGCGAGAAATTTTGCCCGGTGGCAGATGATGAGGAGCCAGTAGCCTTTATGTACAACGGCAAGGCAGTGGCACCGTACAGGTATGTGCCTTACTTCTTCCGGACAAAAGATCAAATTAATTCCTGAAAGGATGGAAGTCATGGTAGATAAAGTGAAATTGACCAAAGCGCAAGCCGGGCATATTGCAGGGGCAAAAGCGCAAATGCGTCCAGAACAAATTGTAATGCTTCAAGCTCATGAACACGATTGGTTAAAATGGACCGAACTCAACGATATGGATTTAGACACTCTTATCAAAGCGGTATACATCGGATACGAGGTTGAATTAACCGTACAAGAACGGCTGAAAGAGGCGTTTGATACTACTACAGGCTCTGATGGTTGCTACTATGGCGAAATTGTAGCAGAAGCAAATGGATTCCATGCGGGCTTTAAAACTGCTCTTGATATCGTAGGCATGACAGTACCCGGTATAAACGATTAAGGGCATAGCCCATAACCATCCATAGGAGGAATGAACAATGAAAACAGAAACGGCTGATAGAAAGTTGCTGCGTGAAATCGGATATGAGGAATCTTTGCTTGAAACCATGACGGATGAAGATTGCGAAGCAGAAGTAACAGAAATCCCGTACAACGCGGGTTAACCATCCATAGGGAAAGGACAAGGGGGACGCAAGATGAACCGGATAATCTTCTTCAGCGGCGGAAAGGCGAGTCTGGCAACTGCTGATTTTGTAAAGGCTCAGCATCCAGAGGACAACATAGTTTTGTACTTCACTGATACTTTATGGGAAAACGAGGACTTATATCGCTTTATCAATGAATCATCTGACAAACTGCAGTTGCCCATGTTAATACACAGTTCCGGTATGAGCCCGATGCAACTCATGTATGAAAAAAAGCTTGTCTTTAACAGCATGATTGGGGACTGCTCCAAGATACTCAAAATGCGTGTTGCCGCTGATTTCTTGAAAAAGGGTAAGCGGCCTGCGATAGAAGAATGGCGGAATAAACAGTATTTGAAGAGTGAGGATTTTGTAAGGGATGCGGTGCTGTACTTTGGAATTGGGTTCGACGAGATGCATCGGCAGGGGGCTATAGTGAAGAACTGGCTACCATTTCGCGTTGAGATGCCGCTTATAGACCACAACATCTACAAAGACGACGCGCTCAAGAAATACAGTATCAGGCAGCCGGTATTATACGATTATGGTTTTTCTCATAACAACTGTAATGGAAGGTGTGTGAAAGCCGGACAAGGTCATTACAAACTCCTGAAGGAGCAGATGCCCGATGTGTTCCGGAAGATCATGGAGCAGGAACACCACTTAAAGATATGTGTTTCAGCCTATCGTTACATCAAGGATACAGAAATGGACGACGATGTCAGGGAAATGATGTACCAAGAACTGGACGATGCCTACCGGGATTATTTTTATGACAGAGCGGACAAACCGAAATCATACATTCACCCGGCTGCGGGATCGTCAGACATGACCATTAAACAATACAGCTTCATGAAAAAGGGCGGTAAACCGTATCCAATTCGAGATTTACATTATGAAGTCGAGGACGATATGCAGATTGATTTGTTCGACATTGGAGGATGCGGCTGTTTCGTAGACGCGTGCGTGATATAGGGGGGATATACCCAGGAAAGGACGGATACAGAACATGCGTAAATTAAGCCTGTTCAGCGGGATTGCCGGCATTGATTTAGCAGCTCATTGGGCGGGCATGGAGACAGTGGCTTTCTGTGAAAGAGAGCCTTTTCCCCGGAAGGTGTTAGCTAAGCACTGGCCCGGTATACCCATATACGACGATGTATGCACGCTAACAGCAAAGAGATTAAAGGAGGATGGAATCATTGGAGACGGTAGAGCAATTGACATTATTTCCGCTGGATTCCCCTGTCAACCATTCAGCCACGCCGGACAGCGAGCGGGAACTGAAGACGAGCGTTACCTCTGGCCGGAAGTTGTCAGAGTCGTTGCAGATGTCCGGCCCACTTGGTTCCTTGGTGAAAATGTTGCTGGGCTCCTCAGTATGGCGGAGCCAGATGGGGGGGCTTACGTGGAAGGTAGAACCATTACCCGCACGGAGGAAGAAGACTTTTACGAAGCAATACTTACACAACAAGAAATTATGCTCCTCGGTCGTATCTGCCAAGACCTTGAAGACATCGGTTACCAAGTCGCCGTTTTTGTTATTCCGGCTGCAGCTGTTGGCGCCTCGCACAAAAGAGACAGAATCGGCATTTTGGGGTACACCGAGCGCAGCGGATTCAACGGGGAACCACGGCGGCGGGCAGAGCAAGAGCCTGCGGACGGATATTTACAATGTGCAACGCGGTTTATGGGCGACCCCTCAAGCGCGGGACTACAGAAGCGGAGACGACCCGAACGGACCGAGAGTGCAGAGGAAACAGGAGCAGGGTTGGTCGCAAGATCTGAACGACCAGGTCAAGCTTTGGCCAACTCCAAGGGCCGGGGACGGTCCACACGGAGGGCCGAACAGTCGAGACAGCAAGGGGAACTATGCTCTATCGGGAGCTGTCCACCATGCGAATCTATGGCCAACACCAAAAGCAACCTTAAGAGGGGATTGTCCATCGGAACGGGAACGCCGTACACCGGACCTGAATGCAGCCGTGAAAATGTGGCCCACACCACGTGCGAACGATGCGGAGAAGCACGGGGAGATCAATGCAGAGGACCCAAGGAACGGCCTTCCGGGTGCAGTGCGGATGTGGCCGACACCGAATACGGAAGCGTGGAAGGATCGCGGCGGGCCGGAGAATTCCTCAATTCAAAGGCGGATAGAATTGGGGAAACAAGTAGATTTGCAAATGACGGTTCAGGGGCAGCTCAATCCGGAATGGGTGGAAGCACTAATGAACTTTCCGATTGGCTGGACGGAAGTGGAGTGAATCCGCTGGATGCCCTTGCCGAGTTTGTTGCAGCATATCCGCAGCCAGCGCTTATGGGGCAACCACAATACGAATGGGAGCCGCCCCGTGTTGCTTCCGGTATAAAGGACCGGACCCCCCGTCTGAAAGCCCTTGGGAATGCGGTTGATCCGCTGCAGTTTTACCCGATTATGGCGGCAATTAAAGCAATAAACGATGGGCTAATGAGAGAGGAGGGTGGCGCAAGATGATACTACACGGCAACTGCCTTGAAGTAATGCCGACACTGCCGGCAGGCTCCTTTAATACGTGTGTGACCTCTCCGCCATATTGGGGTCTGCGGGATTACGGCCTGCCAGCATCGGAATGGCCGGAAGTGACTTATACGCCAATGCCCGGCTTGCCTCCGGTCACCGTTCCGGCGTGGACCGATTGCCTGGGGTTGGAGCCGACGCCGGAAATGTTTGTTGGACATATGGTTCTGGTCTTCCGGGAGGTGTGGCGGCTGCTGCGTGATGACGGTACACTCTGGCTTAATTTTGGGGATAGCTATTGTTCGACGGCACCCGGTACTCAGGGAGATCCGATTCACGCAAAGGGCTATTTCAGCGGTGTGAGTGAGCAGCGGGCAGCAGCCAGTGCAAGGGTGCGCCCCGACATACCGGCAGGATTGAAGAAAAAGGACCTGATAGGTATCCCGTGGCGCGTTGCATTTGCGCTCCAAGCAGACGGCTGGTACCTCCGAATGGATAACATCTGGAACAAGCCAAACGCAATGCCTGAGAGCGTCCAGGACAGGCCGACCAAAGCACACGAATATGTATTCCTGCTATCCAAGTCGGAGCGGTACTACTACGACAAAGAGGCAATTAAGGAACACATGGCTGAATCAAGCCTTGCTCGGCTGTCTCAGGATATCAAGGGGCAGAGTGGCAGTGATCGGGCGAATGGTGGGGCCAAGACAAACGGACGTATGAAGGCAGTAGGTAAAGCGTACAGCTTTGCCCGCACGGTTAACGAGGGGGATGTACCGGGTCAGCCAAAGCAGCACCGCCCGGACCGGGAGGATATCGAGTATTTTGGTACTCGGAATAAGCGATCAGTATGGACGGTGGCAACGGCGCAATTTAAAGAAGCCCATTTTGCTGTTATGCCGGAGGAAATCGCAGAAACCGGAATCTTAGCCGGGGCGCCAGTGGGGGGGGCGGTACTTGATCCGTTTGGCGGATCCGGAACGACGTTGAAGGTGTCTTTGGAGAATAACCGGGAATGTACGATCATTGAGATGGGCGGTCAGTACGTTGAAATAGCAGAGCGGCGGACAGCGATTATTCAACCCACGCTGATTTTATAAAGGGGGATATATACATCCCCCATCCCACCAAAAGGAGAGATATGAATGATCGAATGGGGAAATGAAGTAGACGTTGCCGAGTACACAACAATTTACTTGGCGGATGAACGGCAGCCTCCAGAATGGTTCCCATCGGACGCTAGTCCATTCGCTGGGGAACAGGTAACCCATTGGGCATTTGTCAATTTTCCGGGAGAGAGGAGCACATAACAATGCAACTTGTGAAACTCAACCGTCAGGAACAGTTCGACGCCTTGAAGAAGGGCGACTTGGTAATCGTGAAGTGGCATCCACGTAGTAGTGAACATCGTTTGGCTGAACGCCGGAAGAAAATCGCCGCCGACGCTCCGTATTATATCGGTCATTACCGAATGGTGGAAGTGAACCGGAATAACGAAATAATCCTCCAGGTAAGGGACAACGTTTATTTCAACATTCAAATGTACCTGGATGGAGAATCCACGGCCGCTGAAGCATACACGATTGAGGGATGAGACTTAACAGCCTCTTACCCTATAACCCTAAAGGAGTTGACAAGATGGAGCGGATTTACAGGACACACGCTGATACCGAAGTCACTCAGTTATCTACTGCTGTAAAGTGCCCTCATTGCGGCAAAGAGTGGATGGAACCGGATGCAGATGAATGCGGAAGAACATATAAACTGACTTGCGAGAATGAAGACTGTGAAAAGGAGTTTGAAATGTACTTTGATGCCTCATAGCTTCTTACCCTATACCAAAGGAGAGATAAACCTTGAGAGGTGTAAATGTTTGGCCTGTATCAGCCATGAATGTTGACGGTAAGAATCGTTGTTCCAACTGTGGTAAGCCCGAGGAAGAAGCGGGCGATATTATTGTCGGCAACTCCATGTATGACGGGGAATGGTGCTGTTGTCCCGAATGTGAAGCAGAACATGATACATTGGGATGTCCGTTTGAACATGGGATCAGATACAGGGATCAAAAATACTGAGGTTACGGCCTTACCAGGGAGGGATGACATGGAGCCAAACGGACAAATGGACAGCAGGGATGATCTTATGGCGTACCTCCGTATGCTTCCCGAGCAAGACAGATTCCGATGCTTGGGCATTATCCAACGTATGCGTAACGGGAAAATGAGCGCGTCACAGGGCGCTGCTCAGATAAAAGAACTACTCTTCAAAAACGGTATTTTTGAAGAGTAGCCAGGAGGATATACATGGCTGACAATGTGCATCCGTCGTTCGGTGAACACGGCATTTGCGCAGTTTGCAAACGCAATCCAGTCAATCGCTGGTGTGATTATGTGGTGGAGTACACCAATCCGGTCACATTTTTGCGCAACTACAAGGATTTTGTCGCCGTGAACAGTGGCAACGACTATACAACGTGCGACTTGCCTATATGTGACAAGTGCGCAACGAGTGTAGGCAAAGACAGGGATTTGTGTCCGCATCATATGAGCCTACACCGCCAAGCAAAGCTGCCAGATGGGTATCAACGGCGTCGACAGGCCCAAGCAAGAGAGAGTATGTACAGGGAGGGATAAACAAATGGAAGATTACGAGAAATGCGGTAATCATGTGTTTCTGACAGCCGAGAGCGCTCAGAAAACCATTGAACTAGCGATAAACCATATTGTAGAGGATGCGCGACAAAAGGCCCGCAGTAAGGCATTTGATGATTGTACAACCTATTGGAAAGCAGAGATTGAGAAGATTCATGCGTTTGGAGCGCCGCCAAGGGCGCAGTTATCTAAGATACTGGCATTATTTAGGATTGAAGTGAGGGAGGAAGAACAGTCATGAGTACAGAGAAGAAAATGTATCGCGTGCTTGCTCAATCGAATGGTATTACCGTTACCCTCAGCATGAATAAGCCGGATACATGGGATCAGGCGGAGTCTGATGCAAAGAAATATATACCTCCTGAAACAAAACCATATGTAATACAAGAAATTTGCGATGAAGATGACTGGTATGCTGGGACACTAAACTTTTGCCCCCGCTGTGGGTCGAAAGCTAATTACGACAATAACGGGGAGTTTGAATGTAACGATTGCGAATCTTCTGGCGAAGCGTATATTCACGAATTGGGAGGAGAACAGCCATGACACAAGTAAAGGGAATGACAGATCAGCAGCTTAATATAGCCATAGAGGTTCTGCTGGGCGCAAAAGTGGACAGAGTCAGACCGGGGAACGTGCTCATGGGCAATTACTCATACACAGCAAGGAACTACAGCGGTGACCCTGCCGCCTCTCTGGAGGTACAGGCAGCAGCATGCAAGGTAAATCCCAAAGGATATATCCGCAATTTGGGCACAGTCCAGAATTGGGCTGCTGGCATCATCATCAGCGCGACAGAGGCGGCACGACTGGTTACTGCAACGCCCCGCCAGCGGGCTGAGGCTGCATATATGACCTTATCACAGGTTAAGGAGTCTTCACAGTCATGATTGAATGGAGAAAGTACAACCCGAATGATCGTAGCATTGAGAGCCATGTAGATCATCTTGTTACAAACGGGACCAAGACTTTAATAGCGTGGCACGCAAGTATTCCAGGGACAGGGACATACAGTTGGAGGATTAACCAATCCTTGATCGGATGGGTAACACATTGGTCACCAATCAATCTACCACCCAAGGAGGTACATGGGCATGAATGAAAGATACAAACTCAAGAAGGGCGACAAGGTTGTAATGCACACATGCTTGGAGCATGATAATCCGGATCACTTCGGGAAAATCTGGACATGCAGCAGCGATCAATTTACTCGTGGGAAAGGCGTTTATGCCCAGGATTCAGTGTTTCTCGAAGGGTACAGCGGATCATTTGCCCCTGAATTTCTTCAAAAAGTCAATGTGGACGAGGTGCTAGAAGAGGCACAAGGAGATATCGAGATCCTTAAATTTAATGGAGACTCATTCAGCGAAATGTTGTCCGAGGCACACCGGGAAATTGTGAGACTCTGTAAGGGTCTTGAAGAGAAAGATACAACTATAGAAATGCTTACCAAACAGATTACTGATGAGGTTGCAATTTCCGCTGCAGCTATTGTCGAGCGTGATCGGCTCCGCAAGCAGCTTGAAGATAAGAAGAACCTGCTTCGTATGACCGATCAAAGTCGCGACGAGGCGCGGAGAATGTATAAAGAAGCGTGTGATGAGGCGAATGAACTACAGCAGCAGCTTGCAGAGAAGGAAGCAGAGATACAGCAACTACGTAAGGCACTCAAATTTTATTCGGTCAACTCTCATTATGAATGTTCTCACACATATGACGAAACAGGAGAAGCCGAAGTTGTCCCATCAAAAGTTGGGCGTGATCGTGGAAGCTTGGCCCGTAAAGCATTAGGGGAATAACCCTCCCCATATACAACAACCCACCATATCGCGGACATGCTCGATATGGTGGGAGTAGAAAGGAAGGGGCTACGGTGGAACAAATGGAACTATTCCCATCAGCATCTAAAACCGATATGCAGGCTGCCCGTAGTCTCCTGAAACGATATGACCGCATGCGCCGATCGGCGGACATACTCAGCCGTAAACAGGAACTGACCGGGAAGGAAAGGGATGTCCTGGACGATTGGCGGCAGAAGTCTGAAGCTGTCGAAATGGCCGTTAAAATGATCGTTGAAGAAGAGGTCCGCACGGTGATGGAATTCCGTTTTATCCGGGGGCACACTCGTTGGGGGACAGTCAGCCGATTTCCTGAGATCACGGAACGGTCGGTTGACAGGCGAATTGTTCGCGGGGTAGAATCCGTGGCAGAAACATTGAAGCTGCTTGGCATCATATAAATGATTTTCACGTCTGTATCGCGTCTGTACCACGTCCGCATAAGCATGAGGATAGGATTTACAGTAGGGACATAGGGAATAACATCCCGGGTGTCCCTGCTGCCCCTTATCGCCGCAGGACTCGTCCATGCTGATAGGTGGGTCTTGTATCGGCTGCATTTTTGCATGCTGCTGCAACAAGGCCGACTAATGCACTGGTTGCGGCGGCATGGAAGCGGGGAACAGGGGTAAGATTACCCTGGCGGTCGCTCCTCCTGGGCGGCATAGAAATACAGGAATATCATAAATATGGATACGAGGGCGACGGGAAACCGCCGTCCTTTTTTCTTTGTTAAATTTGCGTTTCAAAAACAATTTGAGAGGATGAATGCGCATGGGAGAGTACCATATATATCGTAAGACTTCAAGGGTGGAGCTTATCGGTCAAAGTGAGGATGGGTTAATCGTTCGTAATATGGGAGCTCCCGAAGATCGGTGGGAAGTGCCGTTCGACGTTTTCAAAAACACGTACGAGCCAGAAACCCGAGTAGCTAATCCACAGATCGAAAATAATTTCACCTATCACGCGCCGAAGCCGGGGCAGCCTGATACCTACGAAGCAATTCGGGAGAAGGCCAAGGAGCTGGCTTATTTGATTGATGAGCTGGTACCGAATAGCCGCGAGAAGTCATTAGCCCAGACCAAGCTTGAAGAAGCGGTTATGTGGGCCAATGCTGGAGTAGCACGGAACTGAAGCAAAATTATTTTCAAAACCCTATTGACGTATGTACGACAAAGGTGTATATTTGGATTAACAAGTCGTACATACGACACCGACAAGCCGGATAGACTGGATGAGGTGAAAGGGGAACATGAAAATGAAAGCATGGACAGTAAAATTCAAATCGTATAACAAAGTAGATTATTGCGAAACTGTGTCTGGCAAGGACGAGAAAGAGGCACGCAAAAATGCCCAACGTTTGACGGTCAAGAAAGATGACCGTGATAAGATTGAATGGATTAAAGAAGACCTTGAAGCCAACAATCCTTACATGGGAAACTGACACCGCTGGACTGCGTAACGACCGTAAAGGGTTACGCTGAAAGAACAGGCAAGAACATACGGACAGTCCAGCGTATGTGTGAAGATGGCAGATTGAAGGCTAAGTTTGAACATGGTGTTTGGTTAATCGAATATCAACCGGAAGAGTAGCGATGCCGCTACTCTTTTTGCTGTGTACAAAAACAATGAAAAGGACGTGACGTAATGAGTTATGCATACTTGGATCAAAGTGAATACCGAGTGCTTCATGTAGTTGCTGCTGAGGGGACTGCTTCCAAACACGGCAAGTACGTACAGACGGATATTGATACCGAGGGTACCGGCTACCCTGCCGTAAACGGTGAGTCAATCGTCTACTATAGCGAGTTGGACGAGGCGTACATCAAGGGAAATCGCAAAGACGGCAAGCTGATCCCGACACCACGGGTCATCAGAGACTTAGCAGATCAACTTAAGTAATACTTTTCCCGGCGCTGTCCGGGATTTTGGCGCTATAGGAATATGCGCGGTTCGATTCCGTGCGGCGTCGTTAAATTTTAGTAAAGGAGCTGAATGGTGATGGCGCTGACGGCCAAACAGAAGCTATTTATCAAAGAATACCTGGTTGACCTGAACGCCACTCAGGCAGCCATTAGAGCTGGATATAGTGCGAAAACAGCTAATGAGCAAGGTGCCCGGCTGTTAGCGAATGTTAGTGTACAGGCAGCTATCCAGGTAGCAATGGATAAGCGAGCGGCCAAGCTTGAGATTACGGCCGACATGGTGCTGGAACGATGGTGGGCGATTGCTACTGCTGATCCAAACGACATCATCCACCTACGCCGGACATGCTGCCGGTATTGCTTTGGGGAGGATCACTCATACCAGTGGACGGACGAAGCCGAGTACGAGAGGGCTGTGCAGGCTGCTATAAGAGACGCCAGGCTACAGAGTGAGGAACAGGGGAAAGAGATTCAGCCCAATATTCCATCCGACGAAGGTGGTTATGGTTTTGATTCGCCGGAGCGTCCGCATCCCAAATGTCCGAATTGTCGCGGCGAGGGTGTTGCTGGCGTGCATATCGAGGACACACGACACCTCAGCGACAAGGCCAAGTTGCTTTACGCCGGGTTGAAGACAACCGCCACCGGCATTGAAATAAAGCTTCATGACCAGGGCAAGGCGCTGGAGAATGTGGCACGTCACCTCGGCATGTTCAATGACAAGGTGGAGCTGACCGGCAAAGATGGAGGCGCACTGCAAGTCGTGTTTGACGGGGGGATGACAAAAGGTGAGTAAGGTCATTATCCCGTACAAGCCGCAGCCGCGCCAGCAAGTCTATCACCAGACCAACGACATTGACGAGCTGTTATACGGTGGAGCTGCCGGAGGTGGCAAGTCTGAGGCGACGATCTGGGATGCCCTGAAGTACGCCATGCAGTATCCAGGCAGCCGGCAGATTATCTTCCGGCGGACATTTCCGGATCTCCAGCGTTCGATCATTGCCCGGACGATTGTAGCCTATCCGAAGGAGCTTGGAAAATATAATGCTTCTAAGCATGAGTGGGTGTTTATTAACGGATCGGTGATTGAGTTGGCCTATTTTGATAGTGACATGCACAAGGCCAATTATGCCGGTGCCGAGTATGACGTCATTCGATGGGAAGAGCTGACGCATTTTGAGGAAGGCTGGTATACCTTCATGCTCTCCCGGCTGCGCGGATCTACGCCGTATCCACGGTATGTGAAGAGCACAACCAACCCCGGCAGCATTGGGCATGCCTGGGTTAAGAAACGGTTTATCGACATTGGAGCCTGGGAGCAGGTCCATGAGGTGCAGGAGGTTGACGATACCGGCACGCCGCTGGTTCATCCTGATACCGACGAACCTATCATTTCACGGCGTATCTTCATCCCGGCAAAGGTACAGGACAACCCGGCGTTGCTTGAGGCTGACCCGAATTACATCGTCCGGTTGATGCAGCTTCCTGAGCAGGAGCGCAAGCAGTTGCTTGACGGGGATTGGGATACGTTCTCCGGTCAGTATTTCAGCGAGTTTTCCCGATCCCTGCATGTCGTGAAACCGTTTGAGATTCCGCAGTCCTGGCCGCGATTCCGGGCGCTGGACGAGGGATATACCGACCCATTTGTATGTTTGTGGATCACCTTATCGCCTGACGGCACGGCCTACCTATATCGGGAGCTGGCACAGACCAAGCTGCTTACATCGGAGCAAGTGGAGCGTGTGCGGCTCAATAGTCCTGTGTCGGAGCATTATCAGTACAGCGTAGCGGATACGAGCTTTTGGAATAAATCCAAGACGGAGAACATCACGCCTGCCGAGATATTTGCTCAGAAGGACGTGCCGCTGATTCAGGCGAAGAAGGAGCGGGTCAATGGATGGAAACGGCTGCGGGAGTGGCTGCATCCCTATGACGCTCTAGATCATGTGACAGGCAACACATACAAGACAGCCAAGCTCAAGATATTCGAAACGTGTATCAAGGCCATTGAGGCGATTCCCGCCATGGTTCACGATGATAAGCACGTGGAGGACGCCGCCGCGCATCCGCTGGACCACATTCCCGATGCTCTGCGCTATTGGGTTATGAGCCAGCCGACACCAGCTAAAGGTGAGAAGCCTTGGGGGGCTAACGCAGAATCAATCCCAGACAAGTCGTCCGGCGGCGACGATGACGATGATGACGACGATCTGCCGCAGGTCGATGGCTTTTGGTAAATCGATATACGGCATTTATGCAGGACATGTGTACAAAACACAAACTTTGGTGAACATGTCTAACCGCCGGAACCCTTGATACATAAGGGTTTGTTTACGATTCGGGGAAAAGTCTTTATGCATCGTTTATACAGCGTGCTAATAACCCGCGTGGTTGATGGGTTTAACATAAAATAACAATTAAAAAATATGCATCGAATATGCAACCAGGAGGGGTATAAATGGAAATTGCATACGTGGCGGTGAGCGCTCTGTTCGCCGTCTTTTTGTATTTGCGGATGCGTGAGCAGGACAGGACCATTAAGGACCTGACGGACCGGCTGGCTGCCCGTAGCCACGCCGAGTACCTTGCGACTAGGGCATATGTTGAACGACCCCCGGACGATAAGCCAGCGAAGCGTATGAGCTGGTACGATGATCCGCTGGAGGAGGATGAAGAATGAAGATAATCGACAAAGTGAAAGGCATATTCAGCGGCTCCGATGATACTGCTGACTCCACTAATCCGAATACGCCGGAACAACAGCGGATATGGGATACCGTCAACGAGGATTATCAGGTATTCAAAGCAGCCAGACAGGAGATCGAGAAGCATTGGCGAGAGGAACAGCGGTTCTTTATGGGCGATCATTGGCACGGCCTACGAACAGAAGTAACATCCAAGCGTAGACCGAATGCGGTAGAAAACATCGTATTTAGCCAATTGGAGTCTATTGTCGGCAAGTTGGCGGGCTGGATGCCGTATCCCGACTTCTCTGCTCCCGAGCCTGGAGACGAGCAGAAGGCTCGTGATCTGAATGACTTCATGCCTTATGAGCTGCGCCGTATCAAGTTTAGAGCAAAACATATGCGCGCGATTCGGCGTATGGTCATTCACGGTCATCTGATCTATAAGACCATCTTTGACCCTACGGTTGAGGGTGGGCGAGGAATGAATCGCTATACAGGACGCAACGACATTCTGCCCGTGGACTTGGCGACATTCTTCCCTGATCCGCGCATCCACGACTTTATCTACTTGCAGCAGATGTCGGCTATCATCGTGCACACACGGCAGCCGTTGGAGTATTTCCGCAAGCGCTGGCCCGGCCAGGGCGCCAAGGTGCAGCCGGATAATGGGTCTGCTGACGTGGATATATTCACGGAGACACCGGATAACCGCATTCACACCACGGATAAGACGTCCGGGCTGATTGAGTATTGGTATCGTGGGCTGCCCAAGATGGTCACGGACGAGGACAGGGAGCTATTTTCCGAGTTGGCTGAGACAATGCTTGCTCGTGGTGCTGATCCGTCTGAGTTGGTAGCCAAGGCAGCAGGTCAGATGGAGGGTGTGCATTGTATTTACATATCCACGTCCGGCGTCATGCTGGAGCATAAATCCTACGTGTACGATCATGGGCAGTATCCGTTCACGGCGAGGACGCTGTACCCGGAAGAGGGGTCCGTGTGGGGTAAAGGCTTTGCGAGGGATATGATTAAGCCGCAGATCATGAAAAACAAGTATGCGGAGATTGCTGTCGAGACGTCGGCCAAGATGGGCGGATCGGCGATTGTGTACGAGGAAGGAGTCATCACCAAGCCCCGAACATGGCAGGAACAGCGCGGGCTTCCTGGTGCGATGCTACCGGTTGCCCCCGGCAGGCTGAATGGCGTAAAGGAGTTGCCGGGCGTCAACGCTCCAGCGACCGTATTTAACGCGCTCAGCTATTACGATGAGGTGTTACAGAAGATTCCGGGCCAGTTTGACAGTTCGAACGGCCAGGCTAGCAGCAATGTAACCAGCGGAGAGCAGGCCAAGGCGCTCATGGCTGCAGCAGGAACGCGGCTTAACACAGCGTCCGATATGATCCAGGAAGCGCTGGAGGAAGTGTTTGCGCAGTATGTGGAGCTGATTGCACAGTTTTACACGACAGAGCGTATTGCCCGTGTGACAGGGCGTAACGTGTCCATCAGCCGTGATGCAATCATATCCAGGGTGCCGAGTGAGTTTCAGACGGGGAATAGGATACCCGATCCGGTAACAGGACAGGAACAGCCGGAAGCTTTGCCGGTGCAGGAGGAGTTTGTACCGGAGTTTGACATACTGGTCAATATCTCCGTAGACAAACCGCAGGACCGCGAATACTGGTTGCAGCTTGTATTTAACTTGATGAACATGCGTGATCCCATTACGGGGCTGCCGCTGGTAGATGCTGAGGCCGTTCGCTTTGTTATCCAGACAGGGCGTATGGAGCCGATGGACGTCATTAAGCGCCGGATTGAAGAAGAGGCGGGCTTGCAGCAGCAATTTGCCCAAGCACAGCAACAGGCACAGGAAGCCCAGGTTCAAGTACAGCAATTGAGCCAGCAGAACCAAGCCATGCAGCAGCAGCTTGAGCAGTTTGGTGGTGAGCAGGCGCAGCGAGAACAGCGTGATCGACAGTTTGAGCAGGGGATCAAACAACAGAAGATGAATCTGGATGCAGCCAAGGTTGCCCAGCAACTGATGCAGCCTAATCAGGCCAGCGGTAGATAGTCTGCTGGCCTATTTATCATTCCGCCAGCCATAGCGGATAGGGAGGTTATCTATTATGAATGACCCAATCGCCAGCCATAGCGATGAGGTTCAGCAGCAACAACAGCAGTTTAGCGATGAGGACAAGGTGCGGGCTTATTATCAGGCTTTCGGTATTGAGTATCCAGCGCCCGAGCCTGCAGGCGACGACCTCAAGGACGATGTTGACCCGACAGAGCAGGATGATCCCGCCATAGATGATCCGGCAGTAGCAGCCGAGGGGCTGCAGGTCAAGTACAACGGCCAGGAGACGGTCGTGCCTGATGACCAGGTACGCGATTATGTCGAAAAAGGTATGAACTACGACAAAATCAAAGACCGCAGTCAGCAGTATGAAGCGGCCTTAAACCGTCTTGCACGCCAGCAAGGGTTCAAGGATCACGCCGAATTACTGGATAACCTGGACCGTCTTGAACAGGAGCGCATTCAGCAGCAGCAGACAGAGTTCGAGAGGCTCAAGCAGTCGCTGCGTGAGGATGCCGAGAATGCCGGTATTGATGTGGAGACGCTGGACAGATACCTGGACAACCACCCCCTGCTCAAGCAGGCACAGGAGACGGTGCAGCGCAGCCAGCAAGAACAGGAGCATCGCAAACAGGAAGAGCTTCAGCAGCAGCAACTTGCAGGCTGGCAGGCGCTATTTGCTAAATACCCCGACTTGGCGGAGCAGGTAGATGCGGAGACGGGGGCAGCAACCTGGATGACGCCAGACATGCACGCACGTCTGGAGAGAGGCTACGACCCTGTCGACGCTTACGAGCTTGTACACCGTGATGTGCTGACAGCTCAGACCCGGAAGCAGGCAGAGCAGGCCGTCATTAAGGCGCAGCGGCTCAATAGACGGTCACAGGTGGAGACGAACCCGTCTGGCAGCCTGGAGCCGCAAACGCCGGAAGAGTTGACTTCTGCGTTTGCCTTGTTCGGGATCGATCCGAAGGCAGCACAGAAATATGCGAAAAACTTCAATAAATAGGAGGTATGTGTGATATGGCACAAGGATTTAAGTATGTATACAACGACTACGGAAAGGACCCTACACGAATCACCAGCTTGCTGATGACAGATAACGAAGCTGGTCTGGCCGGGGAAGCTATTAAGATTGCAAATGGCCGTGTGACCAAGGCAGCGGCAACAGATGCTATTGCAGGCTTCCTGAACGCTAATGTCAAGGCAGGGAAAGACCAGCCGGTTGAATTTATCCTGGCACGTGAGGGCGATTGGTACGATGCCCCATATACCGGAACGGCTGATGACGGGTTTGTTGCCGGGGCCAATGCTGTAGCTTTGGCTGCCGATGGGCTTGCTGCTGATGCGGCAACCGTAGCCGGTGGCGCCCTGGCTGTATTTGACATCAACGCAAACAAAAAGACAGCACGGTTCAAAGTCAAGAACCGTCAGTTGTCTTAATTGAAGGAGGAATTGACATATGACAGCATTGAATTGGGACCCTAATGTATTGGAACCGATTTTCAAAGAGCTCTATGCCTTAGAGATGAAGAACAAAAAGGACTTTATTCCGTTGCTCTACAATGTTACAGATTCCAATAAATCTATGGAATCCTATATCGGAGTAGGTGGAGAGGGCCTGATGGAAGAATGGGGTCACTCGAACAATCAGGTGTACTATGAGGACGTCGATCAGTTGTGGGAAAAAATCATTAAAAACCGTAAGTTTTCGGATGGTCGAATCATTGAACGTGATTTTATTGATGATTTGAAGCTCACGGAAATCAAACGCCGGATTACGTCCTTGGCAGATGCCGTATACAAGACACAGCAGCTTCAAGCGGTTGAGTTTTTGAACAATGGATTTGATGCAACGGGTCCAAACTGGCGCAGTCGCACAGATAGCTACCTTGGTCCTGACGGCAAACCACTCTTTGCAGCAGATCACCCGTATAGCCCGATAAACAATACAGACGTGCAATCCAACCTGGGTAATAGCCCGCTGACTATCGATTCATGGGACGAAACAGCGGTGAAGATGCAAGAGTGGGTGGACGACAAAGGGAACATTATGGCGGTTATCCCTGATACGTTAATCGTTGCTCCGTACAATGCGCGTGCAGCCTTTAAGATTGCTGGGTTGCCGGATGCAGATCTGCCGAAGTACGAGCCTGGCAGCAACAACTTCGATGCCAATATGTACATGGGTAATATCAAGGTTGTTGTCAATCCGTTTATCCATCCGTCCAAACGCAAGAACTGGTATGCGGTTGACTCAGCCCGTCTGCGTCAGTTTAACATCTGGCAGTGGAGACGGAAGGTTGAGAATGGCACAATGACCGATTTCGATACAGAATCTACGAAACACAAGGCAATTGGCCGCTGGGCTTACGGGTTCACGAACTATTCCTTTGCATTCGGACACAAGGTGGTAGACTAGGGGCTTCGGCCCCTTTTTGCATTGGGAGGTGTGTTATGTATCGAGACGAGTTGCAGGTGCTGAATGCCATCCATCAGGAGCAGCAGCGCACAAATGAGTTACTGAAGCAATTATTGGACCAGAAACAACCTGTTCCAAAACAGGTAACCCGAAAGCCAGAGAAGGTGAGCCGTGATGAAGGTAAGTGACGTCGTTGAGGAAATTATTGAGAAATCGCCACATACCCTGTCGCCTGCTTCCATCCTGCGGAAAATCACTAATATACGTGATAGATTGCTTAGGAATCTGGGTTCCGCACAGCAGCAGTCTGAGACGGTCTGTACTGCAATTGATTTGAATAAAGATCAGGCTTCGTATACGCTTCCGTGTCCGCAGAGCGCGGTAACGGAAGTGACAATGCTGGTAGACGACAGGTATATCCGTCTGCCGCTCCGACAGTTTCATAATGCGTCAATCAAGCCATATCATTACTTCCAGGCGGGACAGATCGGCATTGTGCCGACACCGCAGGAAGACGTGCCGTATGGCATAAAGGTGTTTCACGCGCCGGTCCTGTACCCGTTACGGCTGCAGGACATGGACAAAGATACCGGCTTTGACCCGGACTATGACATGCTGCTGGTGTACGGCGTGCTGCGAGAGATAACCAGCGGAGCAGAGGCTCAGGAATACAGCGCCAAATACGACCAGTTGTATATTGAGTACCAATCAGCCAGTAACGGCTATGAGCGGTATTCCGTTGATGAGAGGTGGTAACATGGACAGATACCCGTGGAGGGATACAAGCAGTGATATAGCAGGAGGCCAACCGCCACAATGGGAGACGCCGCAGGGGGCGCAGGCCAAGGCGGATAAAGCGGAGGCTGCCGCTAATAAGTATACAGATGAAAAGAATACGGACTTTACGGCGCATATCCAAAATACCGTTATCCACGTGACACAGGCGAACAAGGATGATTGGAATAGTAAAGCTGCTGGAAATCATACGCACCCGAACGCTACGGAAACAACGCCAGGATTTATGTCCGCTGCTGATAAGACAAAATTGGACGGCGTTGCGGACAGAGCTAACAACTATGTGCATCCGGCTACACATCCACCGTCCATTATTGCCCAGGATTCCGGCAACCGTTTTGTAACAGATGCGGAAAAAGTAGCATGGAACGGCAAAGCAAACACGACAGAGGCCAGCACCACGGCTAAAGGTCTTATGTCCGTAGCCGATAAGGTGAAGCTTGACGGAATAGAGCCTAAAGCAGAGGTAAACCAAAATGCTTTTGCTGCGATTAAGGCAGCCGGGCAAAGTGACGTGGTTGCAGGTGTGGAGCAGGATGCAATTAACCTTGCTGGTGGAACGGGCATCACGATCACGACAGATCCTGCCGCTAAACGGGTTATGATCACCGCGACAGGCGAAGCTACACCAGGTCCGCATGCGTCATCCCATATCACAGGCGGTACAGACGTCATCCCTGACGCGGTGACAGACGGTGCCAGCGGGCTTATGAGCGGTGCAGATGCTCGGTTTGTCCGGGCGGATGGGGAAACGAAAACAGGTGCTCAAGAGAAGGCAGACGCAGCAGAAGCAGATGCCAAGCGATATACAGACGACCGAATAGCCGATGTAATCCCGTCTGCTGAAAAAGGAGCTGCCAACGGGGTAGCTGCGCTGGGTACGGATTCAAAGGTGCCTGCTGCTCAATTACCTATTAGCACGGCCACAAACGACACAAGCCAAACAAAGGTTGCTTCAGCATCCGCTGTAAAGGCGGCGTTTGACTTGGCGAATAGCGGAATGCTGCCGCGCGTCTATTCAGGATTGACCGATTTCAATAGCTTCACTACTGCGGGCATGTATACCATAGGTGAAGCATCGCAATTATCTAATAATTTCGGGGTCGCTGGATGGGGCCTGTTGTTCGTGGAAGCTACAAACCAACCGTATCTTGTTCAAAGATTTTTTTCTATCGGAAGTGGCAGCAGAATTTTTGTGCGTGGCAGATCAGAAGGAGCTACAAGCTGGACGGCATGGAAAGAGCTATTCACGACATCAGGCGGTGCAATGGTAGGAACCATCGCATCCACAAACGGAATTCCTTTAGTGTCGGTTATTCCAGGACAAACATCATGGATTCTCCACAATAGTAGTAACGGAGGATTTTATATCTCCCCATCTAATACTAACGGGGGTAACGATTGGAACTTTGATAAAGGAATAAGAATTTCACGCGATGGTGTTATTTTTTCCACTTCTAGCGGCAGTATACTGGCTGAGAATCTGGTAGAGATGTTTAGAGGAGTAGGAAGCCCAGAAGGAGTGGTCGCCGCTCCTGTGGGTGCGCTATATCGTAATAGAGTCGGAGGAGCCGGATCAACGCTCTACATTAAAGAGTCCGGCTCAGGCAACACAGGATGGAGGGCTGTGTGATGATAAAAGATGTTGTGGTATTAGATGGACAGGTTATCAATATTGGCCCGTGGGATGAGCAAATTCGCCCTGTCCTAGTTTCACCGCCCGAGCACGACGATGAGGGCAATGTCACGAAAGAAGCTGTCTACGAGGACCGAGTAACCAATCCTATGCCGGAGGGCGCTGTGATCGAGCAGAGGGAGATTGAGACGGCCCCGGACGGTGGACTGATTGTAAAGGGTACGGCCAAACCTTCAGAAACGGAGCTGCTTGGACAGCAGCTTGCCACCATGAAGCTACAGGCTATGCAGCAGACAGCCACGGTCAACGAACTGGGACAGGAGCTGGCGGCGGCCAAGCTCGAATTAATTAACCTTAAAGGAGCTGAGCAGGTATGAGATTTTGGCAACTGGCTTATCAATGGAAATGGGTAACAGCGGAGCAGCTTAAAGGAGCTGTTAAGACGGATACGAATCCCTTCGGGGAGATTACGGCAGCGGAGTATAAGGATATTACCGGAGTTGACTTTATGTGAACATCTCCGAAATTATAGCCGAAGCGGATCTGCTTGTTCCGAATGATGCCCCGCAGGCAGATAAGGTTGTGTGGCTGAATGCCATCAATCAGGACTTTTTCAACGTGGTCAAAATCCCGAAGATTGCCCGATTCGCTTGTGTCGTTGCTCAATCGGATTATGCGCTGCCGGCAGATGTGCGATCCAAGAATATCGACCTTGTTCTGATCGGCATGTCCTCGTACAAGAACCTGAACCGGGACGATATCACACCAGCTCAAAACGCCTACTCCTTTGCTGATGACACAAAGACACTATCCCTTTATCCAGCCCCGTACACCAATCTACAGGGCTTTTTGCGTTACCGTCGGATTGCTACGACAAACTTCACGGCTGGCAACCTTGGCGCCGTACCGGACGCACCGGACGAATATCACTGGACGTACATCCCCGCGCTGGCGGCTTTCATCGCCAATAGCCAGGACGACAGTGTGAAGGCGGGCAATTATGAAGCGCAGTATAAGGGTGCCTGGAATGTCGCCAGTCAAAATTACCAGGCAGGTGAGCGGAAATGAATCCGATCCAATACAACGGCCCGACATACCAAGCGCTGCCGGGTATTCAGGCACCAATCTCAATCCGAGAGTTCCGCGGCCTGAACAGCTTTGACCCGTTGTCCATTGATGACCGATTCTTCACGGACATGCAGAATATGTCTACAGCAGACTATCCGTCTCTGACGACCAGGCCGGGTTACACGGTCATTGGGCAAGCTGGCAGCCGGGTGCTGGGTATGGGCGTATGGGAAGGGCGAGAGCTGCATGTCGTATGGAATGACGGTACGTGGCGGCGCTGGAATGGATCAGATTGGCTTACACTGGCAAGCGGCTTGAACACATCTGCCGAATGGACATTTACCAACTTCCAAGGCAACTTGAGCCGCGTGAACCTGATCGGCTGCAACGGCGTGGACGCTATGCGAAAGTATGACGGCAGCAGCGTAACGAACCTTGGCGGCAGTTCCCCGGCAAGCGGCAAGTATATTACCACATACCAGAATCGCCTGTGGTGTGCCGTGGGTAAAGAGTTGTGGGCGTCGAAGCTGGACAACCCTACGGTGTGGGACAGCTTTCTGACGGAGGAAGGCAGCTACCGCAGACAGATGGAGTCATCGCGCGGGGAACAGATCAGCATGCTGACGGGAAGCCTGACCAAGTTGACAATCGGCATGCCTAATAGTCTGCATGAGCTGTACGGCGGCTTGCCCTCTGACTTCAATACGAAGCTGATCACAGAGGACATGGGGCCGATATCCAATAAGGCCTCGGTGACGCAGGAGGGTTTCTTGCGCTTTCTTCACCAGACGGGCATTTACGATTATGGCGGCGGTACGCTGCCAAGTAAGAGCTTTGCCGATATCATCGGGACATACCTGGATGGGGTGACCGACCAAAGCGCAGCGGGGACGGATGGAACCCGGCTGCTGTTTAACATTCCGGCTGATAAGCTGCTTGTATATGATCCACGGCCAGGCATACAGTCCTGGTGTCTGTGGCGAGGGATTCAGGCTGTCCGCTTCATCCAGATGCAGAATAAGTTGTACGTGGGCGATGCGCAGGGCCGCGTACTGCGCCTGGATGGGCAGACGGATAACGGCTCTCCAGTAAATTGGAGCGTGACGACCAAGCCGTTCAATAATGGCGTGATCGCCCAAAAGCAGCGGTGGTATAAGCTGTGGGTGGTCGTGGAGCTGTCTGGCTCAATGAATATACACGTATCCCCGTCGATTACGGGGGAGGACTGGACACTGGTCAGCTCCATCAGCGGCAACGGGGCTCCAAGAGTGCAGCGGGTGATTGTGCCAGTGTCGAAGTTCACGCGAGAACAATGGGTTCGGCTCCGATTGTCCGGATCTGGTTGGGCAAGGATACACGAGATTACAAGACAAGTGCGGCAGTTGCCGCTTTATTAGGAGGATGGTAGATATGCAAGGGAAGCCGATTGATGAGGAATATGTGAAAAAGATGGATGAGGCATTCAAGCAAAAGCCTGAAATGCCTCATCGTTTCTACCGAGTGTACCACATGAAGGATGGACGTGAAATCACCATGGAGTCCAGTCCCCACCTAACCTATGAAGATGCAGTTGCTAAACTGTGGTACTTTCATCCATCTAACTATCAAGGCGCGGATGACATGAAGGATGTTGCTTACGTCACTATCGAAAAACGATTCATGCCACGAGGGTACTTTGATTAGAATCTTGGCAAACTCAATAGATTATTTGCAGTGGTGTCGTCGGCTTTAGTTTTAACATAAGGTTTTCCCGCTTCAGTAAAAGCGACCATCACATAAGCCTTCTTCCCGTCAGCGTAAGTGTAGAATGTGTTCGGGTTGAATAGTAAAAAAGCAACCATAGCCTCTTTTTCCATCTCACTTCCGCTTTCAAGTCTGAAGCGGACAATATGACGTTCGTGTGTGCCTGGATGCTCTACACGGACAGCGATAATTTTACTTTCCATGACAAAATCCCTCCTTTCTGCCTAGTACATATTCGACAGGAGGGAATAAATTCCTACAGACGGAGGTTCTATAGATGACACAATGGAGCGATAGCCCCAGATTAAGCGGTCCCCCTGACACGCAGGATGTGGGCCAAATGCTGTTATATGTGAAAGACTTGGCGAACACGGTAGCCAAGATGGCTAAGGATCTGGAATTCATTATCAACGGTAACCTGGATGCGAACAACATCCGGGCAAACAGCATCGAGACCAAGAACCTGCAGGCTGGCTCTATTACAGCAGATAAGATTCAGGCGGGCGCCATTTCGTCTGATAAGATCCAAGCCGGGGCAATAACGGCCGAGAAGATCCAGGCGAATGCCGTGACTGCATCCAAGATAGATGTAGATGAGCTGTCCGCCATATCGGCAAATTTGGGGTGGATCACGGCGGGAATAATTGAATCGATAGAGATTTACGGCAGCCTTATTGCTACACGCCGTACAGGATTTCCACGGATTCAGTTGGATGATAACGGACTGGCTGCATACAGCGAACGTGGCGGTGAAGCTGTATCCCTGGGTCAAGGGGGGAATGGTGGACACTTGGTATTCTCTGATGATGGCAGTCCGGTTGGGGATATATTCGGAGACGGCAACGGCTTGCAGATCGGGAATATGGGCGGTGTGTATATCGGTTCAAGGGATGACTATACGTATCTGACCAAGGCAGTTAGTTTTGAGCAAGCTACTGAAATCCAAGGTTTGGAGATAAAACATATTAAGAACTTAAAAGATAAATTGGATGATATTGTGTACGATATTTCGAGAATAAGAGGCGAACTCCTTGAAGACATGATAATCAATGCCACCTTTGATGATAAGACGAGGAATCTTAAACTCTACAGCCAAGGCAGAACAGTTGCTACAGTTAATATTCCTAAGTAGACCATCTTAATAGGGGATTTACGACAATATCTGCTAATGGTAATATTAGGACAAACGAGCCATTGGAGGTTGTCATGAATAAGAAGATGTATTTGGGCGTAGGTGTTTTACTTGGAGCTTTGCTGGCCACGGCCGGCGGTGCTGCTGCGGAACAAATTAATACACTGATCGGTAAGACGGTCGCTGGAGAGTACAACGTGCGTGTGAACGGATCGGCGTTGTCAGAAAGCGCGATTGTAGTTGACGGTAAAGCACATGTGCCTCTCCGGGCTGTCTCCGATTCATTGGGGGCTGATCTTGTGGTGAATGGAAAGACAATCGAAATCAATACAGGTGTGGAATCATCGTCAACTGTAAGTGTTCCGGAACAGTCGGATGCTTTGAGTGATAATCCTTATGCGACTTGGTCAAAGGAATCGATTGTGGATTTGAAAGCTATAGTCGAGCAGTCGATACAGACCATTGAAAGTGATACTGCGATGTATGAAAAAGCCCTCCAACGAGTGGATAAAAACCTTAGTTCAGCAGGTGACGACCAAAGCATTATTGATCGGGTACTGGAGAGTGCACAGGAGGACAGGGCTAATTTAGAACGAATCAAAATCAAAAAAGTCGAACTTGAAAAAGACCTGGAGTTACTCAACGCAGCACTGGCAACTAAATGAAGATTGCTATTGTTCTTGAGGTATAAAAACGGGTATGGTAAAGTAAGAATAGAAATAAGGACCGACGGCCATCGGTCCCCAGTACAGATTTTGTGGTGGGTACACCCTCCAGAATCGACGAAGAGTAACCTGCTAGGCCTTCAACCTGTGGCGGGTTACTTCTTTTTTAAATCAATGTAAGTCAATAACGCGATTACAAAAGCCGCGAATGTGATTACATCGGAAAAAGAGAAGTTCATAGGCTACCACCTCCCTCTGGAGGTTAGCCTAATACCCACCACAAATTGTTCTGTACAAGCCAAATTATAACATTGAAGGGCTCTCATTGCGAGAGTCCTTTTTTCATTGGAGGTGAGCAGATGGCAACAACGAAATATGATTACGGCATCCGTGGTGCG
The DNA here is from genome assembly GCF_042138635.1 of Paenibacillus medicaginis. Classification (NCBI taxonomy): domain Bacteria; kingdom Bacillati; phylum Bacillota; class Bacilli; order Caryophanales; family Paenibacillaceae; genus Paenibacillus; species Paenibacillus medicaginis. The sequence continues at coordinate 71,272 of NZ_JBHIRY010000009.1, read as the reverse complement.
TTGAACAACAAAGGCGTGGATAATAGCCGAATCGGCTATAGCAACGGCTATGTAACGGTGGACGGGAAGAACTTCCTTAAAGCTGGTTCGGTCAATAATGGTTCGGCTATGACGACACAGGCCAGCTTCAATAGTGCGTTCAAGAACCTCAAACCGACGAATGCCCCGATTACTGTACCGAAGCAGCCAAGCGCTGCCAGCACAAGTCCGATGGTGCAAGCTGCTGCGAGTGTGCAGAAATCGCCGCAGGCTACGTATACGCCGCCTACAAAACCGACAGAGCAGACCTTGCAGCGCATGAGTGACCTGATTGGGCAGCCAGCATTCCAATATAAGGCGCCGGAAGCCTGGAGCTATGACCCGCAGTCTGATCCGTCGTATACGTCCAGCTTGGCCGAAGCCAAACGGAACATCGAACGAGAGCAGGCTGATACGAATGCACGCCTTCGGGCAAATGGGCAGGGCAAGTCGTCCTATTCCGAACTGGTAGCGAACCAAGTTGCTGATGATACGATGGAAAGCCTGGCGAATACGTTGGTTCCGCAGCTCATGCAACAGTCTTATGCGAGATATCAGGACTCAGCCAATCGGGACTTGCAGCTTCAGCAACTCAACTATGGTGTACAACGTGACCAAATGAGCGATCTTTCTAATCTGTATGGCTTGCAGAATCAGGAGTATTTCCAGAATCCGATAGCGGAGGCGCAGCTTACCGGGAACTATCTGCCGGCAGAAGGGAAGCAGATTGTAAACGAACTTCTCTCGTTGAAGCAGCAGGCTGAGACGAAGGGGATTTCCGCTGACCAACGAACAGCATTGTCCCAACAGGCGGATACACTTAGGGCGCAGTTGTCGGCGCTGGGCATTGACCCAAGCCGTTACGGTTCGAATGTCAGCTACAGCGCAGCCAGCCAGACCGCTCCAGGCATCCGAACGCTACAGGGGCAGCAACTCGACCTCCAGAATAAGCAGGCTAATATGGACGCAGCGACGACAGTGAGTGATGCAACAGGCCGACTTGTAACACCACAAAGTGACTGGAACGGTCTTTATAGACAAGCAGCTAACGCGCCGCTTACTTGGAATGCTACTCAGGATGTTATAAAAAATCAGCAGTTTGATAGACAGCAAACATTTAATGAGGGCCAGCAGCAGTGGGAGAATGCTTATAATCAAGCTCAATTTGCTGAGGATGTACGTCAATTTGGCCTTAGTTATGCTATTGAGCAAGACAATTTAGCTCGCCAATGGGCTTCACTTGATTATGAGATGGCTACAGGGGGAGGCAACGGATATAGCGGCATGACCGCGAGCCAGGCGCTTTCTTCTGCCCGTCAGATGTTCCGCAATAAAGACGGCAAGATTCCGACCAATGCGGCAACGAAGCAAAAAATTTATGAGTATGTTGGAAGTTTAGGCTTACCAACGGGGCAGGATGATCAAGTCATGCTTAGTCTTGGATTGAATCCTGATGAAATAGCTAAATTCGACAAGGAATATGAGGTGCCGATGGGAAACTGAGTAGCGCTACTGGTAGTTATAATAATTATTACAAAGCAGAGAGGGATGCCAAGGCGAGCCCTCAAAATTATCAAACGGCCAGTAGCGCTATATCCAAAGCATTGCAAGCAGGCGGTTATGATCAAAGTTGGTTAAAACCTACGCTGGAATTGGTGGCGAGGGAATCCAGCTTCAATGTTAATGCAAAGAATCCGAAATCTTCCGCCCGAGGGCTGTTTCAGTTTCTGGATGGTACCCGAAAAAATTACGGTGGAAGCAAAGTGAATTGGAATGATCCTTATCAACAAGCCGTGGCCGGTCTGAAATACATTAAGGATCAGTATGGGACGCCTGAAAAGGCTCTGCAATTCTGGGATAAAAATAACTGGTATTAGTGAGGTGATGACATGGCAAGCCGTGCAGATGCGATAAGAAGAAAAAAGCAAGGTGATGAAGCCAGAGCCCGCGTGCTGAGCGGCATGTACAATCAGCCTCAACAGGCGGCAATCAGTCCACGGGCAGCAGCGATCCGGCAGACCATCCTTAACGGTGGCGGCCTCAACCTGGATAAAGAAATACCAGGCTCCAGCAATATGGTTCAGGGACCACCAAAGCCAAACGCGGTCGATCCGCTGAAGAATTTGCCGCCTGAGCTACGCATGACCGGTCCTGACTTCATTGCCCAATCCACCCTGGGCCGTGCTGCAACCGGTAATCCGCAGGCCGTCAAAACTGTCCGGGATGCAACGGGCGTCACCGTGGCGCCGGTACAGGGTCCACCAGCACCTAAAAATATACCTACGAATGCTTATGAAGAATGGTACAACGACAATATAGCCGATTCACCAATCGATAAAATTGCCAAGTCGCTTTGGGGTGCTGATCGGGCTGTCCAACAAGTCAAAGCAGGTTCTTTGGACACTGCTACACTTGGACTTACAAGAGGCATTGGAAGGGCTGCAAATGCACTTACACCAGGAGGGCAAGAGAATCTAACGCCTAAACTGAATGAACAGGTTGAAAGTCTACCTTATCGAATTGGTGAGTTTGCTGGTTATATTCCGCCTGGTATGGCAATAGAGCGCGGTGTATCTAAGGTGATTGGTCCGGCGCTTCAAAAGGCAAATAAATATGGACGCGCAGCCATTACGGGTGCAGCGGTTGGTGCAATTGATGCGGGGGCTCAAGAGCTTGGGGATGTGGCATTCAGAGGAGAAGAGTTCAATCCAAGTAATATTGCCCTAGGAGGAGCGATAGGCGGCGTTGCTGCTCCTGCGTTAACGGGGATTGGAGCAGGATTGCAGAAAGCATTAAGTAAGTTTAATCAGAGTAAATCAGTTCCAGCGCTTCCTGTAGGCAGAAGAGAGAACCGGATGGACGCCGCAGCTGCTCGATCTGTACAGCAATCTGGTACTGACGCCATTGCCACACCGTACACGTTCGACTTGCCCGAGGGGACGCCGGCAACACGGCGGGCTGTCGAAAATGCTGCTGAAGGCCGTAACGAGATTCAGCAGATTAATTCCCGCTTGAGAGAGTTGGAGACGCAATACGAGCAGCGCGTGATTGACGAGTACAAGTATCTCAAGCAGTCCAGAGACAACCGGGGCGGCGTGAAGCAGGGGCAATTGCAGCGGGACGTTAACGGGGATGTCGTAGGACGTACCGGGCGAACGTCTGAAAATCCGCTATGGTATCAGGAGTTTTATCAAACCAATGGCAGGGCTCCAACCAACAAGGATTTATATCAACTGGCCCGGCAGCGGGTAGATGACGGATTTGCCGATGAGAGTGGGCAGGTGCCGTCCTGGCGGCAGGAGTCAGGCTATGATGACCAGATCGCGGCTTATACTGTGGCAAGAGATGCCATGCGCTCTGGAGTACGTGAGCTGGATCCGGCTCTGAACGTGACGGAGCAGCCGCTGGTTACTCAGCGTTTGCGGCAGGAAGGCGGCAGCGGGCCAAGAGTAAATGACAGCTCTTTGAACCGGCAGCACATAGAAATGCCGCCAGAGCCTGAGATTCCGGCGTACCTGAGAGCGCGGGAACAACGCCAGAATGCTGCCAGATCTACGGAACCGGTTAATGATGAAGTGGAAGAGATCGTCCAAGCTGTTCAGAACCCGCGTATTCGTGACCGGGTTTATACCTTCCTGGATGAAGCTGAGCAAAATGCAAGGAAACGCATTGCAGCCAGAAAGAACCGTCTTTCCTCCACACCTGTCGATGAATGGGCAGACTACGCCATTATTGGTGCTGCAAAGATGGGTAAAGGAACAATCAAATTTGCAGACTGGACAGAGGAGATGGTCAAAGAGTTCGGGGAGAGTTTTAGACCGAAAGCCGAACGAGCCTACAGAGACGCAAAGGAAGAGCTTCGCCGTCAGGAAAGAAGAGCTTCGAAAGAGGGCCAGGCCGCTGAAAAATTTAACGATAGTGGAATAGGGGACGCGACAACCTTTGAGCAGAAGATAAGCCGACAGCCGTCAAAGAGAAGGGAGTCGTTTCGGAAGAAATGGGAACATGTGAGGACGCAATTTGTTGATGACCTCGCACCACTTGAGGCGCTGGAGAAGCGCGTCAGAGGAATCGTGAGCAGTGCAGAGAAGAGCTTGTATAAAATGGCTCGTATGTACAAGGGGACACCGGAGAAAGCCAACCAGATCGTCAAGAATCGTCTTGCTCCTATCGTGGATGCGGTGGAGAAAGCAGGCTACACAGCCGACGATTTAGGTAAATATGCCTTGGCCGTTCATGCCCGCGATGTGAATAAAGCGGGCTATAAATCAGGCTTTACCAACGCTGAAATTGAAGATGTGATAGGTAAATATGGAACTCCAGAAATGGAGAAAGCCCGAGAAGCTCTGGTACAGGTTAATAAGGATATGATGAAAGAATTGGTTAATTCCGGAGTGGTCAGCAAAGAATTAGCGGACGTTCTGGATAACCGATGGAAAAACTATATCCCCTTGTTCCGATCTTTTGATGACGATGTAGAGGGGTTCGGCGGCAGCATGTCCAAGTCGCTGGCTAATGTGGCGAGTCCAGTCAAAGCGTTGAAGGGTTCCGAGCGGGCGGTCATTGATCCGCTGGAAAACATGGTCAGGAATATTTTTCAGTCCGTAAGCGCAGCCGAACGTAACAAGGTGGCTTCCCAGCTGGCTAATTTAGCGAAATCAGATCCAGAAGGGAAGTTTATTCGGAAGCTTGATCCTAATGAGCAGGTAGGACGTAAAAACGTGGTCAACGTCAAGGTGAACGGCGAGAATGTGAAATATGAGGTCGAACCGGAAGTTTACCGGGCGATGCTGAATCTGGATCAGGAATCATCCAATATGCTGATGAATATTCTCTCCAAGCCTGCTTCCTTGCTTCGGGCCGGTGCGACGTTGACGCCTGAATTTAGTTTGCGGAACCCTATGCGTGATGTGCTGCAGGCATTTGTAACCAGTGAAAGCGGGTTTAATCCTATAACTGATTTCACGGTCGGCCTGATACAGTCTATTAAGAAAGACAAGCTGTATCAAGAATGGATAGATAACCTGGGCGCTTACGGCAACGTCCTGTCGATGGACCGGAATGTACATCGCAAGGCGCTGGAAAAAGTCCTCAAAGAGAAGCCAAGCAAAAAGTTCGTTAACATTTTAAATGGTAAATCCTTGATTAACCTGTTGAGAGCGATCACAGATACAACAGAATCGGCAACCAAAGTCGGAGAGTACCGTGCTGCATTACGAAGTGGAGCGAGTCCGCAAGAGGCTGCTTACCGTTCACGGGATATCATGGACTTTGCGCGTGCTGGTGTGGGTGTTCGGCAAGCAAACCGAATTGTAGCTTTCCTTAATGCTAATATTCAAGGTAAATCTAAGTTGATTCGATCAATAAAAAAAAATCCAGGCGGCACAATAGCAAGAATGTTTGTATCTGCAACTCTCCCAACCGTAGGTATTTACCTGCTGAATAGACAGGTCGCAAATGAAACGCAGAAGCAGACTATTGATGAGTCGCCGGACTGGCTTAAGGATACATTTTGGTTGATTGCTGTCCCAGGAACGGACACGGTAGCGCGGATTCCAAAGCCGTTCGATATCGCGCCGCTCTTTGCGAATCTGCCTGAAAGGGCACTGCAATTCGTGGAGACAAAGGACCCGGAGGCGTTTGAGGGATTTGTCCGCCGTACCTTGAGCGATGCGGCTTTACCGGCGCAAATCACAGGATTATGGCCGTTTATCGAAGGGATGTCTAATTATTCATTCTTCCGTGAGGGGCCGATCATCCCGCAGCGGGAACAAGGATGGGAGTACCGGGACCAGTATGACCCTGTGAGGACGACGGAATCAGCCAAGTTCCTGGCCGGTGCTATGAGCAAGATCACTGGCGATAAAGGCATGCTCAAGAATTTTTCTTCGCCACGGATTATGGATAACACCATTCAAGGCTTAACGGCCGGTCTTGGCTCTTATGGTACGAGCGCATTGGATTCAATCTTAAAAGGTGTCGGGGCAGTAGACAGGCCGGCAGCTCCTGCAAAAAGAATTGAGCAGTTACCGTTTGCCAAGGCGTTCCTGGTGGATCCGCTCCAAAGTACGAAGTCAATCGAGAAGCTTTATGATTTACGCCAAAAACTATCTAGTGAAAAAGCGTCCGATAAAATAAACAACAGCGCATTTACAAGGGAATCTGATTTGAAAACGCTGAATAGTGCTGCAGATGCAATGGGCGATATCAATAAGCAGATAAGAGCAATTGAGGCCGACAAAAATCTTAGTGCCCAGGTGAAACGTCTGCAAATCGAACCGTTACTGTCTGAGCGAAATCGCATTGCTTCAACAACGATGGACGGTATGAAAAAATAAAGTGCCTGTGGGTTACCCGGAGGCGCTTTATTTGTGTTGTCAAATTGAGAATGGGGGAGAAGAACATGGATAATGTGAACGTAGTAGGTAAATGGGTTATGGTTGCTGGAAGTTGGGCGGCATCTTATTTATTCGGGGGCTGGTCGGCCCTGCTCGGGGTATTGCTGGCGTTTGTAATCTTTGATTACGTGACCGGCATTATTGCCGCTGGGGTTGGGGGGCAACTGAAGAGTAAAATCGGCCTTATCGGGATTGCCCGTAAGGTCTTTATTTTTGCTATGGTTGGAGTGGGGCACCTGGTGGACGGAGTGCTTGGGGATGCTCATATGTTTCGTGATACGATCGCATTTTTCTATATTGCCAATGAGCTCCTATCAATCGTTGAAAACGGCGGCAAGTTAGGGGCGCCGATCCCGCCTGTAATCCGCCAGGCGGTCGAGGTGTTACAAGGTAAAGGTGGAGTAGAGAAAGGAGCTGATAAGTAATGACACTAACACTCGAATATGTAATGTCCAAGTCGGCAAAAAGACTGGAAGGATTGTTACCTGTCGTTCGCACAGCCACAGAGCGGCTTATACAGCGCTCTTTTGCGGCAGGGATACCCATCGTCATTACTCAGGGCCTGCGTACCATAACGGAGCAAAATGAGCTTTATGCACAGGGTCGTACCAAACCGGGGCAGGTTGTCACAAACGCCAAGGGAGGGTACTCATTCCATAATTTCGGTGTGGCCGTGGACTTTGCGTTGCTGCTGCCGGATGGCCGCTCAGTGAGTTGGGACACGTCCAGGGACGGGAATGCCGATCGTAAAGCGGACTGGATGCAGGTCGTTGAGATTGGCAAGGCCCTGGGTTTTGAATGGGGAGGAGACTGGAAGAGCTTCAAAGACATGCCGCATTTTGAGATGACATTCGGATTGTCCACAGCTCAATACCGGGCAGGCAAACGACCAAGCCAAGCGCAAATTCAGACGGCTATGAAGCGAATAGGGGAGGATGATGAACAGATGGACAAGGCAAAGACAATCGTAAATGATAAGCGGATTGCCGATAGCCTGTTGGTCGATGGAACGGTATATGTGCCGCTCCGGTCTGTCGGGGATGCCCTGGGTGCGGCAGTGAGCTGGGACAATAAGACCAAGACGGCCACATTGACTATTAAGTCCAACTAGATTATATTGAAGGTAATCCGAAAGCATCGGTAAAAGCCCCGCAGCCATTTAAGGTTCGCGGGGATTTTTGTTCTCTTTTCTTAAAACAGTCGAATTTCGTACTTTCCGAAGACTTTGCTAGGTATTTTGTAGTGTACATTAAGACTAATGGCACATGTGTTCGGAAGGATAATTTCCTATATCGTCGAATTATACATAATTACATCATAATCAGTCATGGTAATAACTACAGAGAGAAGAGTGTTAAATGACTATTGCGATATCTATCAAAGTTAATGACGGTATAGTTTTGGCAGCAGACAGTGCATCATCAATGATAATAAAAAATAATGATGGTTCATCAGGAGTTATTAATGTTTATGAAAATGGTAACAAGGTGGCGAACTTACACAAGGACATACCAGTTGGTATTATAACATGGGGTGCAGGGAGTATCGGCGTAGCATCAACATCAACACTGATTAAGGATTTCAGAAAACTAATTACAGAGGATCCGGAACATAAGATTGATCCCGAGTCATACACTGTTGAAGAGATTGCCCATAAGTTCTTTGATTTTATATACAACGACCATTATCAGCAGGAATTTGAAGCGTGGGAATCAATACAAAGACCGTCTCTTGGTTTTATAATTGCCGGTTATTCGACTGGGGCTACGCTTGCCGAGCAATGGCAAATCGATATCCTTGAAGGCGGATTTTCACATGGTCCATTTATTTCGAGGGATAAAGAAGAAGTGGGGGCTACATGGAGTGGTGCTCCAGAGGCTATATCAAGACTTGTTTTAGGGTACTCCGAAAATTTCCCCAATGTATTGTTAATGTCTGGGGTAGAACCAGAACAAGTGGGTAAAATAATGAGAGTAGCGAGCGAGGTTGTGCAGGCACCTATCTTCATTCCTGCGATGCCGATTAAAGATGCAATCGACATTGCTCACTTTTTGGTGGATACAACAATAAAATATGTTAAGTACAATCCTGGTCCAAATACTGTCGGCGGGCCAATTGAAATTGCCGCGATAACTAAGCACGAAGGGTTTAAGTGGATTACACGCAAACATTATTTTAATAATGATATTAATTAAGGAGGGGAGAAAGATGGATGCTAACAAAAGAAAAGAAATCGATACATTAAAGGGTACAAAATACCTTGTCACAAACGTGCAATCTGGATCAGGTAGTTCGACTTATAGCAGGAAAAATGTTTTGTCTTATATGAAAAATTTCATAAAATAACATGAAGGCTCTACCGGCATATAAGCTGGCAGAGCCTCTTTTGTGTGTTACAAAGTGTCCTGATAAGCCCGATTCATGGTTTTGACGAGTGTCAACCGTTCGGGGTCCGTGCATCTTGCGCGGGTTAAGGTATCGTTTACCAATTCGGCAAAAATAAAGGCAGCGGCCTCATGTGCCATTGTGACCGGCAATCTCGATCTAACGCGAACGAATAGTTTCCGGTAGTGTTCATAATCATTCATTGATATTGCTTTCCTCCTTTGCGGAGGATAAGCCATGTAATGATTCCCAAATTCGTTCCCTGTTCATCCGTTCGTCCACTTGGCCTTTTAGGTAAGCTTGGTCGTACAGATAGTCTAAAAATTCCTCTAAACTATCCGCCCCATTTTTAGCCAAATATTCGCTTGTTCTCCCGATATAGTAGCGTTTATGTTCTTCTTCTGTACTGGTGTGTAAATCGGGACGGTTTCTTGCTCTGTACATCCCACCCAACCCTCCCGACAATTATTTTCTTTTGCATATGGTCATTACCAAGGCAACTAAACTAATACCAAGCCCGGCTAAGCTGATGATCCAGATTAAAATGTTCATGACATTGCCTCCAGTCATTAAAGTGGAAACTAAATTGCCCTTTGTGATATTATTGGGAGTGAGAAGGCGCTTTGTTAGCCGCCTTCTCTCGGAACTATTTACGTCTGCGTGGCTTGCGTCGTGTTTAAGTTCCTTTTTTCTTGCTCGTTGTCAGCTTGTCAATCAAATTGATAATGGCTGTTATCAAGTTTGATATCGCTGTGACGAGCAAGACCCAATATAGTAAATCCAAGTTGTTCACCTCCTTCCCACTACTTAATTATATACTTACGCAAGTATAATATCAAGACTTATTTTTGTACTTGCGTAAGTATTATTTAAATAGTATTCTTTCAATAAAGGAGTGAATCACTTGACCGAAGAAAACAAAACAGGCAAAGCATCTACAAAAGCCAAGAACAAGTACAATGCGGCTAACTATGATCGTCTATATCCTGTTGTGCCTAAAGGACAGAAAGCTGTTTATGAGGCTGCTGCCAAAGCTGCTGGAATGAGTTTGAACGATTTTGTCGTCACAGCATTAGACGAGAAAATAGAACGGGATAAACAAAAGGAGCAGGAGGGATAACCTCACTGCTCATTTTTGTGTTCAAGTATCTATGCGTTTTGCGTGGTAATATACGCCCGCCTTCGGTTTTTCGGTCTGCTCAGATAGTTTTAACGCCCATTCCTCAGCCTCGTCATAAGTCCCATATTCGCCTAGTTCCAGACGGTCCTTGCCACGACGGAGCACCAGGGCAAATAGTTCTCCTCGTTCCTCAATGTGAATCTGCGCTGCCTGCTGCGATATATTTAACAGTTTATCAATCATTTGGCTGATTGCTAGCACTTCGGGATGGTTCAAACCCTTCTCATCGGCCAGTTGGTACATAATTTCTCGAAATTTTTCTATTTTTTTATCCGGCATATAACAACCTCTTTTTGTGATTGTTATGCCCAATAGTAAGACAGAGTATCCAGAATATTTTAATTATTCGACGGCAACGCGATTTTTGACCTTTATATGTCGAACGATTTTGCTTTTATTTGCACAAAAGTACATGTATTATGAGCTCATAGCATTAAATGCCTAAATGTTTAGGCCTATATATTAGACATAACACTGTCATTATCTGTCGTTTTTTTCTGGTGAGTGAGTAAAAAGGACTACTTAACAAAACGGATTGAGGTGATTGAAATTATGTATACTGTTACATAAGAACTTCCGTGTTAGGAGCGTAAAAAAAGTGTACGGATCATCCGTACACTTACCCAGAGGGGAGAGTTGTTAGGTTAAATTAAAGATCCTCGACCAAACACCTTATGGCAGCAGCAGACATTTTATCATGTGGTATAAACCCAATCAACCTTATACCACTGGAGGTGTCATAGGTAAACAAGAGAATAAAGGGCGTGTATTGTTCAATGGTGACACCTGATAGATGTACACTTATAGGTGTACTTTTGATCGGGAAGCGCAGCGAATGCTGCATTTTGCTCACCATCGATAGGTATAAAAGTCATCCATAGGTCTATCAAAAATAATTGACAAAGCCTTTAGTAATAGATGACTTGCCGGTGTGCCTCTGTTATTTTCTAGGTTTGATATGTAAGCAGGCTTGACATCAATACCTAGGAATCTGAGGCGGATACACAGTTCTGCCTGTGTTAATTTGGCTTGCCTACGGATGGATCGCAGCTGGCACTTCCTGATCTCGAGCGCCATGGCTATCCCCCAAAAGAATGAAAGACTTGACGCTAACATTATACATTAAAAGGCGGTAACGTAAATGGTTCGAATAACTTTAGATCAAAGGCTGACTTTTCGCAATGTTCGTCACATGCGCGGCATCACCTTGACACATGCCGCTAAGCACATAGGAATTACTCCGAAATCATTAAGTGATTACGAAAAAGATGTTGGCACAATGCCTCTTGATATAGCGTTAAAATTGCTCGACCTGTATGAGTTTCCAAGGAAATCATTGGTGTTTAATTAGTTGTGCTTCCATATACAAAGGGCGATCCGATTGCGGATCTGTACAAGAGGCTGGCATCATGCTTGCAACTTTGGTTCATACTTGAAGTAATCAAAACAAGTTGGCGATAATGCGGATAATGGTCCCCGGCATAGCAATAAACCAGTCCAGGGCACTCCATAATGGCTTTTGCAAAAATTCTCTAGTAGTGATTTTTGATTTAATGGATCTTTTCATCGCGAACACTCCAATTTTTATAAATTCAAAATAGCTACTCCTTTAAACAGATGCTACAATATGCATAATACCCGCAAAAAGTAAAACTCCTCCAAGCATCATAGACACCATTCCTCCAAACCTTGTCACACTTAAATAAGTTTCGCTGGGTTCGGAGTCTCCCTTTACTTTCCAGCCTTCATTGATATACCATCCGATTGAGGGTTTCAGGAAGGACAGTAAACCTAATGCAATACTGATCAGACCGAGCAGGATCAAAAAGATTCCGCTAGAGATGGACATTCTGGATCTCTCCTTTAAGGATAACTACGTAATGAACTGGGAATGAGTTCCATGCAAGTATTTAAATGCACAGGAGGCTTATGAACATGAAAAAATGGATTCTGAATGAGAAGTTTGACAACGAAAACTTGAATAGTCTGCTTGAGTGGCAATGTGAACCGAATAAGTGGTTCTTAGACAAATCTCATTCACAGCTTGTTGTAGAAACGGATGCAGAAACGGATTTCTGGCAGCGGACCCATTACGGTTTTCGGGCAGATAATGGACATTTTCTATCTATCCAAACAAACCAAAATTTTCGGATGACAACAAAGGTTCAAGCTTTTCCCAAGTCAAAATATGATCAGGCTGGCCTGATGATTCGCTATTCGGAGGATGTATGGGTTAAAACTTCTTTAGAGTATATACCGGACGGTCTAAACAAATTAGGGGTTGTAGTTACAAATCACGGATACTCAGACTGGTCAACACAATATGTAGATTGCACAGATGTTAATCTGTATTTCAGAATATCGAGGATTGCTCAGAACTGCTATGTGGATTTCTCATGGAACGGGGAAGATTGGAACCAGATTCGCATAGCTCATATGGATATACCGGACAACGAGTCCGTTTTGGCTGGATTATATGCGTGCAGTCCTCAGGGGAAAGGGCAGGTTGTTTACTTCGATTTTTTGTCTATAGAAGAAATCTCCGACGATACGAGGGAAGCTTATCTATGAAAGGTGAGCTAGCAATGCGTGCGGTGTTGGGATAGCGACTGGATGCTTGACTTCGCTTGCAAACCGGTGTTTCAGTCGGTAAAGTGAAGTCAAAGGAGGCTGAGTTAAGGTGATGCAGGAGCCGGTTAAAATTTATAACACAGCGGTTGAAGCATTTCTGGAGGTGATCGGCGGCAAATGGAAGCCTGTAATTCTTTTTCACCTGACCTTCGGCAAAAAGCGTAACGGCGAACTCATGCGGTTAATGCCTGGTGTCACACAAAAAATGCTGACTCAACAGCTCGGTGAGCTGGTAGAGGCTGGAATTGTAGCACGTACTTCGTACAACCAGGTTCCGCCCAAGGTCGAATACGAATTGACGGAATATGGCTGGAGCCTGAAAGAACTTCTTCATCTCATGTGCAGATGGGGAGATATGCATGCTGAAAGGGTGTACGGCGATAAAGTAAGTATACTTTTCACACCACCGCAGGTAGGGGATGAGGAAAATACCGGCCCTTAACGATAGCGGACCGGTATTTTGATTAAGGTATGATTTTGCGGCGGCGGAAATCCGCAAAGATGTCTACAAACATCCTTTCTGTATCGACGAATTCATGGAAGCCGAAGCGGCGTGCTTTGGACCCGTCGGCAAAAAAGTCGTAGTCCCATGAAAATACGAAATCACCGAAGCCCCAGGAAGAAACGTCCTGGTAGCTGTTTTTCTCCAAGTCATATTTTTCAACCATAGCATTCCACAGCATTTCCTTATCAGCCATAACCGTCTCCAGCTTCATTGGCAGCGGCGGGGCAGTCTCAAGCTCGAAAAAGGCGGCAATCTTCGGCCAAAGCTCGTTCCAGCGGAAAAGGTCACCGTTCGTGATGTTAAAGGCCTGATTCGCGCAGCGCGGCTCGGTTGCCGCCCAGATCGTTGCGCGTGCCAGCAGCCCGGCATCCGTCATTTCCAGCAGACTGTGATAAGCCCCCTGCTTTCCGGGGAAGCGGAGCGGCAAGCCGAGCTCTTTAGATATGGAGGCATAAACCGCAATAACCATGGCAAGGTTCATCGGATTGCCCAAAGCAAATCCGCATACGACCGACGGACGCAGTGCTGACCAGGTCCAGCTGCTTCCAGGCTGCCGTTGTTCAAGGAATTGCTGCTGGTCTACATTAAACTCAGGTGGCATATGATAGGCATCTGTTTCCCGTGCCGGTGTTTTGAATGGTCCGAGATGTGCTCCGTACACCTTGTAGCCCTGCATAAGGCTGATATGCTGCAGATTTGGGGCCATCCGTTCGACCGCGTTTACGACATTCACAAGCATGGACAGGTTCGGCTCAACCAATTCAGCCCACGTCGGGCGATCCTGATATGCTGCGTAGAAAATATGAGTTACTTCGTTCAGAATGCCCAGTTTCTCTTGTGTTTCTTGTTCATTCAGTAAATCAGCCGCTACATACTGCAGCCGCCCTCTATCTTTCCCGCCGCGCCGTGACACCCCGATGATATTCCAGTCAGGGAGCGTCAAGAGATAATCAATGAGATTCCGTCCAATGACACCGTTGGCCCCGACTACCAGAGCAGTTCTACCGTTTTTTTCTGTAAGTTCCTGTTTCATTAAAGCTTCCCTCCTTGGCTTCTTCTATTTTAATTGTGAAACAAAGGAGAGAAACATAAAAGTACGCACTTTAAACTCACATAGTCACCTAAAAGTAATAATGGCCTGGGAAAGGCTTGGAGAAGAATTTTGAAAAAACACTTAAAAAAGATACACAAGCATTCCAGAAAGTGGTATACTTATACAGAGAAAGAACAGGAAATATTATACGAATGCAACAGATTAAGGGGTGGTTTATTTTGCACAATACAACCACGATTCGCATGGAATTGGAACGATTCATGAAACAGGGGGATTTAAACACTTCCCGTTTGGCCCAAATGGCTGGAATCAACGCGGGAACCATGAGCTCTCTCCTCCATGGACACAGGGTCATGGCTGTGACTCAATTGGACAGGATTACGGCGACTCTGGGTTTGTCCGAAGGTCATTTCTATGAACAGTATATTGAGGAGTATCTAAACGAGGCCGAACCGAACTGGCGCAGAATCAGGCCTTTCCTCTACCGCTGCGCAGCATTGGACAAGCTGGAATGCATCCGTCAGACTGTCGGGTTGTTATTGGATAATTTGACATACTCTCCTTTGTTATTTGAAGTTGCTGAAGACTTTTTTAAGTGTGATCAACGTGAAGCAGCAGCCGTGTTGTTCGAAAGCATAGCGATGAGTGAAAAGAGTCAGCATTCCGAGCGTCTGGCCCTTTGCCAATTTCGCTTATTTTCAATCCGGTTAGGCGAGGACCAGGAGCTCAACAATCAGGCTGCTATCCAGTTTGAGCCATACGTTGAACGTCTGGATGAAGTGGATCAGTTGGATGCCTTGAAAGAACTAGCGAATATATATCGATCATTGCGCAGATGGAATAAGGTTGAAGAAATGGCCCGGAAAATGGGGGAGAAAGCGAAGATTCATTATTTTACCTTCCAAAGGGATCGAGAGGAATTACAACTACAGAATAGGCTTAGCAGGCCGCCTTTTTTTTACTTGGCCTATTCGAATTTGCTTCTTGTAGGGGCTTGTGAAGAACGGGGAGATTATAAACAAGCTTTATATTACCTAGACCTATGTGCTGATTTAAGCTGGGTCAAAGAAGATGATGGGCATACCTTACATTGGAAAGGCCTCTTTGAGGAATGGGTAAAAGCCAATACCTATGTGGTCAAACTGTTTTCAGGGGAAATAAATGTAATTAATGATTATGTTGAATATTTTGAACGAAATAAAGGTGAGATTCTCCCTGGTTTATTGAATATCGTTGACGCAGCCAATCGGTTCCAAATCAATATTGATTCGATACTTCAACATTTCGATTTAGAAATCAAAGAGCACTTACAGCATCAAGAAGCAGTTGGCGAAATATACACTAAACAGCTTATTACCGAACAATCAGCACGTTTTTCCAATGAATTAGCTGAATATTATCTGAGAAATGGAGTTTTCACGGATGGGTATCAATGTTTAATACGCAGCTTAGAAATATCCACTATTATCAATAATAAAACCTGTATAATTAAATGTGTAGGTTTATTTGAAAGTTATAAACGAAACGCACCTACAGAAGTGATTACAACCTATGAAAGTTTAATTTTGGAGGTGTACGAGAATGAAAAGAAAATGGGGATTAATGCTATTAGCAGCTAGTATTGTGTTTCTACTGGTCAATTTTGATTTTACGATAATTAATCATTTTACAAACTTTGACATTCACGGTGGAGGTTAAAAAAGATAATTTATATAACTGGATCAGTATATAATGTTGAAATTATTATACTTAATTGGAAGTTAAAAACACATTAAGATCAACAACTGCGAACGACCTGGACTGCTTGGAAGGGAGCAAGGTGCTTTGCTTATCGGGATGGTGGTCGTCTAACTCATCATGTGCGTGTTCATCAACCGGAAGCTGAACAAGCAGAACATAATAAGACCACCGGCGGCATCGGCCTGTTGCTGATTTAAGTAGTCCACTGATAGTTACAAGAACCGGATCAGCACAAAAATAACCGCAAAAATGCCAACAATGATCAGCAGATTGACTACATTTCGCCAAAGGTTGTATCCAGCAAGATGCTGACGTTCAATCTCTTCATGTCTTCTCTTCTGTGCATCAGGATCATAATGATTGGGATCATTACTATAGTCCAGAATGGATAATGACCTCCTTTTGTATGATTTTTACATTATAACATATATTATCGCTAAGGAATGTTTGCATTGAAATCGTCGTAGATTATGGGACCATAAATAAGTATGGGAATCGTTCATGTGCCGAACGACTCCCATTTTTTTACCGGCTTGGCTTGAGATTGGAGCATTGTGTTCGCAGCAGGCCTCGCACAGCTCACGGATATGTGTCCGCCTGATTGGACAGGCTTGACTAGGCATGCTGGATATCCCAAAGTTTGCTGATCCGTTCCAATTGTCCGTATGTGTATGCGATATGGCAAAGATCGTGCACGATGACCCAGACAGAGGTGCGTCCTTCAGGAGGGACATCCCCCCAGCACAGTACACCATGGCTGAGATCGATCGGGCGGGGGAGCAGGTCCTTTTCAGATACACGTTCAAGTGTAAGGTTTATTTTGTCACGGGTATCCGCAAGCAGCTTCTCCAAATCTTCATGTGTGCCTTGGGCGCCAAACTCATTCGCCCGGACCCGGTCCGATGCAATGCCCCCGACGACATCCCCGATCCAATATCCGGCAGAGCCAAGCAAATGATTCACCAAAACATAAGGGCTGTTGTTCATCTGTGGCGGTGTCCAATTCAGCGCTTCGGCGGGCATCCGGCGAATGATTTTAAAAATGTCCTCCAGCAATCCGTCGGCGATGACCTGCAGGTCTTGTGCTACTTCCGTTGATGTACTTGAAAGCATGTTACTCTGTTTGTTTTTCATGGTTTCCCCCCGGGATTTATTTTATTGGAGAGCAAATGAGCTGTGATTTACTTTTCGTTTTGAACAAGAGGCTCATAAAATAACCCTTTATAATAGTTTAAAGGGTTATTTTAAATGAAGTTTACTTCGCTAACAACTAACCTGTCAATATACTTTTAAGGGTTATTTTTGTTTGAACAGCATTAAACGGTATAGTACAATGGGAAGAAAAAAAGGAACGATCTTATGTTCAGATTTCAATCGCAGGAACTGCCGCTTAACTTAATTAACACCCAGGAAATGAAGCGCGGGAAGCTTGTTGATCATCTTCAGAGCGTGGGCAACCTGAAATTATGGATAGAGGAAATGAACGCTAATCAGCTTCTGGAGGGGTACTGCTCGCATATATGGAAGGATACGGAGATAGCCCGTGCGTGGCTGGAGGAAGCGTTGCCCGTCATTCGGGATTTCAGGGCATTGCTGCGAAAGGGGCTGGAAGCGATTGCGGATCACGGAGCTCTGGGAGAGGGATGGGTTGCATCGCTGGAGGAAGCATTGGAGAAGGCGCCGCTTACCTTCAAATATTCCGGCTCAAGGCTTGACGCCATTCCCGTGGAGAAAGGGCCGCCTGGCCTCATTTCGGTCATTGCTTATCAAACGTTGACTCTCTACGCGGAAGGCAAGCTGCAAAGTGTCCGCCGCTGCTCCAACCCCAAGTGTATCTGGCTGTTCATGGACAGCACAGGCAAACGTAAGTGGTGTTCGATGAAAATTTGCGGTAACCGCATGAAAGCAGAGCGGCACAAGCAGTCTGTGCCAACCAAATAGTACCCAATCAAAACTGCTGGTCTGGCATTATACATTAACCGCTTCCGGTTTCATCTGGAGGCGTTTTTTTGTTTCTTAATTTTTCTCAAAAGCTATTGACAAAATGAACTCATTCAAATAACTTGTATTTAAGCACAATTGTTTCCTATAGGAAACTTATTGTACATAAGAAATTTTATTGTATATGTACAAAATATCATAAAGAAGGAGATCTTGAATAATGAAAAAAAAGCATGCTCAGAAGCGGAAGGTGGCTTTGCTTGGCTTGACCCTAGGATTGTCGCTGATACTCTCGGCCTGTTCTTCATCTGAGGGGAAGTCAGAGGCGCGTGACCCGGGGCAGCCCTTGCAAATCGTGACTACCATTGCGCAAATTTCCGAACCTGTCTCGAAGATCGGGGGTGACCGGGTGCAGGTGGAGAGTCTGATGGGTCCCGGAGTGGACCCGCATTTATACAAGCCTACGCCAGGAGATATCAAGAAGCTTGATAGCGCCGAAATGGTCCTGTACAGCGGTCTGCACCTGGAGGCCAATATGATCAAGGTGTTCGAGCAGATAGGGAAGAACAAGCCTGTAGTCGGGATTGGGGATACCATTCCGGAGGAACAACTGTTGAAGGATACAGGGGGAGCTATCGATCCGCACGTCTGGTTTGATATTGATTTGTGGAAGCAGGCGCTTGAAGCAGCAGCGGAAGAGCTGAAGAAGGCCTCACCAGCGGATGCGGAATACTTTGAAGCGAACAAACAGGCCTATTTTGCAGAGCTGGACCGCTTGAAACAGGAAGCAGAGGACAAAATGGCAGACATTCCTGAGGAAAAGCGCGTGCTCATCACCGCGCATGATGCCTTCGGCTATTTTGGACGCTTGCTGGATATTAAGGTGGTGGGACTGCAGGGGCTGAGCACGGAGGATGAAGTCGGGCTGTCGGATATCGAACGTACCGTCGATCTTCTGCTGGAGCATAACGTACCTGCGGTATTTGTGGAAAGCAGCATCAACCCGGCTTCCGTCAACGCGGTCATTGAAGGCGCCAGACAGAAGGGGCTGCAGGTCTCTCTTGGTGGCGAGTTGTTCTCTGATGCCATGGGGGCGGCGGGTACGGAGGAAGGCACGTATCTCGGCATGTACCGTCACAATGTGGATACAATCCATAAAGCCTTGAGCGGAAAGGGAGATTAACATGGACAGTGTATTGAGAGTAGATCATCTGACCGCTTCATACCGTAAAAATAAAGTACTGAACAATGTAAAGTTCAAGGTGCAGCCGGGAACCCTGACGGCGATTGTAGGACCAAACGGGGCGGGCAAATCCACTCTGCTGAAAGTCATTCTGGAGCTCCACCCCCGCTTGTCAGGAACGGTGTCATGTTTTGGTTCAACCTATGCACAGGTCAAATCAAGAATCGGTTATGTGCCGCAGCGGGGCACGGTAGACTGGGACTTTCCCACGAACGCGCTGGATGTCGTCATGATGGGGTTGTACGGCAAAATTGGCTGGCTGAAATGGCCCAAGCGCGAGCACCGGGAGCTGGCCATGTCCGCCCTGGAGGAAATGGGGCTGGGCAGTTATGCAGACCGCCAGATCAGTCAATTGTCCGGCGGGCAGCAGCAACGGGTATTTCTTGCGCGGGCGCTCGTGCAGGATGCTGACCTGTATTTTCTGGATGAGCCGCTCGCCGGGGTGGATGCGGCCACGGAAAAGGTCATTATGGATACTCTTAACACGCTCAAAAGCAAAGGACGGACGGTCATGGTCGTTCATCATGATTTGCAGACAGTTGAGGAGTATTTCGATCATGTGCTGATGCTGAACCGGACCGTCATTGCGCATGGGCAGACAGCGGAGGTATTCAATCAAGCCAATATCACGAGAACCTATGGCGGCGTATTACGCTGGATGGGGGATAAGCTGGGATGATGATACTTTCTGCCAACACGCAATGGGTGCTTCTGAGCACGATGATGCTGGGCATGGCGGCCGGTGTTGTAGGCTGCTTTGCCTATTGGAAGAGACAAAGCCTGATGAGTGATGCGTTATCCCATGCCGCTCTGCCTGGCGTAATCGCCGGATTTGCTGTCCTGGGGGCGAAAAGCCTGCCGTTCATGCTGGGCGGGGCGGCGGTAAGCGCCCTGCTTGGAGCACTGTTCATTCACTGGATCCGTACCTCAAGCCGAGTCAAGGAGGATGCGGCGATGGGCATTGTGCTGTCCGTCTTTTTTGGACTTGGCATTATGCTGCTCACGCTCGTCAACAGGATGCCGGGCGGGCAGCAAAGCGGACTGGACAGCTTTATTTTCGGCCAGTCCGCGTCTATGGTCAGGCAGGATGTATATACGATGATTGGCGTTACGCTGCTTGTATTCATTGCCGCCCTTGTGGGCTGGAAGGAATGGAAGCTGTTTTTGTTCGATCCGCAATTCGCCGGCGGGCTGGGGCTGTCCGGCCGTCTGATGAATACGGTGTATATGGTCCTGCTGGTGCTCGTGATCGTCATCGGGATTCAGGCGGCAGGCGTCATTTTGATGGCAGCCCTGCTGATTATCCCCGGTGTAAGCGCCCGTTATTGGACCCATTCCTATGCGGCGATGCTGGGTTTAGCCGCTTTGTTCGGGGGTGGCTCAGGCATTGTGGGTACGCTGATCAGCACACTGGGCGACGGATGGCCGACAGGGCCATTTATCGTTCTCTCAGCCACTTCCCTGTTTGTCGTTTCATTGGCATTTGGCTCACGTAGAGGGCTGCTTGTCACATTCCTACAGCAGCGTGCTCAAAAGATGGAATTGACGAGGCAGGCGCCTGCCCGTGAGTCTGTTGAAAGGGGAGGATAACATGTCTTATACCGGATGGATACTGATGACGGCCTCTCTGGTCGGGCTGTCCTGCGGTTTTATCGGCGTGCTTCTGATCCTACGCAGAATGGCTATGATGGCGGATGCGATCAGCCATACCGTGCTGCTGGGCATCGTGGTTGCCTACCTCGTTACGCGCGAATTAAGCGGGGTACACATGCTGATCGGTGCGGTAGCAGCGGGGCTGCTTACCTCGCTGTTTGTGCAATGGCTTCATGCGCGGGGAGTGCAGCAGGAGGCCTCCATTGGGGTTGTGTTTACAGCTTTATTCGCGATTGGGGTAGTTCTGATTGCCACACAGGTGGGCAATGCCCATCTGGATATACAGCATACGCTAATGGGGGAAATCACATTTATCCCTTGGGAGCTGATGGAGCTGCCGTGGATTGGGGAAGTGCCGGAGGCCGTATTTCTGCTTTCATTAGTCCTGATTACCATATTGGTGGCCATTCTCGCCTTCTATAAGGAGTGGAAAATAACCTCGTTTGACCCCGCGCTGGCGGCCAGCCTGGGCATTCCCGTCGTGCTGATGCATTATGTATTTATGTCGCTCGTCTCGATCACAACGGTGGCCGCATTTGATGCCGTTGGCGCCATCATGGTCGTGGCTATGCTGATTACACCGGCCGCCGCCGCTTATTTGTGGACAGACCGTCTGCTGCTTATGATGGGGCTGAGCGGGTTGTTTGGAGTGCTATCCGCATTCATGGGATATTATATAGCGCTGTGGCTGGACACATCGATTTCGGGCTCGATGGCGTTTTCGACCGGGATCGTTTTTATGGTCAGCTTTCTGTTCTCCCCACGCTACGGGCTTGCGGCCAGGCTGGTCCGGCCTGTGGATGCCGAGGCGTAAGGCCCTAACTTTTCCTTGACTTTGATACCGTTTTTAGTTCAAATAGAAGATACTAACACGTTTCCCATACGAGGCTGCCACAAAATGACGGCAGTCTCTTTTGTCCGTCAACCAACTGTTAGAGGTGGATATTATGAAGCTGTTTCATTTTAGCGAGGAAAGCTCGATTGATGTATTTGTACCCAGAGTGAAGGAAAACCGAAGAAATATGCCGCCCGTCGTCTGGGCCATCGATGAGGCCCATGAATTTACGTTCTTTTTTCCAAGAGAGTGTCCCAGAATCGTGTATCGAAGGACGGAGTATACGAGCGAGGCGGACCAAATTAAATTTTTCGGTGTGTCATCAGTAGATATCGTTGTCACGGTAGAAAAAGACTGGTATGAACGAATCAGGAGCACTATGATCTACAGGTACCGTTTTCCCGTTGAATCCTTCGAGTTGTTCGATGACAATGCAGGATATTACATTTCTCCTCAGACCATCATCCCACTGGAGGTAGAGCCTCTTGACCATCTGTTGGGCAGACTTATGCAGCTGCCGGTAGAGATCAGATTTACGGACAGCCTCGTTCCATTAAGAAATGAGCTCGTGAACTCCACTGTAAAATACTTTGGCATCCATAAGTTTGCGAATGCAAAAGACGGATTTTAAAATTTTAGCGTTGAAACGGCCTGAAAGGAGCGGAATCATGGAGGACCAATGGAGGATTTCACCCTATCAACCGGAGTGGAAACAGCTGTTTGCGGAGACGGCAAGCAAATTAAGAGAATCGCTGGGGGAGATGGCGGTGCGGATCGATCATATCGGCTCTACCTCCGTGACCGGACTGGATGCCAAGCCAATCATCGATATTCAGATTTCTGTTTCCGATTATGATGACTTGCCCGGCTACAGGCACAAGATTGAAAGGGTGGGCTTCATGTTAAGGGAAGAAAATCCGGACAGGACGAAAAGGTATTTTCGCGAGGTGCCGGGAGCACGTAGGACCCACATCCATGTACGGCAAGCAGGAAGCTTGGCGGAACAAGTAACCCTGGTCTTCAGGGACTATTTGCGGACACATCCGGAGGATGGCCTGAGGTATGCCCGGGAAAAACACCGCCTCATAAAGCTTTATAAGAATGAGCGCCCAAAGTATGTCGAAGGAAAAGGGCCTATAGTTTGGGATATATTACACAGGGCCTATCTCTGGTCACAAGCGGTTGGCTGGGTGCCGGGCAGGTCTGATATGTAAGGGATACATCGTTGAAAGAAATAGTGCCTAAATTTTTTTGAAATCAGTGCTTTTTTCATGGTTCAAAAGGAGGGATTGGGAAAAAGATGTCGAATACAGACATCAAAGGAAACGGGGTGATAGAAATGAACTCTACATACAAGATATTACATACAGATTTGGAATTATTTGCAGCTGTTGTAGCTCAAGTGAAGGTTCATGTAGTCATGCGGCTGGATCATATTTCAGATGTAGTTGTAAATAGTGGAGGGCCGATCGAGAAGTTTACTCCTGAAGCTGTAAAAATTAACGGAGGATTTTATTTCAGAGACCGATTTGAATTCAGAACGGAGATATGAGACTTTACCGCCCGCCGGTAGAGTCTTTTTTTGCAGAAAGCCCCAAAAAAACAGGGAGATTTTAGCCAGAAAAATGACCTGAAGGGTTATCAAATCATCCTATTAATGTTACCCTAGTAGAATAAGCCTATCCATTTTTTTCTCTGTTTGAAGGGAAAAGCTGCGTTTTTAAGCCCAATCATGAATTTTGGGCATCTGTATCTATCAAGCAGTAGGATGAGAGCAAATCTGATAGAAAAGGAGAAGACGACAGTCATGAAATCCAAGAAAAAAACCATTGCCCTGACCGCAGTATCCATACTTACCGCTTCCGGAGTAATTTTCAGCCAGTCTGCATATGCGGCCCAAGCCACCAAGACCCTTGAGGCGGTGTATAACAATATCGGCATTACATATAATGGTACTGCAATTTCTTATGATGCCGGAAGCGAGCCATTTATGATTAATGGCACAACCTATCTTCCGCTTCGCCTGGTAGGAGCGGCTCTGAATAAAAATGTAACCTGGGATGGGACCAATAAACGGGTTATTATCGCTGACAATGGGCCAGCCGGGACGGGGGATAATTCCACGCTAACGGCTTTAAACAGCCAGATTAACAGCTTGAACCAGGAACTGACCACCACCAAAACCTCCATTTCAAATAAGAATGCCCAAATCACGTCGCTGCAGGCAGATATTGAGAAGCTGAAAGCGGAGCAGAGCAAGACCGTCGACCTCGAGGATATGGAGGAAAAACTGAATGACAGGTACGGGGACTACAAAAAAACGGACGCCGAAATCTCCCTCAAAGGGGATGAAGACGATATTACCGTCAGAATTGATGTCAATAAGTCCAAATGGAGAGATTTGACCAGCAGCGTGAAAAAGGACTTCGTTCAGGACATTGTGGACGATCTGCTGAATGAATATAAGGACGCGGATATTTCCGGCGGCATTTATGATTCCGGCAAGCTGGAATCCTTCTCTGTCAGCAGCAGCGGCAAAGTCAGCCTAAGCGGCAGCTCGGCGATGGATCTGGACGAGATGGAGGACGAGCTCAAGGACGAATATGACAGATACAAAAAAACTTCTTCGCGGATCTCGCTGGACGGTGACGAAGACGATATTACCGTCAGAATCGATTTGAATAAAGACGGCTGGCGCGAGCTTTCGACCGCCACGCAGAGAAAATATCTGCAGGACATCGTTGATGATCTGCGGGCTGAATACGAAGATGCCAAAATAACGGGCAAAATCTACGATTCCTCCAAACTGTCGTCCTTCACTGTCAGCAGCAGAGGAGAGGTGAATCTGAGCTCCGATGTGGATGTTGAGGACATCGCGAGCCAGTTGGCCCATGATTTCGGCAATTACTATGGAGCAGCTTTCAGCTTTAAGCTGGAGGGGAGAGCGGATGATTCAATAACCGTAAAAGTGTACGTAACCAAGAAAGATTGGGACAGCTTGAGCTCCTACCGCCAATCGTCGTTCAAGTCTGACCTGCGTGATGATGCGTTCAAATTTTTCCCTGATGCGAATGTGTACGGATATGTTTACAACAAGGATGACACAGGCAGCTACTTCGACCGTTTCTAAGGCAGTCTTCTTCTTTAGTTTACACGGCTCTCCGTTTTTGCTTATGATTACAGAGGATGCTTACATTGTATGGAATACGGAAGGATGGATAAGTGAGAATGGAAACCGCGAAGCTCTTGAAGAAGCCGGAAGCGATGATTTTCGATATGGACGGCACCTTGTTTCAGACGGAAACCCTGCTGCTGCCGGCGTACCACAAGCTGTTCGATACGCTGCGCGCGGAAGGGCTGTTTGAAGGGGGGACCCCGCCGGAGGAGAGGATGCTGAACAGCCTTGGCATGCTGCTAAGTGATATATGGATGCGTGTGATGCCTGAAGCGAGTGACGCTGCCCGCGCGCGGGCAGATGAGCTGCTGCTGGAGCTGGAAATCGAAGGGCTGCAGCATGGAAGCCACCAGCTGTATCCACAAGTCAAGGAGACGCTGGAGGCGCTGCATGACCAGGGAGTCCGGCTGTTTGTAGCGAGCAACGGACTTGAGGATTATGTCAGAGGGGTG
Organism: Paenibacillus medicaginis; assembly: GCF_042138635.1. NCBI lineage: Bacteria > Bacillati > Bacillota > Bacilli > Caryophanales > Paenibacillaceae > Paenibacillus > Paenibacillus medicaginis. Next base: position 46,062 of record NZ_JBHIRY010000009.1, on the reverse strand, counting down.
GCGGCTGCGCATGAGCTGGTGCCACTGTTTGAAGGCTTGTACAGCGCCGGGGAGTACAATACCCTTTCCAAGGTCCATCTGGTTGAACTGCTTCTGAAAAAGCATCGCATATCAAGCGCGTGGATGGTGGGAGATCGCTCCTCTGACGTGGAGGCCGGCAAAGAAAACGGACAGACGGTTATCGGCTGTGCCTATGCCGGCTTCGGCAGGGAAGATGAGCTGAAGGGCTCTGATGTGATCATTAACGATTTTACAGAGCTGCTTCGCCTGTACAAGAACGCGCAATGACTCTGTTTCCGGAGGAAGAGTCCCGTTTCAAGCGGGACCCTTTTTCTTTTTTCTCCCGATACCAGGTTTGAACGTTTTAATTCTTTTCCTTGGCAAGTTTGCAGCCGGATTTGAGCGATATACCCACAACGCATATTCAAGCGGCTGGACAATGGCCTTTCTGTAAGTATCCTTTTCCCCAATTCGCGCAAACACTTCCCGTGAAGGCTTGGGATTGACCTCAAGCAGATAGATCTGTCCTTCTTTATTAATCGCCAGGTCCAAAGCCAGTTCACATAGTCCGCCATAGATTGACTCAAGGAATGAAGCAATCTGAATGCCCAGCTTGCCTGCATTCTCCTCAACATGCCCGCGTAATTCCTCGTCTTTGATCCAGTGATCCAGCAGGGTCTGCATAGAAACGGCCCGGCCGCCTCCATGCAGATTGGAGGTGATGCTGCGCACCGGACCGATGCGCCCCGCACAGCCGGTCACTTCCCATTTGCCTCGGCTGTTTTTTTGTACAAGCATTCTGTAATCATGCACCCGTCCGCTTTCCAGCTCATTAGGTACGCCTTCCTGAATTAAATATTGATCCATATTCCAGTATGTTATCCAGGCTTGCAGTCGTGTCCGGTGGATGCGTTTGCGGGGAATGATCTGGCGTCTCATGTTCCGCCCTTGGATTATATAAAAGTTGTCATCTGTGCCCGCCTTTTCAATACGGAGAATTCCCCGCCCTCCGGTACCGTTAACAGGCTTTAAATATAACAGACGCGCTTTTTTTAGCATGACTTCTATATCTTTATAGCTTTTGTAAAGCACGGTTTCCGGCAGGTGCGGCTTGAAGGAAGCCATGCCGGAAAGCACCTCGTAAATCGTCCACTTGTTGCGGAGCGGACGGTTCAGGTAGATCAGGCGGCTGTGCTTTAGTCTGAATTCTTTCAGCTGCTGGAATCGCCCGCCCTTTTGAATCCGGCAACGGTCGTAGATCATATGGGGGAACTCGCGCCATTTTCGGGTCCATCTGCCTTTGAACGGCTCGTAAATATGTGCCAGCAGCAGCTTGCGTGTCGGATGGACATCCGCTGGTGTAAAGACGAAGACATCCAGGCCGAGACGGCGGCCTTCCTCAATCATTTTTTGATAAACCCGCCGGTCTTCGAACTGTTTCCTCTTGTTGAGGTAGAGTGTCATAATGCCTAAGACGGGCTGCTGCATAGCTATTCACCTGCCTTGGTACTGAATTCTACAGGGTACCATTCGTCGGGAGGATATCTTCTGACAGAAACGATGTGTATCAAGCTTGATCACCTCCCGGATTTAATCCTTATGCTGTTCGGCCAAATAGGAGCTAAAATAAAAAATCCGTTCCAGAGATTTCTTCCGAATGTCCGGTTCATCAAACTTCATCGGCTTGGCGTTGGCCTCGAAAAACCACAGGTTGCCGGCGCGGTCGATTCCGAGATCCATCGACATTTCTCCCACAATTCCGTTCGCGTTGCTTTCAATCTGTCGCGCAATTTGCAACGCCGCTCCCTGGACGCGCTGCAGGTGGGCATCAGTCATTTCCGCCCCGAAGAGGTTGGTCAGCAGCTTTTGCGGATCCTCAATGCTCCCTCCGCGCGGAACATGAGTCGTAATACTGCGGCTGCCAGCCAGCCGCGCTCCGACTCCGCTTATTCGCCAAATGCCTCTACGGTTCTTTTGGGCCAAAACTCTCAGGTCGAACGGACGGTTGTGGTTGGTAGCCAGTTCAATCCCCTGCTGGACAATGTATGGGGTGCTGCCTGTTTTACGCTGAATTCGTGACCACAATCTGTTGAAATTGGATGTTTTAAAAATAGCGCTTTTGCGGTTAGTCTGAGTTTTCAGCCGATAGGAAGTGGGAGTTCTCCTGCTGCAATTCACCTTCATAATGCCTTTTCCAGCCTTTCCGCTCTCCGGCTTGAGGTAGAGGCAGGGATAGGACTGCAGCATCTTCAGGAGAACTCCCGAATTTTGCAGCCTTTTCGTAGCAGGGACCAGCCCGCGCGTTTTCCCGGAAGTTTTTAATGCCTGAAACAAAGTCCATTTATTGAAGAAGCCGGGATTGTAAAGAGTGATGTCCCTGGTCTGCTGCAATTCCTCGATACGGCTGCGCACCCAGGGTTTATACTCATCCACCCGGTCGGGAATCCGATTGTATACAACCTGGGGGCGGGGGAAATACCCCGGCTCCCACTGTTTTGTAGATCTATTGTAGCTGTAGCCTCTCACGGAGGTTTTTCCCGGGTCAAGATCTTTGACAGTAACGACATAGACCAGATGGCCCATGCGCGCTCCAGTTTCCAAAATCTCCTGGAAATTTTCCTGGTTTCCGCGGAACATCCGTTTGTTATCATGCATGGTCAGAATGGCGACAATCGGTTTATCCTGTTTCTTGGTAATCACGATTCCTCCCTCCTACGGAACTTACTGAGATAGAGACAATGCTCAAGTATATGTTCAACGGACGACTTGCCTTCCGTACGCAGTGAAGGATGCTGGAAGATGGATCGTCCGGGCTTGGAGTTCGCTTCAAACATCCACACCTTCTCGGATTGATCAATGCCCAGATCAAAGCCGATTTCCCCGAGCAAATGGGAATGCTGGCGTTCAATCGCTTCCGCTAACAAGATGGCTGTCTTTTTGGCTTTTTCGAGCACCTCTCCGTGCCGGTCGCCGAAGGAACGGGAGAGAGCCCTCTCGGGCGTCAGAAGAGACCCCCCGTTTTTAATATGAGTGGTAACGCTGCCCCGGCCGGCCTTTTTGGCTCCGATGCCGACAACAACCCACTTGTTGGAGCCATTCTTGTGCATGTGAAACCGGAAATCGATCGGGCAGCCGTCGATTTCAATCAGCTGGATTCCCTGCTGAACAACATATCCGCGCATGGACGATCCCAGTTTTGCATGCAGCATTCTGTATAAAGAGTTAAAAGAGGTAAACCGGAGCAGCGCATTGCTTTTATTTTTGCGGTAGCGTGCGTAAAACCCACGCTGGGGAAGCATGGAAAGACGGTAAATTCCTTTTCCGAGACTGCCGGCGCTCGGCTTGTAGTAAACTACCTGATGCCGTTCAAGCATTTCCAGTATCATTTCCCTACCGGGATTCACGTGATATTCCGGAATATAGCGCGCGGCTACCTGATCTCTCTCCAGTATGCGGTAAATGTCGGATTTATTAAAAAAGCTCCAATTGAAAAACGGAATTTTCCGGCGTATAAAGCGCTCCCGCAGCAGATTGGTGGAAGCGGAGAAATCATATTTTCTGCTGGGAAGCCGATTGTATACGACATCAGGCAGAGGGACCGACTTACGGGTAAATGTCCCATTCTCTGTCAGAAAATAACCCAACACCGTCTCCGCCTGCCAGTTGATGTCCTTCGGTGTGAAAGCGAAGATGTAGAATTGTTTGCTTCCTGTCTTCAGAAGCTGCTTAATGAACCCGGTTCGTGTTCCGAAGGGGCTGGCGGAGGAGCCTCTGCCATCGGACAGTACACCGATCAGAGGTCCCAGCTGCACTACCCCGTCTTCATTCCTCAGATAGATGGCCCCTGCTTTGGGAATCCTGATTGCATTGCGTACACCGGAGGTCAGGTATAAATGCCTTCCCGGTTTATTAATCCGTTTGACGGTTGCCGGAATCCGGCCTTTCCCGAGCTTGAGCTGAACCGACTTGCTTCCCGAGAGATTTAAATTTTTATACAGCGCACTGGAGATATAAACGACTCGATCGGGCTGTGCCGTGAAATGAACATTACAAGGGGTCAACCTCATTTATTTATCCTCCTATCCCGGCCGGGCATGAACCTGCGGCCATGCATGCCAGCCGGGTCAGCTTAGCTGAAAACTTGGGATGTTGTAAGTGTGCCAGTGCGGATCGCAGCCGGGACTTGCCGTTGCATTAAATGCCGTGCATAGAGGAGCGGACGGGCTACTGCAGCAGCGGCACCCGCTTGATCTCCAATCTCTGTAAAAACGGCCCGCCCCGGTTTGGAGTTAACTTCCAGAATCCACAACTGCCCCGAACGGTCAATGCCAAAATCTATGCCCAGCTCACCGAGCCGGCCGTACCGGGACTCCAACACTGGCGGTATATACATGGACAGTTGATTAATTTTCTGCAGAACACTGCTTGCTTTCTCTGCGCCAAACTGGCTCTGCAAATAACCTGTAGCTTCCCGAGCCTTTCCTCCACCATGCAGGTTGGAAGTCAGGCCTCCTGGTTCACCTTCCCGGACAGCGATCCCGGTCAGTGTCCATTGACCCTTTCCGTCCTTCTGCACAAGAGCACGGACATCGAAAGGATGACCTCGGGAACTGTGTAAATTCAGCAACGGCTGAATAATATACGGCCGCTCCCGAATAAATGCGGCAATCCAGTCATATGCTTGATCAAAACTGGAGAAAGTGTGGAAAAATGGCCGGTTGTTGCGGTTACGTCCCCGAAGAGAGAGCGGAGCTTCACCGGAATTCTCCTGATTTTGCAAACAAAGCGTTCTTTTTCCCTGCATGCCGGATTGTGGTTTCAGAAACACACCCTGATATCTGGAAAGAAGATTCTGCAGGTAATCCTTGCTGAACTGTACAGTCAGGGGCAAACAGTCGGATAGCTGAGGATCCTGTCTTAGCGTAACATGAACCCGCCATTTGCCCGGGAGACTGCCGGATAGGAAGGTACATGGTCGTCCGAGTCTGGATGCCAGACGCCGCAGCCGGAACCGGGCCGTCCGTCCTTCCCGATAATTGCAGCAGCGGTTATAAATAATTTCCGGCAGGGAGAAGCTGCAGGTGTGCCAGGCCCCGTCACGGTGCACGAAGCCGTCGATCCGTCCGGCTTCCGGGTGAATGCCCTCTGCATTGAAGGCAGCAACATGTATACCGAGCCGTCTGCCCGCTCGGATCAGCCTACGGCAGAAGCCCGGCTCACCAATGGGGATGGAGCTCCTGGCCGTACTGACAAGCACGCCCAGCATCGGTTTGGAAACAGCATGTAAATCCAACATACGGAGTGCCTCCTAATCGGACGATTTTCCGAAAACGACGGACCGGATTACATAACTTAAAAACCGGTCAAATGGCAGGAATACTCCAGCAATTTCAGAACGGAAGGGCGAATCTTCACATCTCCGAGGGCGGTGTTGTCATTTTTGGACGGTTTGGAATTGACTTCAATCAGCCAGACGCGCCCTGAATGATCGACAGCCAAATCAATACCCAATTCACCGAAGTGAGCGGGAATCGCATGGTCGATCCCTGCCGCAATTTTCAGCGCTGCCGTCTTAAGCTTCGTCTGGGCATTTGTTTTGGCGGCAGCCGAAAGGGTGGTCTTGGCAATCGCATCCTTCACGGTGCTGAGAGTCCCCCCTCTGGCCAGGTTGGAAACAAAATGGCTGCCTCCGGCTATGCGCGCAACGATTGAGGTCACATTCCATGCGCCACTGCCGTTTTTTTGCACCAGGGCGCGAAAATCCACGGGCCGCGAATTATGGTGAATCAGCGTAAGCCCCTGCTGGATCTGGTAGCTGGTGGTCCGCATCTTGCCTGACAGGCTGGTATACATCTTGGTGGCGTTAGGATAGTTCTGTTTGAGCGGCGAGCCTGTGGTAGTGGTCAGCATGGTGAACGAACCGTCAGCATTTTTGTTGATACGTATAATCCCTTTTCCCAGGCTGCCGCGCACCGGTTTGACGAATACCTGACTGTACTGCCCGCACATCCGCTTGAACACAGCAAAGCTGTCCAGTAGATGGGATTCGGGTAAATACCGCCGCAGTAAGCCGCTGCTTTTTAACGCGTCAAAAACCTCGTGCTTATCGAGAAATTTTTCGTTAAACACATGGGAGCCGTAACGGGATTTTACTTCTTTCATGAATTGCTGTACGCTAGGTTTGTTCTCAAGCTTGCGGGAAGTCAGGCGGTTATTGACGACATCGGCTGACGGAAACTCAGTCTTTTTCCAGCCATTGCTGAATACCCAGCCCTCGACCCGGCCTGGATTGCCTAAAATATGAGCGGGTGTAAAAAAGTACACATATGCGCCCTGTTTGTCGCATGCACTGGACAATTCACGGCAAAATTGAGTGATTTTACCAAAAGGTTTGTCATATTGCTCGGGATAATCCTGGCTGATAAGGACGCTGATCAGCGGGCCCAGCCGGAGTATCCTGTCCTTCGGCCTATATTGGATGCGTACCGTACAGTCTGAGAGGATTCCCATACTGTGGGCGGTTCCGCTGCCGAGTTGTATTCCGTCATACCGTGGGACAGATATTGCCATTATTTCCCGGCGGAATGAGCCGAATACCAATTGAACAGAATCTCCTGTCTGAAGCTTCAACTGCTTCAGCAGTTTTTCACCAACCATAAGGACGTCATCCTGCAAGATGCCCGATCCCATAACCTGAACCGTTATTTTTTTTTTGGACATCATGGATCTCCTTCCGGGCTACAACTTCGATGTCTGAGGGAGGCAAGGGCTGCTTCAGTACATTGCATGTAGTTCATCATATGAGGACATATATCCCTTGGTGATTAGCCGCTATTTAAGATCTCAGAAAGTATAAGCCTCGAAGCACAAGCTTCCTGAGATCGCAAGAAAAACTTCCGTTAAATGGGGTCTGGCTTCTGTGAAAGTACGTCGATAGACGTTTTTCTTATAAAAAACTTGGAGGAATGCGAATTATGAACATTTATGACAAAGCCCACGATTTGGCCAAGGCACTGAAAGAAAGTACGGAGGTAGAGGAGATTACTTCCGCCATGAAGCTGATTGATGCGGATCCTGAAGCGAAGCGGATGCTGGATAATTTTCGGGGAAAGCAGATGGATATGCAGCAGCGTATGATGAGCGGTGACATGCCTGATCAGGAAGAGATGGAGAAGCTGGAAAAGCTGTTTGAGGTGCTGAGCATGAATCTGAGCATTCGCAGACTCTTTGACGCGGAACAGCGCCTGAGCGTCATTATTGAGGATGTCAACAAAATTATTACAGGCAGCATGCAGCATTTGTACGGACCTTCTATGTAGGTACGTGTTCAAAAAGTCAGGTTTTCAGCACCGAAGCGTATGCTTCCGAAGTGCGTTTTTTCAAAACGCTTGAGTTGAATGAAGCTAGGGACTGAGGAGCGGAGCGTACGTGGGGTACGTGAGCACCTGAAATGTTTCCGTAGGAAACATGCTTCGGAAGCATCCGCTTAGGCCCGGCTGAATTCAAGATTCGATGTCGAATCCGCTTCCTGACTTCCTTCGTGATCAAAAGATGACTTTTTGAACAACCTCTATAAGTTTGTCTCATATTTACGTTCCCTTCCTCATAGACTAGATACATAGATTCACACTCAGCCTGATTGTGATGTAAGGAAGGAGACCGGTATGGAATGAACAAGAAATGGAAGCATGGTGTATATGTGTTAATTGCCTTGGCCATGGTGCTGGTTGCCGTGCCGCGCATATCGTTGACCGGGGGCTTGAATCTTGTCAACGGGTTCGGGATTGTCTGGGTGCTGTTTGCGCTGATGGTCATTGGCGCTAATCTTCATTTCCTGCTTGGCGTAGACGACGAGAAGCGCAAAGCGCTGGAAAGAGTCCGCAGAGCGAAGCTGCAGCAGTGGCAGCTGCAACTGGACAAGGAGCGCGGAAGATGATGCGTGGGGGAGTCCTGAAAGGTCCTATTGACCTGGGGGACTCCTCTTTTGTGTGGGGAGAAGCTCTTGCGCTCCGAAGCGCTCCGAAGCGCTCCGAAGCGCTCCGAAGCGCTCCGAAGCGCTCCGAAGCGCTCCGAGAACGAAGCATTCCTCCAATCGCTGTTGACCCTCCGGGCCAAAGGCGAACGCTCCGCTTTTCCGGAATTGCTTCGTCCTCTCCGCTGACTGTGTGCTTATTCCCACTTGAAAAATAAGGAGTTGCTGAGGCGGTCAAAAATGGACTTCCAGGGACTTCTGCATCGGGGGTAAATGGTCAAGAACAAGGTGTAGATTTTTCCCTTGTTCTTGACTTTTTTACGTTCTTAAACCAAAAAGAAGAGGATAGTCTCCCAGAAGAAAAAATTTACTTTAGGGCAACCTTTCCTAGTTTTACTTCTGCTATACGGAGTGGTTATAATAGATACAGATTAATACAGATCGAGCGTGGGGGTGAAACAGTTGTGGAGGGTTATGATGAAACGGTAACGAAGCATGAGCAGCTTCTGCGGCATATTGAGGAGCTCAAGATCGGGTCCAAAATATCCGTGCGGAAGCTGGCCAGGGAGACTGGGGTCAGCGAAGGTACGGCTTACCGTGCCGTCAAGGAAGCGGAGAACCTGGGGATCGTTATCACGAAGGAACGGATTGGCACGGTACGTGTGGAGAAAAGGCCGCGAGGGATGTCCGAGCAGCTGACCTTTGCCGATGTGGTCAAAATTGTGGAGGGTCATGTGCTGGGCGGAAGCGAGGGGTTGGAGCAGCCCCTGCATAAATATGTGATCGGAGCCATGCGGGAAGAAGCGATGGCCCGTTATATCGATCCGGGCAGCCTCCTTATTGTGGGCAACCGGGATAATGCGCACTTCCTGGCCCTTGAGCAGGGAGCCGGGGTATTAATTACCGGCGGCTTCGGCACGACGCGCGACGTCAAGCTGCTGGCGGATAAGCTGAACCTGCCGATCATTTCTTCACGCCACGATACATTTACAGTAGCTTCCATGATCAACAGGGCGATCTTTGACCGGCTGATCAAGAAGAAAATTATGCTCGTTGAAGATATTACCGCCCACAAGCCTAAGCTGCACACCCTGAAGGGCGGCAGCACGGCGGGGGATTTCGAACGGCTGGCCCGGTCAGCCGGTGAGCACCGGTTTGCGGTTGTGGACGAATGGAACCGCCTCGTCGGTATCGTCAGCCGTGCCGATGTGGAGGGACTTACGCCGGAGCAGACGATTGACAAGGTGGTGATCCGCAATCCGGTTACAGTGTCTCAGCAAACCTCACTGGCTTCTGCAGCGCAGATTATGACGTGGGAGGGCATTCACTACCTGCCTGTCGTGGACCGCAGCCGCAAGCTGGTGGGTGCCGTTACAAGGCGTGAGGTGCTGGAGGCGCTGCGCAGCGCGCAAAAGCAGCCGCAGCTCGGAGAGACGTTCGATCATCTGATCTGGAACGGTTTTGTCGAGGAAAGGGGAGCGAACGGAGAACTGATGTTCCGCGGCTTTATTATTCCGCAGATGGCTACGAATCTTGGAACGATCTCTGAAGGCGTGCTGATCGACATGATGACCCAGGCGGCCTATCGCACAGCCAAGGATGTGACAGGCAGTGACCATGTGCTTGACAATATAACCACCTATTTTATCAGACCTGTCCAGATTGAGGATTCGGTGGTGATCCGTCCGGCTATTCTGGAAACGAGCCGCCGCTTGTGCAGGCTTGAAATTGAAATTTTGCGGGAGAACAGTCTGGTGTGCAAAGGAGTCATGACGATGCACTCCATCGATCCGGGCTGACAGCAGTTCTGTTTCAATGAAGGGACAGGCAGGTCAGCTCCGGATATAGGGACGGACTTCAATCCAGATTTGCAGCACGTTCTCCATGATCAGCATCGTTTTGATCTGGACGGCATACTCCTTTTCACGAACCGTATAGATTTTGCGGTTCAGCAGGGTGCGCACCAAGCGGCTGTCGCTGTCAATTTCGAAAATGTCCCTGCCGCGCAGCACCTCCATATCCTCATACAGCTGCTGAATGATTTCCTTGGTGTCGACAGAATCGATTTTTTCTGCGGAAGCCTGCTCGGCGGTAATTTTAATTTTTTTAATAACCGTTTGTCTGTCGCTGAGTTGCTGCAGTGTCTTGTTGTCCTCTTGCGCTTGCTGCAGTTGCAGCCGCAGGTCCTGATTCATGGCCCAGAGCTCATTGAAGCGATTCTGCCACACCGTATTGTAAATAATCGCTCCGAACACCATGCCGAGCACGATAAGGGCGGACGACCGGATTGCCTGTAATAATTTATTCATAAGCCACCCCGCTCAGCCGCGGCTGCTGCACACCCATTTGACCAGTTCGGTGCCCATGTGTGCGCCGAGAAAGGCAAAGATCAGATACAAAATCTGCTTGATGGCCGGGGACAGGTTCCCGTCCAGCATATTGCTCTCAATGACCCGCATGGGATCAATGGTGCCGCCGACGGCGGCCGCCAGCGCCCATATTTTAATGCGTCCGGCAACATCCAGCATGGTTTGCGTAGGAGGCTGGAGCGAGACAACCGCCCCCATTCCGCCCAGCAAGGCACCTCCCAGTACGATCCCAAACGCAATGAAGAAATCCAGAATGGCTTTGGAGATAAATGTGCTCATTCGGCCCGTGCTCCTTTCGACTTGGCGAAGCCAGTTTGATTCAGTCCCGGGATGCACACTTGTCCGCTCAGGGCTGTACTTTATTCTATGGGCGGGCTGTTGCAGGATATGATAAAATAGTTCCATTAAGCGGTTGAAAATCAGTGATAGACTTTTGCATATACAACGGGGAAAGGAAGAGAAGCGTATGAGCTCTTTTGTGCATTTGCACGTTCACAGTGAATACAGTCTGCTGGACGGCGCGGCTCGTACCCTGGACCTGGTTAAACAAGCCGCGGCAGGCGGGATGAAGGCGCTGGCCCTGACGGATCACGGGGTTATGTACGGCATCATCCCTTTTTACAAGGCCTGCATTGAACACGGCGTCAAGCCGATTATCGGGTGTGAAGCCTACCTGACCGCAGGCTCCCGCAAGGAGCGTGGCAGCCGCAAGGATCAGCCCATATACCATCTGATACTGCTCGCCAAAAATATGGCGGGCTACCGTAATTTAATGAAGCTTTGCTCCATTGGGCATTTGGAAGGCTTTCATTATAAGCCGCGCATCGACATGGAAAGCCTGGCGGCACATAGCGAAGGGATCATCTGCCTGAGTGCCTGCCTGGGCGGCGAGGTACCGCAACACCTGCTTCACGGTCGTGAGGAGGAAGCGCGGCGGGCTGCAGGACGCTACCTGGATATTTTTGGAGACGACTTTTATCTGGAACTGCAGGATCACGGGCTGCCTGAACAAAAGCGGGTGAATACGCTTTTGGTTGGGCTTGCCCATGATATGGGCATTCCACTTGTGGCGACCAATGACATTCACTATCTGACCCGTGAGGATGCGGAGGTTCAGGATGTGCTGATCTGCATTGGAACAGGGAAAACCGTGGAGGATGAAGGCCGCTTCCGCATTCCGACGGATCAGCTTTATTTCAAGAGCACGGAGGAAATGGCCCGGTTGTTTCCCCACATTCCCGAAGCGCTTGAGAACACGGTGAAAATTGCCCGTCAGTGCAATGTGGAGCTGGAATTCGGCAAATCGATCCTGCCGGCTTACCGCCCTCTGCCAGAGGGAATGACACCTGCGGCTTATTTACAGCAGCTGTGCAGTGCGGGCCTGGAGAAACGTTACGCTTCCAGCCCGCTATGGACAGACCCGGAAGGGCGGCGGGAACTGGATGTCAGACTGGAATATGAGCTTAGTACGATCGAAAGCATGGGATTCAGCGACTATTTTTTGATAGTATGGGATTTTATCGCATTTGCTCATCGGAACGGGATTGTAACCGGGCCGGGAAGGGGCTCCTCGGCAGGCAGCCTCGTTGCTTATGTGCTGGAAATCACGAATGTTGACCCCATCAAGTACAAGCTGCTGTTTGAGCGTTTTCTGAATCCTGAACGGATCACCATGCCGGATATCGATATTGATTTCAGCGACGAGCGGCGGGACGAAGTGATTGCTTACGTGGCAGAGAAATACGGACGTGAACATGTGGCCCAGATCATTACCTTCGGAACGCTTGCCGCCAGGGCCGCCGTGCGCGACGTGGGCCGGGTGCTGAATGTGCCGTACGGTGAAGTGGATAAAGCGGCGAAGCTGATTCCGGGGCAGCTTGGCATTCATATCCGCAGGGCGCTTGAGATCAGCCCCGAGTTGAAGGAGCTGTACGAGACAAAGACACAGACCCGTAATCTGCTGGATATGGCCATGAAGGTGGAGGGCATGCCGCGCCATGCCTCGACCCACGCTGCGGGTGTGGTCATTTCGCAATCTCCCCTGACGGATGCGGTTCCGCTGCAGGAGGGTGGGGAAGGCATTCCGCTGACCCAGTATTCCATGGAAAGTCTGGAATCGATCGGTCTGCTCAAGATGGACTTTCTCGGTCTGCGGACTTTGTCCATTATCGAGCGCTGTCAACAGTGGATTCGGGAGCAGTATGGCCAGCATCCCGATTTCAGCAACATCAGTGATGATGACAGCCTTACCTATGACATGCTGGGACGTGGAGATACGACAGGCGTATTCCAGCTGGAATCGGCGGGAATGCGGCGTGTTCTTAAGGAACTGAAGCCTTCAGGCTTTGAGGATATCATCTCCGTGCTGGCGCTGTACCGGCCGGGACCGATGGAGTTTATCCCGCGGTTCATCGAGGCCAAACACGGGAAAACGGAGGTTCAATACCCGCATCCCGATTTGGAACCGATCCTCAAGGATACGTTCGGTATTATCGTTTACCAGGAACAGATTATGCAGATCGCATCCCGGATGGCGGGCTTTTCACTGGGAGACGCCGATTTGCTGCGCAGGGCGGTGTCCAAGAAGAAGCGTGAGGTGCTGGACCGGGAGCGCGGACATTTTGTGCAGGGCAGTCTGAAGCAGGGATATTCGGAAGCCGAGGCAGAGGCTGTGTATGATATGATCGTCCGTTTCGCCGACTACGGTTTTCCGCGGGCCCATGCTGCCGCTTATGGTGTACTGGCTTTCCAGACGGCATACCTGAAGGCCCATTATCCGGTGCATTTCATGTCCTCCATGCTGGCCGCTGTGATGGGCAGCCACCGCAAGGTGGCGGAATACGTTGTGGAATGCAGGCGTATGGGCATTGAGGTGCTGCCGCCGGATGTCAATGAAAGCGGAGTGCTGTTTACGCCTGTGGTTCCGAACCGCCCGAACGACCCGGACGATTCGGCAAATGAGGGCATGTCCAGACCAGGCAACATCCGCTTTGGCCTTGCGGCGATCAAAAACGTTGGAACCCAGGCAATGGAAAGCATTCTGGCGGTCCGGGCCGAGAAGCCGTTCGGAAGCCTGCTGGATTTCTGCCGCCGCGTGGATCTGCGCGTCTGCAACAAAAGGGTAATCGAATCGCTGATTCAGGCGGGCGCGTTCGATTCTTTGCCGGGGCACCGTGCACAGCTTCTCGCCATGCTTGATGAAACGGTGGAGGCTGCCCTGAAATGGCGCAAGGAACGGGATGATCTGCAAATCCAGCTGTTTGATTTTGTGGAGACACCGAACTGGGACATCCCGTATCCGGAGGTGCTTCCATTCAGCGGAAGCCAGCAGCTGGAACTGGAACGTGAGCTGCTGGGACTGTATTTATCCGGCCATCCGCTGGACGATTTCGAGGAAGAACTGGAAGCGGCCGGTGCCGACAGGCTGATGGAGCTTGCTGAAGCAGAGGACGAGGCGATTGTGGTCACCGCAGGCATGGTTGTCTCGGTCAAAACGATCACGACGAAGCAGGGTAAACCCATGTCCTTTATCGAGCTGGAGGACCAGATCGAACGCTGTGAGGTTGTACTGTTTCCCGAGGTATGGCGACGCAGCCAGCGGCTTGTGGAAAAGGGGGCTTTGCTTGCCGTGCGTGCGAAGGTTCAGCAACAGGATGAGCATTTCAAGCTGCTTGCCGACGAAGTCGGACCGCTTGGCGGGGAGGAGCTTAAGCGGCAGCGGCGCCGGCTGCCCGGCGCTGCCGGGGCGCCAGCCGCAGGCTCCGCAAACGGTGCGGCACGAACCAATACGCGCCCGCAGGCCGGTAGTACGGCGGTCCAGACCGCGCCGTCCAGGGCTGCGGCTGCTGCTTCTGATCGTAGTGCCTCTGCCCCGCGTGTATTTGTCAAAATTACTCGGCAGGCCGAGGAGGATACAGAGCTGCTGGCGCAGCTCAAAGAGGTGCTGCAGGAGCACAGCGGACCGCTTGAAACCATATTGTTCTACGAGAGCAGCCAGAAGCTGCTGGCACTCAGCCAGGCATACAGAATTGAGCCGTCACATGAGTTGATCGGACAGCTGGAGGCGCTGCTCGGCAAGGAGACGGTCCGGGTTAAATGACTCAAATTGGATGATTCTAGAACTATTTGGCTTTCTTCCGCATACACTTGAGAACATTGGCAAACTGTTTCAAAATTTTTCGCTTGCTCGCAAAGCCGAACTATTGCGGCTGCGGTGAAACGGAGGGAGTCTAATGTCACAGGTGTATGTAGAGGAGCTGCTGAAACGCAGAGGGGTCGGGATCGAGTCTATTGCAGAAATTGTTTTTCATTTGCAGCATGGCTATTATCCAGATTTGACATTAGAGGAATGTGCCGAGAGCGTCAGGGCCGTCCTGCAGAAAAGAGAAGTACAGTATACGCTTTATACCGGCATCGCACTGGATGAATTGGCGGAGAAGAGGCTCTTGCCCCAGCCGCTGCAGGAGATGATGGAGGCTGACGAACCGTTGTTTGGGGTCGATGAAACCCTTGCTCTCGGCATCACCAGCGTGTACGGCATGATCGGCTTGACAAGTTTCGGATATGTGGATAAAGATAAAACAGGCATTATGAAGCTTCTGAACAACAAGGAGCAAGGCGTGCACGTCTTTTTAGATGATCTTGTCGCAGGCTTGGCGGCGGCAGCCTCCGCAAGAATTGCGCACCGGAATGCAGGGGCCAGGCACTATCCAACCCCGCTATCTTAATTTTTTTAAATAACGGCAGAGCGCGCTCGCAGCCTGTATTGCCTATGTTTATCGGCTTTAAGGGCCTCCCTTCACCAGGGGGGTCTTTCTTGCGGGAAAAAAGAAAGGTATGGTATCATTGTTTCATTATACGGACTCAGAACATAATACTTGGGGGGTTAAGAGGTGTGGACGGTGATCTATATTGCGCCTACGGCCAAGCTGGCCGAGAGGATCAAGCTTAAACTGTCCGAGGAAGGCTTTCTTGTGAAGACGCGTGCGATCAGCGCTTCTAAGCAGCAGTTTGAGATACTCGTCCCTTCCGGAGAAGTCGAAGAAGTTCAGGAAGTGCTTAATTCCATTTTGCACCCCTGAGTCCGAAACGGCGGCAGTGAGCATGAGAAGAGCATGGACAACGGTGACGCCTGCAGGCGTCGGCGGCTGATATCATATCGTAATTCAGGTGCCGCATAGGCGACACGATGACCTTTATCGGTTGCGGCCGACAAATTAACGGCTGGAGAGGTGTAGTTGTGTTTAAAGATTTATTTCAGAAAAAGAGGAAATACGCGACAATTCCGTCCGATAGGGCGCTGCACAGCGGCGACCAGGAGACACAGGAACGGCCCAAAAGGGAGATTCCCGAAGGCTTGATGACCAAATGCGGAAAATGCGGAACAATCCAATACAGCAAAGAATTAGAGAAAAATCTGAAAGTATGTCCGAATTGCGGTTACCACATGCGGCTGAATGCGCCAGAACGGATTAAAATGACATTGGACGAGGAAGGTTTTACGGAGTTTGACGCAGACATGATCTCAGTCGATCCGCTGGGATTTCCGGGTTACAGCACCAAGCTTGAGCAGCAAACGCTGAAATCGGGGCTGCGCGAAGCAGTGGTTACCGGGCGCGGAACGATAGACGGACAGCCTGTTGTCGCCGCTGTTATGAGTTTTGATTTTTTCACTGGAAGCATGGGTTCAGTAGTAGGCGAGAAGATAACCCGTGCTATTGAACATGCCATCGAACATAAGCTGCCGATGATCATCTTTTCGACATCCGGCGGCGCGCGGATGCAGGAGAGCATTCTGAGCCTCATGCAGATGGCCAAGACAAGCGCGGCCCTTGCCCGGCTGGACGAGCAGGGGGGACTTTATATATCTGTGATCACTGATCCGACTACCGGTGGCGTATCGGCAAGCTTTGCTACGCTTGGAGACATTAACATTGCTGAGCCTGGCGCTGTTTTCGGCTTCGCAGGCCGGATTGTCATCGAGCAGACGATTCGCCAAAAGCTGCCTGATGATTTTCAGACCTCCGAGTTTAATTTGCAGCACGGTCAGCTCGATATGGTGGTGCACCGCAAGGACATGCGCGCTACACTGGCCAAGCTGTTGGAACTTCACAGCACGAAAGGGGCGAACTAGATTGGCAGGAGAATTGCCTTACGAAAAACCTCTTGTGGAGATGCGGCAAAAGATTCAGGAGCTGCAGCAGTTCGGTCAGGAGAAGGGGATCGATTTCACAGAGGAAATCAACCGGCTTGAGGAGAGGTACCGCAAGCTGGAAGAAGAGATATACAGCAACATTACCGCCGCGCAGAAAATGCACCTGGCCCGGCACCAGCAGCGGCCGACTTCGCTGGATCTGATCGAGCTGGTGTTCACGGATTTCATGGAACTGCATGGCGACCGCCTCTTCGGTGATGATTTGGCGGTCGTAGGTGGACTGGCCCGTTTGAACGGGACGCCGGTCACGGTTATCGGGCAGCAGCGGGGGAAGGATACGAAGGACAACATCGCCCGCTTCTTCGGCAGCCCGCATCCGGAAGGTTTCCGCAAAGCGTTGCGTCTCATGCAGCAGGCGGACAAGTTCCGGCGGCCGATCATTACATTTATTGATACCAAAGGGGCATATCCCGGAAACACGGCTGAAGAGAGAGGTCAATCGGAAGCGATCGCCCGCAACCTGCGGGAAATGGCGAAGCTTTCGGTGCCTGTTATTTGTGTGGTCATTGGGGAGGGCGGAAGCGGCGGCGCGCTGGCCATGGCTGTCGGCAACCGGGTTCTGATGCTGGAGCATGCCATTTATTCTGCGATTTCCCCTAACGGCGCTGCCTCGATTCTGTGGAAAGACGCCTCCAAAGCGGACCAGGCGGCTGAAGCGATGAAGATTACCGCACATGATTTGCTGGACATGGAAGTGATCGAAGGAATTATTCCTGAGCCGCAGGGCGGCGCTCACCGGGATTATGAGCAGACTGCGCATGCGATTCAATCAGCTCTGGAAGTGCACCTGCAGCAGCTGTCGGCCATGAACGCCGAGGAGCTGAAGGAAGACCGCTACCGCAAATTCCGTAAAATCGGCGAGTTTACATTTGCGCAGAACCAAACGTCCAGTACGGTTGTGGATGAGCAATAATGGACAAACATTAAATATGACGAAATTCCTATACAAATAGAGAAAATTATAGTAGATTTAATTGTTGGAAAAAGATATAGACTGACCTTGTGAAAAACGGAGGAAACCTAATATGCGCAAAACAAAGATTGTATGTACCATTGGTCCTTCCAGCGAGTCGTTGGAAAATGTAAAGAAGCTGATTATGGCCGGCATGAACGTGGCCCGTCTGAACTTCTCCCACGGTGATTTCGAGGAGCATGGCAACCGTATCAAGAACATCCGCCAAGCCAGCCAGGAGCTGAACAAAAACGTTGCTGTGCTGCTCGATACAAAGGGGCCGGAAATCCGGACCGGGAAGCTCGAAGTTGAGCCGATTGAACTGGTTCAGGACGAATACGTCACACTGACGACGGAAGAAATTCTGGGCACGAAGGAACGCATTTCCGTTACGTATCGTGACCTTCCTTCCGATGTGACGCCTGGCTCCACGATTCTGATCGACGACGGTCTGATCGGTCTCACTGTAGTTGAAGTGGCGGGAACTGAAATTAAATGCCGTATTGTCAACGGCGGTACCATCAAAAGCAAGAAAGGCTGCAACGTACCGGGAGTCAGCATTTCCCTGCCTGGAATTACGGAAAAGGATGCCGCGGATATTGTGTTCGGCATCGAACAGGGCATTGATTTTATCGCTGCTTCCTTCGTGCGCAAAGCGAGCGACGTATTGGAAATCCGCGAGCTGCTTAAGAAGCATAATGCGGGCCATATCCAGATCATTTCCAAGATCGAAAACCAGCAGGGTGTAGACAACCTGGATGAAATCCTGGAAGCGTCCGACGGACTGATGGTTGCGCGTGGTGACCTCGGGGTTGAAATTCCTGCCGAGGAAGTTCCGCTCGTACAGAAGCTTATGATTGAAAAATGTAATATTGCCGGCAAACCGGTAATCACGGCGACACAGATGCTGGATTCCATGCAGCGCAACCCGCGTCCTACCCGTGCGGAAGCAAGCGACGTGGCCAATGCGATCTTCGACGGTACGGACGCTATCATGCTGTCCGGTGAAACGGCTGCGGGTAAATATCCTGTTGAGTCGGTGCTGACAATGTCGCGTATTGCCGAGAAAGCGGAATCCGCACTGAACTACCGTCAGTTGTTCAAGAAACAAAGAACGGCGCAGGAAGTCAGCATTACGGAAGCGATCAGCCAATCGGTGTCCATCTCTGCACTTGATCTGCATGCGAAAGCGATCATTACTTCCACCGAGTCCGGCACGACAGCTCGCATGATTTCGAAATATCGTCCGCAGGCCCCGATCATTGCTGTTACGACCGATGAGCGGACTCTTCGCCGGATGGCTCTCACTTGGGGTGTGGTGGCTGTTCAGGGAAGATCTGTGGATACTACGGATGAGCTCTTTAACAACGCTATTGAAGGCGGATTGAAAACCGGTCTTGTGAAAGAAGGAGACCTTGTTGTCATCACGGCAGGCGTTCCTCTTGGACGCTCCGGCTCCACGAACCTGATTAAAGTGACTCAGGTATAAGCGACAGGTAAATTATAGGCTGTTCCCGCTGCAGAATTTTTATTCTGCACTGAGGAGCAGCTTTTTTTATATGGGGCAGGTTTAAACAGTAAAAGAAGGGAGGCTGGCAAGCTTGAGAAGTGAACAGGACATGATGAAGCTGCTAGTGAGTTTTGCGGCGGAGGACGACAGAATCCGCTTAGTCACTTTGGAAGGCTCAAGAACCAACAAGAACATTGCCACTGATGCATTTCAGGATTACGATATTTCTTATTTTGTGACCGATATGGACTCTTTCAAGGAGAATGATGAATGGCTCAATCATTTCGGAAAGCGCATCATGATGCAAAAGCCGGAGGATATGGAGCTGTTTCCGGCGGAATTGGGCAATTGGTTCTCCTATATCATCCTTTTTGAAGACGGCAATAAATTAGATATGACGCTTATTCCGCTTGATGAGACAGAAGAGTATTTCAGCGGCAGCGATGGTTTGGTTGAAATTTTACTGGATAAAGACGGCCTGATTCAAAATGAAGTGCGGGCAGATGATCGCCAATATTGGATTCAGAAGCCAACGGTCAGAAAATTTGACGATTGCTGCAATGAATTCTGGATGACTTCGACATACGTAGTCAAAGGATTGGGAAGCGTTATTGTCAACCTACGCCGGCAATGGGGATGAGAATATGTGGCAGTCTTTATTCACCTGCTGCGGGCTGTTCAGAAAATACGCCAAAGCTGTGGCAGCAAGCCAGGGCTTCATCTATCCGGATTACGATGAAGCCATCACCGGATATACCATGAATATCTACAACTCATAGATACGATAAACGCAAGGAGATGTCCGCGAGTTTCGTTGGCCCGGGGCTCTCCTTTTCTTGACGAAATAAATTAGCTTGATTCTGCAGGGTTCGTGCCCCTGCACGATGCCTTGCACGATTATCCCTTTTGTTCAGGGAGTAGGAGGCTCTTCTCCTTAGCTTGTCTGTTTTTCTGTGACCTGATCAAACGGGATAATGATGCAAAGCGCTCGGACAGCGGATGTTAATCTGCCAACAAAACCACCGTTCTTCCCTGCCCTCAAGATTTTAACGCCCCTCTTTCAATTTCCCATCGTTTGCCCTGTTTGGCCGAGAATAAAGCTCTTAAATGCTTCTTTAGACTCAGACAGCGGATGATTGCCGTGCATCATATAAATTTCATAAAAAGCCGGCCGGGTGCCGGGCAGGGCATGCCATACCAGCCCTTCCTCCTGGCCGCGGATGCCGCATGCCGGAAAAAAGGAGATCATGCTGCCAGCTGACACTGCATGCTTGACCGCTTCCAAGGACCCGGACTCCAATACGACATTTACAGAGGCCATCGAGATGCTGCTTCGCTCAAACCATGTCTTTGCATAGCTGTGCAGAAACGATGGAGAAGAGGAGATCACGAATGCTTCATGGAGCAGCGTTTCTTTCAAAGATAAACCGTCCAAGCGAAGTGAATGCGATGCGGAAGTGATGAGTCCCATCTCATCCCGGAAAACAGGGTGACAGGTGATTGAATCGGACAGGAGCGGATCATGTACAAATGCAAAATCAATCTCTCCTTCCTGAAGCAGCCGGTTGATCGTATCCGCCGGGTGGATTTCAAGCAAAATATAGGTCCCTGGATTTATTTTGGTATATTCCGTTACCCACCCGGGAACGATATAACTCCCGGGAACAACATCAGCAGCAATTCGGATTCTCTTTCCCGCCCGTCCTGCATGATCAGCCAGTGCCTGCATGGCTGCGGTTTCCAGGGAAAGAATCTGCCTGGCATAAGGAAGCAGCTTTCTGGCGGCTTCCGTAAGCAGAATTCGACCTCTAGCTGCATGGAACAGCGGTGTCTGCATTTCCTTTTCCATGCTCTTCATATGGAAGGACACGGTTGGCTGCTTCATGTTTAATGCCTGTGCGACTTCAGTCACTTTATGATACTTGTCCATAAGTACCAGAATCTGATATTTGAGCAAATTCAAAGCTAATCCCCGCCTAAAATCAGTATAGATTTATTGTATACAAAAAATCGATAAAATCTATCGTTTTTTTATACTGTTTTTACAAAACTATGTTTTTAACCTAACATTCGAAACCTACAATGTAAAAGTAGTTGATGGAAAAATAAAAAAACCGTCACTTAATAAGGGGAGGACAATTTATCATGTTGAAAAAATGGCCGTTTGTTCTGATGACACTTACTCTGGTGTTCCTGCTTGCTGCATGTGGTTCAAGCAATAATGCTGCACAAGGCGGAGAGACAGGAGGAACAACCAACAACGGTGGTCAGACTACAGAAACACCAGAGGCACCAGCTCTGAGCGGAAATGTCCTGGCTGTTGGTTCGACTGCACTGCAGCCGTTGGTGGAGCAAGCTGCACAGAAGTTCATGGCTGAAGATCAATATAAAGGTGTTTCCGTCCAGGTTCAAGGCGGCGGCAGCGGTACGGGTCTGACCCAGGTATCCGGCGGACAAGCAGATATCGGCAACTCCGATGTATTTGCTCAAGAGAAGCTTGAATCCGGTGCAGAAGAACTTGTTGACCACCAGGTTGCTGTTGTAGCAATGGCTGCTGTAGCTAACCCAAAAGTTGGCGTGGACAACCTGACTAAAGAACAACTGGTAAGTATTTTCACCGGCAAAGTGAAGAACTGGAAAGAAGTTGGCGGTGCGGATCAGGAAATCGTGATCGTTAACCGTCCTAGCAGCTCCGGTACTCGTGCGACTTTCGAGAAATACGCTCTTGGCACAAAAACGGAAGATCTTCCGGGCTCCATCCAGCAGGATTCCTCAGGTACAGTTAAAAAACTGATTGCCGAAACACCTGGCGCCATCGGTTACCTGGCCTTGTCTTACCTGGATGACACCGTTACTTCCCTGAAATATAACAGCGTTGAAGCTACTGTTGAGAATGTGGAAAAAGGCGATTATCCAGTATGGGCTTACGAGCACATGTACACTAAAGGCGAGCCTCAACCACATGTAAAAGCTTTCCTGGACTATGTTCTGTCCGATGCAGTGCAACAAGCTGATGTTAAGGATCTTGGCTACATCCCTGTAGGCGGCATGCAGGTTACTCGTGACGTTGACGGCAACGTAACGAAAAAATAATAAACTCTTCATGAGCCGGACACATGTACGGTGAACAACTAGTCATCACTCGGAGAACAGAGGCGGACATGCGTCCAGCCTCTATTCTTCGGTTAAAAGGAGTTAAAGATGGAACCTATTGAAGGGAAGACTTACATGGAGCAAAGTAAAAGAACCCGTGGGATGATGAGAGAAAAGCACTACTGGGAAGAATGGACCGGCCGTATATTTACGTCGGTTTGTGTCGTTTTTTTGATTGCAGTTATTATATCGATCGTCTATTTTGTCGCTTCAAAGGGAGTGGCTACCTTTGCGTTTGACGGAGTGAGTCTGCGCGAGTTCTTCTTTGGCACAAAGTGGAGC
This sequence comes from Paenibacillus medicaginis, assembly GCF_042138635.1. NCBI lineage: Bacteria > Bacillati > Bacillota > Bacilli > Caryophanales > Paenibacillaceae > Paenibacillus > Paenibacillus medicaginis. Next base: position 23,610 of record NZ_JBHIRY010000009.1, on the reverse strand, counting down.
CCGGACGGCCAACCGGCTTCATTTGGCGCTCTTCCTTTTATTACGGGATCATTTGCGGTTACTATTCTGGCAGCTCTGATTGCCAGCCCTCTCGGTTTGTGTGCGGCTTTATTCATGACAGAGATCGTACCTAAGTTTGGCAAACGCATATTACAGCCGGCGATTGAGCTTTTGTCGGGCATTCCTTCTGTCGTATACGGGTTCGTCGGTTTGACTGTGCTTGTGCCCTTGCTGCGCAATGTGTTTGGCGGTCAGGGTAACGGAATTCTTGCCGGCTGCCTTGTTTTGTCCCTTATGATTCTTCCTACGATTACAAGTATTATGGCAGATGCTTTGGCAGCCCTGCCCAAGGGCCTTCGTGAATCCTCATTTGCCCTTGGCGCAACCCGCTGGCAGACGATTGCCCGGGTTATCATTCCGACGACACTGCCGGCGTTGATGACAGGCATCATTCTCGGCATGGCCAGAGCATTCGGTGAGGCTCTTGCTGTGCAAATGGTTATCGGCAACGCTCCGCACATTCCGCATTCCCTGCTGGAATCAGCCTCAACGCTGACGAGTGTAATTACGCTCAGTATGGGGAATACCGCGATGGGCTCGCTCCAAAACGATGCTTTGTGGAGCATGGCGCTCGTTCTCCTGCTGATGACATTTGTATTCGTGCTGCTCGTTAGGGTGCTTGAAAGGAGAAACCGTATTTAATGAAAGCTAAATCCATAGATAAAGCCGCTACGTTGATTATTTGTTTCTTTGCCTTACTGATCGTCGCTGTGCTGATTGGTCTTATCGGTTTTATATTGTTCCGCGGCATCAGTCATATCAATTGGAATTTCTTGACCGCAGCTCCGCAAACGCTGCGTGCAGGCGGGGGCATCGGTCCCCAATTGTTCAACTCCGTATTTCTCCTTATATTGACGCTGATCATTACCATTCCCCTGGGATGGGGAGGCGGCATTTACATGGCGCAATATGCCAAGCCGGGGCGTCTTACGGATTTCATCCGTCTGACGGTTGAAGTGCTTTCTTCGTTCCCGTCGATCGTGATTGGTTTGTTTGGTTTGCTGCTGATTGTAAATACGTTTAATTTTGGCTTCTCGTTATTGTCGGGTGCGCTGGCTTTGGCTGTATTTAACCTGCCGCTGATGGTACGTACGACGGAACAGGCGTTCCGGGCCGTGCCGAAGGAGCAAAAAGAGGCAGGGCTGGCTCTGGGCCTGTCCAAATGGAAAATCATCACTTCCATCATGCTGCCGGTTGCGCTGCCAAGCTTGATTACCGGCACCATTCTGGCGGCCGGCCGTATCTTTGGTGAAGCCGCGGCTCTGCTGTTCACAGCGGGTATGACCACGCCTCCGCTTGATTTCACGGATTGGAATCCGCTCAGCCCGAGGTCGCCGATCAACCCGATGCGGCCTGCCGAAACGCTGGCCGTTCATATCTGGAAGGTGAACAGTGAGGGGATTGCGCCTGACTCCGCAGACATTGCCGCCGGAGCGTCAGCAGTGCTGGTGCTGCTTGTATTGGCATTCAATCTGTCGGCCCGCTGGCTTGGCAAGGTGGCATACAAAAAGATGACTGCTGCGAAGCGTATGGATTAAAAGGAGATGAATCTACACAATGGCCCAGCCTTTCAGTACCGAGGATTTAAGCATATATTATGGAACCTTTGAAGCTGTCAAAAAAATCAGTATGGAATTTCCCGCCGAAACGGTCACGGCCCTGATCGGTCCGTCGGGATGCGGAAAATCGACCTTTTTGCGTTCCCTGAACCGGATGAATGATGAGATTGCAGGGGCCTATGCGACAGGCCATATCTGGATGAACGGAAAGGATCTGAACGATCCGGGTACAGATGTCATCAAGCTTCGCCAGGAGATTGGAATGGTGTGGCAGAAGCCGAATCCGTTTTATAAATCGATCTACAATAACATTGCATTCGGACCTAGATACCGGGGCATCAAGAGGAAAAAAGAGCTGGATGAAATTGTGGAAACCAGCTTGCGCAAAGCGGCCCTGTGGGACGAAGTAAAGGACCGGCTGCACGGTTCGGCGCTTGCCCTGTCGGGCGGTCAGCAGCAGCGTCTCTGTATAGCCCGCGCACTGTCAGTCAATCCGAGCATTCTGCTGCTGGATGAGCCGGCCTCCGCGCTGGACCCGGTATCCACAGGCAAGATCGAAGAACTGATTACGGAACTGAAGCAGGAACTGCGCATTGTTATCGTTACTCATAATATGCAGCAGGCAGCCCGTATTTCTGATTTCACGGCCTATTTCTATGTAGGCAATCTGATTGAGCGCGGAAAAACGAAGGATATTTTCACGAATCCAACCAATGAGCTGACCCAGGAATATATCATGGGACGTTTCGGCTAAATGACAAGGCCGCCTTTCGAGGCAGGCCTTTTTTGTTCCTGTGGCTGAAATGTGGTTTAATGGAACTAGGACATTTTATTTTAAAGTGCGAGTTCAAAAAGTCAGGTTTTCAGCACCGAGAAGGTTGGATGCAGCAAGGGACTGAGGAGCGTAGCGTACTTGGGGTACGTGAGCACCTGAAATGTTTCCGTAGGAAACATGCTTCGGAAGCATCTGCTTAGGCCCGGCTGAATTCAAGATTCGATGTCGAGTCCACTTCCTGATTTACTTCGTGATCAAAAGATGACTTTTTGAACTACCTCTTCAAAGAAAGAAGTCCGGGACAGGAGAGAAGCACTATATGGCCAGAGAAAGGCAGGAAGCAGGACACAGCCTGTCATCCGTTCAGTTTCGCGTGCGTTATCCCGAATGCGATCAGATGGGTGTTGTGTACCATGCCAACTATTTGAATTGGTTCGAAATCGGGCGTACCGAAATGATCCGGCAATCCGGCTTCACCTACCGCAGCATGGAAGAGCAAGGATTGATGCTGCCGGTCATTGATGTAGGTCTGAAGTATCATAAACCGGCCAAATATGATGATCTGGTGAGCGTATATACACAAATTACGGAGCTGACAAGAATGCGCCTGAGCTTTGCTTACGAAGTAAGACGCATGGGGGCAGATGAACAGGAGCTGCAGCAGAGTGCACTGCTCGTTACAGGCTTAACACAGCATGTATGGTTGAATGGGGATTGGAAGCCGGCCAGACTTGATAAAGCAATGCCCGAAGTGTATCAGTCGCTGCAGAAACTGGTTGCAGATAGAAAGGAGTAAAGCATGCGCAGGCCCTACTGGCTATTACTATTATTAATTCCAGCATTGGAGCTGTATGGTTTTCTGTGGGTAAGTCAGCAAATTGGTGCGGGAAAGACGATATTATTGATTATCATGACTTCCATCATCGGATTTGCCATGCTGCAGTTTGAAGGCCGCAAGGTCATTGCCGATGCCAAGCTGCAAATGAACCAGGGGCAAATGCCGGGCAATAAAATGCTTGACGGATTATGTGTTTTCCTGGGCGGAAGCATGCTGGTTATTCCGGGATTTATCACCGATATCATCGGTTTTACTTTGATTTTCCCGCTCACGCGGCCTATTTACAGAAAGCTGCTGTACCGATGGATGGAGAAAAAAATGAAAAACGGCAGCATTACGTTCAGGCGGTTCTGACGTAATGCCGCCGTTTTTTCCACTATAAGTGACTTTTTGAACTACCTCTATAACAGCTTTATCTGATCCTGCCGGCGAGAATATAGTTGCGCAAATCGCGAAGCACGTTGGCACGGTTAAACGCATCGAGCACAACGAGGGAGACGGGTCCGATAATGAGCCCCAGTACACCGAACAGCTTGAGCCCGACAAACATGGCAATCAGGGTGGCCAACGGATCGAGTCCGACACTGCTGGCCAGCACCTTGGGCTCGGCGATCTGACGTGCAATCAGAATGACAATATAAAGGATGGAGAGTCCTAACCCAAGCGCAAAATTATCCGACATAAACGCATATATAGCCCATGGGATCATAACGATACCTACACCGAGATAAGGCAGCAGGTCAATCAGCCCGATCATCAGCCCGATGGTGAAAGCGGAATCCACCCGTAAAATGATAAGACCGACAATAACAACAACCGCGGTTATGGAAATGATAATGAATTGAGCCAGCAAATATCCGGACAGGGCCTTGCGCAGATCCAGCCAAATATCGGCGACCGTCTTGCGCAGACCTCCTGGGACAAGTCCGGAAAATGTGCGGGCATGCCGTTCCCAGTTTTTGCTGATGAAAAAAGCAGCCAGCACGATGACCATGAGAACGGCCCCCATATTCGGCAGAGCGGTGAGGAAGCCCAGAATTCCGTTGAGAAAACGGGTAACCAGATCGGTGACTGCGCTGCTTACGTTTTGTGTCGTTTTATCGATATTATTGTTGATGGTCTGTTGATAATCTGGATTTTCGCGGAGGAATTCATTCATTTCAATGATAATATTTTGTATGATATCACTCTTCGTCCAGGAGACGAACAGGCTCTTGAAGTGTTCAATATGAATGTCAAACGTTTTGGTCAGTTCAATAAGCTCCTTCACGATGCGTGTGACCGCGGCGGACAGCACCAGCAGAATGGCTCCGAGATATACAAACAGCGAAAGGGTGACTGCCAGCCAGTGGGGAAGCCTGGCCTTTTTGTGAAGAAACAGAACGAGCGGATTCATCGCGTAAGCCACCAGCCACGCCAGCAGGAAGGGATACACGAGCGGAAAGAGCCAATACACAGCAAGAAGGAACAATAGGATTCCTGTTATGACCCATAGTGCCCGTAAAATACGTTTTAGTATAAGTCGGTTCACCGTTCGATTTCTCCTTTTTTTGTTAGATGTATACCTGTATGCGACTGCCTCTGAAAATATGTCTCAAACCTAGAAAACTTTGAAAATGAAAAGGGTTTCAAAAAATGTTTATAGGACTGATAAAATATTTGAATGCGCAGGATTAGCTGATTGATGTTCACAGAACCGACAAAATCCGGTATAGTGATAAGAGATTAAAATTATTGACATATGACGTTAACATTTTTAAGGCGATCCCAAGTCATCTTTACTTTTGAAACTGTTTTCATTTGCAAGTCCTTTACAAAGCTTTTAGACAAAGGAGAGATGTAATATGACAGCGACTAAAGGTCTGGAAGGAATCGTGGCTGCGACTTCTTCCATTAGCTCCATTGTAGATGGCGTTCTCACTTACCGTGGCTATAACATTGATGATCTGGCCGTTAACGCCTCTTTTGAAGAAGTAGCCTATTTGCTGTGGTTTGGCAAGCTGCCGAGTGCGTCCCAGCTTAGCGATCTGCATGCCCAACTGAGCCGCTATGCCCCGATTCCCGATGAACTCATCTCGCAAATGAAGCTGTACCCGAAAGATATGAACACTATGGCGGCGCTCCGCTCCGCCGTATCTGCTCTGGCTCTGTTCGACAGTCAAGCGGACGATATGTCCCGTGAAGCCAATGAGCTCAAGGCGATTAAACTGCAGGCACAGCTACCGACGATTGTAGCGGCGATTGCACGTCTTCGTAAGGGATTGGAACCGATTCAACCGAAAGAAGGCGCTTCCATCGCCGAGAATTTTCTGTATATGATGGATGGGGAAGAGCCTTCCGCAACTGCTGTGAAGGCAATGGATCAGGCGCTGGTGCTTCATGCGGACCATGAACTGAACGCTTCCACGTTTGCCGCCCGCGTGACTGTAGCCACATTATCGGACATTTACTCTGGCATCACGTCCGCTGTGGGTGCGCTCAAAGGGCCGCTGCATGGTGGAGCCAACGAGGCAGTTGCCAAAATGCTGGACGAGATCGGTTCGCTGGACAAAGTGGAGCCGTTCATTCAGCAAAAGCTGGCTAACCGCGATAAAATTATGGGCTTTGGACATCGTGTGTATAAAAATGGCGATCCACGTGCGAAGCATCTGCAGAAGATGTCACGCGAGCTTGGCGAGCAGAATGGAAACACGAAGCTGTATGAAATGTCTGTGCGTATTGAGGAACTCGTCACTTCCCAGAAGGGTCTGAAGCCGAATGTGGATTTCTATTCCGCGTCAGTCTATACTCAGCTGGGCATCGAACGTGAACTATTTACACCGATCTTCGCTGTCAGCCGTGTATCAGGGTGGACGGCGCATATTCTTGAACAGTATGAGGATAACCGGATTATCCGTCCTCGTGCGGAATACACAGGTCCGACAAATCAGAAATACATTTCCCCTGAACTGCGGTGACATCCGGGAAATTAATCATGTACAATAGAGATGCGAGGGGCTGGGAGGCAATGATAAAAGTCACTCTTCCTGCCCCCTCTATGCTGGTTGCCCATTAGTCTGGGCAGAGGCGAACCATTAACGATACAAGGAGGAACTGGAACTCATGAAATTGGAAAAGTTTGATCTCCCTACAGAAGGCGAAAAAATCACAATTGATAACGGAAAACTGCAGGTGCCGAACAATCCGGTGATTCCTTTCATCGAGGGCGACGGTACAGGACGCGATATCTGGAAAGCTTCCAAGCGTGTGCTTGACGCTGCGGTTGAGAAAGCGTATGGCGGTTCGAAGAAAGTCGCATGGTATGAGGTGTTTGCTGGAGAGAAGGCATTTAATACATACGGGGAGTGGCTTCCGAATGACACGCTTGAAGCGATTCGCGAATACATCGTGGCGATCAAAGGCCCTCTTACAACTCCGATCGGCGGCGGTATCCGCTCGCTGAACGTTGCCCTGCGCCAGGAGCTGGACCTGTACGTCTGCCTTCGTCCTGTTCGCTATTTCGACGGTGTTCCTTCTCCGGTAAAACGCCCTGAGCTGGTGGATATGGTTATTTTCCGTGAAAATACAGAGGATATTTATGCCGGTATCGAGTACAAGGAAGGCTCCGAAGAAGTGAAAAAGGTCATTAAATTCCTCCAGGAGGAAATGGGAGTCAATAAAATCCGCTTCCCTGAAACGTCGGGCATCGGCATCAAGCCGGTTTCTTCCGAAGGCTCCAAACGTCTGGTGCGCGCGGCTGTCGAATATGCCATCACGCATAACCGCAAGAGCGTAACACTCGTGCATAAAGGAAATATCATGAAGTTCACCGAAGGTGCCTTCAAAAACTGGGGTTATGAAGTAGCTGAGCAGGAGTTCGGAGACAAGGTGTTTACTTGGGCCCAGTACGACGAAATCAAAGAAAAAGAAGGCACGGATGCGGCTAATGCTGCACAGCAAGCGGCTGAAGAAGCCGGAAAGATCATTATCAAGGATGCTATCGCTGATATTGCGCTGCAGCAGGTGCTGACACGTCCGTCCGAGTTTGATGTGATCGCTACCCTGAACCTGAACGGTGACTACCTGTCTGATGCGCTGGCTGCACAAGTAGGCGGTATCGGTATCGCCCCTGGCGCCAATATCAACTATGTGACAGGCCATGCCATTTTCGAAGCTACACACGGAACGGCTCCGAAATATGCGGATAAGGATGTAGTGAATCCGGGTTCCGTGATTCTCTCCGGCGTTATGATGCTTGAGCATCTGGGCTGGCAGGAAGCTGCTGACCTGATTTACAAAGGTATAGAAACTGCAATCAACAATAAAACGGTTACGTATGATTTTGCCCGCCTGATGGAAGGGGCTACTCAAGTAAAATGCTCTGAGTTCGCAGACAAAGTTATCAGCCATATGTAGGAGGCGGTACTGTGGCCATTAAACGGAGAAAAATCACTGTAGTCGGAGCCGGTTTTACCGGTGCAACAACTGCATTGATGCTCGCGCAAAAAGAGCTGGGCGATATTGTTCTGGTGGACATCCCGCAGTTGGAGAATCCGACGAAGGGCAAAGCCCTGGATATGCTGGAGGCAAGCCCGGTGCAAGGGTTTGACAGCAATATTATCGGCACCTCCGATTATGCCGAGACCGCCGGTTCGGATATTGTCATTATTACCGCCGGAATTGCCCGCAAACCAGGCATGAGCCGCGATGATCTTGTCAATACGAACGCAGGTATCGTGAAATCGGTGTGCGAGAATGTGAAGACCTACTGTCCTGAAGCCATCGTCATTATCCTCAGCAATCCTGTCGACGCGATGACCTATACGGCGTATCAAACGCTTGGTTTTCCTAAAAACCGTGTCATCGGCCAATCAGGTGTGCTCGATACAGCACGTTACTGTACATTCATCGCGCAGGAGCTTAATGTATCGGTAGAGGATGTGCGCGGCTTTGTGTTAGGGGGCCACGGTGATGATATGGTGCCGCTTGTCCGTTACTCCAATGTCGGGGGCATTCCGATAGACACGCTCATTCCGGCTGACCGCATTGAAGCCATCGTGCAGCGGACACGTGTCGGTGGCGGAGAAATCGTCAATCTGCTGGGCAACGGCAGCGCATATTATGCGCCTGCAGCTTCCCTTGTGCAAATGGCTGAAGCGATTCTGAAGGACAAGAAACGGATTATTCCGGTGATCGCTTACCTGGAAGGCGAGTATGGGTATGAAGACCTGTTCCTCGGCGTACCGGCTCTGCTGGGCGGTAGCGGCATCGAGAAAATATTTGAGCTTGAGCTGACTGCGGAGGAGAAGGCGGCGCTTGATCAATCGGCCGAATCTGTCCGCAATGTCATTAAAATTGTCTCGATATAATTCATAATATCGTCACAGGCTAGGAATCCTCTCTTTATGGGAGGATTCCTTTTTTGCGGATTGAGATTCTTGCATTCTTCCCGGTATAATAGTATACGTTTGGGATTCGGATTACAAAATAAGGGAGGTTATTACATGAGAGTTATCTATTTGCTGCATATCATCGGAGCTCTGGCTATGGGCTTTTATCTCATTCTGCCTTTCTTGGTCGGAAAGCTTAATAGCCTGTCAGCTCCCGCGCAGGAAGGGGCAGTAAGCACAGTGCGGACACTGAATCGGTTTGCGCAGTATGCGCTCATTATCCAACTGCTGACTGGCGGATATATGCTGACCGGCGAAGACTACTCTATTGCGTGGATGGTGATCGTCTTCTTGCTGCTTCTCATTATTGCGGGGCTGGGCGGCATGATGGGCAAACCGCTGCGCCTTGCAATCGAGGGAATCAGCAAGGGGAATGATATATCCGCTGAGAGGGCCAAGCTCAGAACATTTAGTGTTCTGCTGGCGGTCTGCATGCTGCTGATGCTGTTTTTCATGGTGTACCGTCGAATTATTTAATTCAGGGCAGAGAGCATTACGTATATAACTATTGTTTGATTTGAAAGAACAGGTTTGTGGAAGGGGTTCCACCAAACCTGTTCTTTTTCTTTTTTTAATGAAGGAGATGCACGAAGCAGCGGAAGGGACGAAGCAATTCCATAAAGCGGCAGCGTTCGCCTTTGGCCCGGAGGGCCAACAGCGATTGTAGGAATGGTTCGTTCCTGGAGCGTCTCAAAACAGCCGACAGTAGAATCTCCTGATCAACATGTTTAAGTCAAGCTGAGGCGTGGTAAAAGTACAGTGTCGGGCAGAGTTTTTATACAAAGTTATGTGCATCCTATGGGAAGATTCCATAATTCTGACTTTACGAAAGGAGAATGAATCATGTCCAAGCAGCAAAGCAACCAGCAAACCCTGCCGCCACAGCACCAGAACCAGCGTCCGGGGATTGAATCCAAAATGACGCCGCAGCCGGAATTCGAGACACCGGCTTACAAGCCGGCGGGCAAATTGACGGGCAAGGTGGCGCTTATAACGGGTGGTGATAGCGGGATCGGCCGCGCCGTTGCCGTAACCTATGCGAAGGAGGGCGCAGATGTAGCCATCGTCTACCTGAGCGAGCATAGTGACGCGGAGGAAACAAAGCGTCAGGTTGAGCAGGAGGGGCGGAAATGCGTGCTGATTGCCGGTGATATTGGAGACGAGAAATTTGCCAAGAAGGCTGTGCAACAAACGGTGGAGAATCTGGGCAAATTGGATATTCTGGTGAACAACGCAGCCGAACAGCATCCACAGCAGTCCATTGAAGACATTACTGCCGAGCAATTGGAGCGGACATTCCGCACCAACATCTTCGGAATGTTCTTCTTGACCAAAGCGGCCATGCCTCTGCTGAAGCAGGGCAGTACGATCATCAATACAACATCCATTACAGCGTACAAAGGCAACCCGCAGCTGCTTGATTACTCTTCGACCAAAGGGGCTATTACTGCTTTTACCCGTTCGTTGTCCATGAATTTGGTGGAAAAGGGCATTCGTGTAAATGCTGTTGCACCTGGACCGATCTGGACTCCGCTGATTCCGTCTACCTTTGATGAGAAGCAGGTAAGCCAGTTTGGTGCTACCCAGCCGATGAAGCGTCCCGGACAGCCCGAAGAGCTGGCTCCGGCATATGTATACCTGGCATCCTCGGACTCCTCCTATGTCAGCGGTCAAGTCATCCATGTCAATGGCGGTGAGGTCGTAAACGGTTGATGAACAGGAAAACAGGCTGCAAAGCATTGCTGATGTAATTCTATTTCATGAGGGACCGTTTTTCAGGCCAGCCGGTCGAGAGACGGTCCTTCATTTTATCCTGATTACACAAATCAAATTAATTTTAACGCTACGTTAACAGTACAGTATGGAAGGCAGATCGCTGATACAGTAAAATAAGCTTTACAATACGCACAGAGCATGCTGCTGAGGGAGAGCTTATGAAATCATTCCGTTTTCGACTGACCGCCATTATTTTGACGCTGATCGGAATTTCCGTGATTGCGGCAGGACTGACGATGGGGCAGATTTTCAAAGAATCGCATATCAAGGCATTGGAGGAAAATATGGCCCGGGAAATAAACCTCCTGCGCAGTACCTTCGAATTTTACAGTACAAGCAGTGAGTCGGCTGATGATTACACAGCTTATTACACGGAGAAAGCGAAGGAACTGGCTGGGTTGATCAATTCCCGTATAACTTTCATCAATAAGGATGGAACAGTTATAGGCGACTCGGAGATGGATGTTGGCAAGATGGACAACCATGCGCTGCGGGATGAAATACGTCTGGCAGAAGAAAAAGGTATCGGAAGCGCGATTCGTTATAGCGATACACTGAAGCAGAATATGCTGTATGTGGCGGAACCAGTCAGCACGGACAGCGGTTTTGACGGCTTTATTCGCGTCTCGATGAGTTTGCAGGCTATCGATGAAGGCATGCAGCGTGCCTGGATAGCCATGATTATCGGTTTGCTGTTGTTGTTCCTCGCTGCTTCTCTGGTCAGCTACCGTGTTGCCGGCAATCTGACTTCTCCATTAGAGCATATAACGAAGGTAGCGAATCGTATTTCAAAGCTTGATTATGATGCCAGGGTGGAGTTGAAGCGTAATGATGAAGTAGGACAACTGGCGGCAGCGATTAACGGAATGGCGGACAGCCTGCAAATGCAGATGAAAACGATCCGGGATAACGAGGATTTGCTGCAGCGGGTGATGAGTAACATGACAGGCGGTATTTTGATGATTGATGTGCAAGGCAAAATTGCGTTGGTAAACCGCGAGACAGAGCGAATGCTCGGAATCAGCAGCAGCCGGGTCACCGGCAGGCCTTATCATGAGCTGAAGCAGCATTACGGGCTGACCAAGTTGGTGGAGCACAGTATTCAAAACCGGGAACGCATGCATGAGGAAGTCAGTGTGTTCAACCCGGGGGAACGGCTCATTCTGCTCGACGGTGTGCCGATGCAGGATGAAGCCAGCTACCGTGGCATGCTCTTTCTGCTGCAGGATGTAACCGCGATCCGCAGACTGGAGAACATGCGCAGCGAGTTTGTAGCCAACGTATCGCACGAACTGAAAACACCGATTGCGGCCGTGAAAGGCTTTGCCGAAACATTACTTGGCGGCGGAGTGAAGGATGAGGAGACAGCCCGCTCGTTTATGCAGATCATTTATGATGAAAGTGAACGGTTGAACCGACTGATCGGGGATATTCTGGAGCTTTCCAAAATCGAATCCAAACGTTCTCCGTTGGAATGCGAGCCGGTTCACCTGTCCTCATTCTTTGATATGATTAACGGTACGCTGGCCAAGGTGGCGGAGAAGAAGCATATCAGCCTGCAGATGGAAGTGCCTGAGGAGCTATTCATAGAAGCAGATGAGGATAAATTAAGGCAAATATTCCTGAATTTGCTTTCCAATGGAATCAATTACACCCAGGAAGGCGGAATTGTGAAGCTGAAGGTCAAAGAGATTTCACATGATTATGAGCCGGAAAAAGTGGTGTTTACCGTCAGCGATACCGGCATCGGCATTCCGAAGAAGGATTTGCCACGCATCTTTGAAAGATTTTATCGTGTGGATAAAGGAAGATCCCGCAACTCGGGCGGAACCGGACTGGGTCTGTCCATCGTCAAGCATCTGGTTGAGCTGCATCACGGGAGCGTCTCGGTCGACAGCGAATTGGGGCTTGGCACGACATTTACGGTCGAACTGCCGCTGCTGCAGCAGGTGGAGGAGCAGCAAGAATGATTTTTTTACACCCCGTTAACAATGCCGTGATAAAATAAATTCGAGTCAGTCATATATGTGTTATTACATTAAGAAAGAATGTAACGGGAGATGGGGGATAGGACATGCCACAACGTCTTTTGGTTATAGAAGACGAGCCTACATTGGCCAGGCTGCTTACTTACAATTTGACACAGGAAGGTTATGAGGTAGAGACGGAGGATCATGGAACCGCCGGATTCGAGAAAGCCTCAAGAGAATTCTTTGATTTAATCCTGCTGGATCTGATGCTGCCTGGCATGAATGGCCTCGATATTCTGAACAAGCTTCGCACCCAGGGAGTGACCACACCGATCATTATCCTGACCGCCAAAAATGGAGAAGCTGAAGTGGTGCAGGGGCTGAAATCCGGGGCGGATGATTATATTACCAAGCCTTTTGGTGTGTCCGAGCTGCTGGCCCGTGTGGACGCCGTACTGCGTCGTTCGATGGGCGGGGATGAAGGCGTGCTGCCTGATCAAAGCGACGCTTCCAGAATCGTGCTTGGGGAGCTGGAGATTTACCCCGAAAAATATGAGGTGATTCTGGGAGGACAGTCCATCAATCTCAGACCGAAGGAATTCGAGGTGCTCTTGTATCTGGCAAGAAAACCTGGTGTTGTGCTTACGAGAGATGATCTGATGAACGCGGTGTGGGGCTTTGACTATATCGGCGGACAGCGGACGGTGGATGTTCATGTCAGCTCTTTACGCAAGAAGCTGGAACTGGAGCCCGAATCGGTGCATATCGACTCCATACGCGGTGTAGGCTATAAATTGGTTGTGAATAGAAAAAGAAGTCCCCAACATTTAGTATAAAAGGTTGGGGATTTTTTCTGCGGATAGGTATCAGGTTGGATTTTTGACGGAAGTATTGCAATCGTTTTACAAACAGTTAACACAATAGTCCCTTTCCGTTTACCGAATGCGTTTATGATGGTTCTATCGACCTATAAGATGAGCTGATCATACTAGTATTTAGCTGCAAAGGGGACTTTAATGATGATCATGGCACCAGAGCTGGAAACAACACAGAGGATAGAGACGATACAGACGGAAGACTTTTCGGGCGGTGATCATACCGGCCAGGCTGAAGAGAACGGCCATGCGGGTAAGCTGATCGAATATACGGCCTGCCGTTCTGTTCCCGTGATCGGAATGGAAGTTTCCTGCTTGGCTTTGCTGGACATACTTAGAGAGAATCCGGCGGCTCCCTGTGTTGTTCTTGTTCGCAACGAAGAGGAAATTGCAGGGGTCATTATGCGTGAAGCGTTCAACCGCCATTTGGCGGGCAGATTTGCCGCCGAGTTGTATTATGACAAACCTGCGGCCATGTTCGCCGATCCGGATGCACTGATCGTTGACGCAGCTGATTCTGCTGCGGAGGTGTTGAACAAAGCGCTGCTCAGGCCTGATGCAAAGTTTTATGACTGTGTAGCCGTGATGGACGAAGGGTGTCTTCTCGGCATATTAACCTTGCGGGATTTGATGGAGCTGTCCAGAAGGCTGCAGAAGGAAGCGGACGAAAGAAGCGGAACGGCCGTGGTGAAGAGCTCCGGCGGTGTCGCCAGAATCGGAGACAATGCGCTGCAGATGGCGCGGGAGGCTGCTGAAAGCGCAGAGGCGACGCGGGAAATGAGCGGACTGGCCGAAACGGGCAGAAGGCGCCTTGAGGAGGTCATCTCTTCCTATCAAATGATTGCGGAACAAATGAGGCTGCAATCTGCGCAGACAGGTGTGCTGGAACGGCACATCCATTCCATTTCCGGCATGGCCTCTTCCATCCGCAGCCTTGCGGATCAGAGCAGTCTGCTTGCTATCAATGCGTCGATTGAAGCGGCTCATGCCGGCGAGCATGGAAAGGGATTTCAGATTGTGGCGGGGGAAGTTCGCAAGCTCGCCCAGCAAACCCGCCAGTTTTCAGAGGATATCGCCTTGCTGCTGGGTGAAATCGGTTCGCTGGTTGGAGAGAACGTGTCCCTCACACAGTCAGGCCTGCGGGAAATTGAACTGGGAGCCGGGCACATTGATGCAGGCAGCGAGGCCTTCTCCAGGCTGATGGCTAATATGGAGAACGTCAATCGCCGCAGCCAGGGGCTGTCGCGCATGGCCGAAGATGCTGCTGCGGCAGCTTCACGCGTTTCCGATGAACTGGGAGCTATGCTCTCACAGCCATGATGTAGGACGCTGAATGGTTCGATATTTTACATTGCGTTAACAAATACAAAGGATTTCATTTACATAGATCATTTATAATTGCTCATATTGCCTGTGGGCAGATAGAGGAGCAGTGCAGGTACGGAAATCCAGATCTGTAAGTGAAGGAGATCAAATTCCATGACAGAAACCGCGATTAAGCTAAATGAGACTGTAATACGGATAGAAAATTTGAATTTGTATTATGAATCATTTCATGCGCTCAAAAATATAAATCTTGATATCCCCGACAAAACGGTAACCGCATTTATCGGTCCATCCGGCTGCGGGAAATCCACGCTGCTGCGGACGCTGAACCGGATGAACGATATGATTCCCGGCACCAGGGTGGAGGGGAAAGTGCAATTAGGCGATTTGGACATTTACGACAGTGGCATGGAGGTAGAGGAACTCCGCAAGCGGGTCGGCATGGTGTTCCAGCAACCGAATCCTTTTCCCAAATCCATTTATGACAATGTGGCCTATGGACCGAGATTGCATGGCATCCGCGATAAGGCGCGGCTGGACGAGCTGGTTGAGCAGAGCCTGCGCCATGCCGCTCTGTGGGATGAAGTGAAGGATTTCGTGAGACGTTCTGCGCTCAGCCTGTCCGGCGGGCAGCAGCAGCGTCTGTGCATTGCGAGGGCGCTCGCGGTGCAGCCGGATATTTTGCTGATGGACGAGGCGACCTCCGCGCTTGACCCGATTTCCACGGCCAAGATTGAGGAGCTTGTTCAGGAGCTGAAAGACCGGTATACCATTGTGATGGTAACGCACAATATGCATCAGGCGGCCCGTGTTTCCGGCAAAACGGTATTCTTCCTGAATGGCGAAGTGATTGAGGCTGAACCTACCGAAACCTTGTTTTCCACACCTCAGGATTCTCGTACAGAAGACTACATTTCCGGCCGGTTCGGCTGAGTGAAGCACAGAGGGAGGGGCATCTGCAGATGATCCGCAGAAAAGAATTTGACGAAGGGCTTGAGGAACTCCGCGTACAGTTGCGCCAGATGGGACAGCATGTATCCGAGGCGCTCGACCGCGCAATCACCAGTCTGAAGACTAATGATACGGAGCTTGCCCAGGAAATCATCAAGAATGACGCTGCTCTAAACCAGATGGAGGAGAATATTCTGGATATGGGATCCAGCCTCATCATTAAGCAGCAGCCGGTGGCAAAGGATTTAAGACGAATTATCGTCGCATTCAAGATTTCGACAGATCTGGAGCGGATGGGGGATCTGGCGTCAGATGTGGCCAAGGTTACCCTGCGGATGGAAGGACAGGAGCTGATCAAGCCTCTGGTTGACATTCCGCAGATGGCTGAAATCGTCAAGGATATGATTGATGATGCCATTACCTCCTATCTGGACGAAAATACAGATTTGGCCTACAAAATGGCTCAGCAGGATGACAAAGTCGATGCGTTGTACAGCAAGATGATCACGGAGCTTTATTCCTTTATGATGAATAGTCCCGCCCAGGCTTCACAGGCCATGCTGCTTCTGCTTGTCGGACGGTACATCGAACGGATCGGCGATCATGCAACGAACATCGGGGAGAATACGGTCTACCTTGTAACAGGCCATCGTCCGGATCTTAATCAGTAATTATTTTGCAAAACGGTTATTTTTGCTACCAGGGAAGGTGGGTGCATTCCATCCCTGATGCAGGATAGCCGTTTTTTCCTTTTCATCCCTGACCGGTCTGATCTTCGATGATTGGATGTAATCGGCAGGACGTTTTTTTTGGCTTGGCAGGGGATTGTGTTAAGATAAGGGAAGCAAATGTTTATGATGAACATGCGAGGTGCTGGAATGGACAAACTCATTCTTATAGATGGAAACAGTATTATATACCGGGCGTTCTTCGCCATGCCGCCGCTCACGAATTCAAGCGGGCAGCAGACGAATGCGGTGTACGGTTTTACGACGATGCTGCTGCGGCTGCTGGAGGAGCATAAACCTACACATGTCATGGTAGCTTTTGATGCGGGCAAGGTGACGTTCCGTCATGAGGGCTATCAGGATTATAAAGGCGGGCGGGAGAAAACTCCTCCGGAGTTATCCCAGCAGTTTCCGCTGCTGAAGGAGCTGCTGGAGGCGTTCGGCATTGCGCAGTTCGAGCTTGAGGGTTATGAAGCGGACGACATTATCGGAACGTTGACGAAGCGGGCGGACGAGTCGGGACGCAATGTGATCGTTGTTACGGGTGATAAGGATATGCTGCAGCTTGCTTCCGGTCATGTCACGGTCGGCTTGACACGGAAAGGGGTTACAGAAGTTGAAGTCTACGGTCCAGCCGAGATTCAGGAGCGCTACGGGCTGAAGCCGGAACAGATCATTGATCTCAAAGGCCTGATGGGTGATGCTTCCGATAACATTCCAGGCATTCCGGGAGTTGGCGAGAAGACGGCGCTCAAGCTGCTGCATCAATACGGCTCGGTTGAAGAGGTGCTTGTCCATACGGATGAGCTGAAGGGCAAGATGAAGGAGCGTATTGAAACGCACGCCGAAGACGCACGTATGAGTAAAAAGCTGGCCACCATATACCGCGATGTTCCCTTGGACAAGACATGGGATGACATTGTTTTCGGCGGTCTGCGTACGGAAAAGGCGGGCGCTGCGCTGGCCAAGCTGGAATTCAAGTCGCTGCTGGAGCGTCTGTCCCTGTCCGCTGAAAGCGGCAGCTCCGCCGGCATGGCAGAGGCGGTGGCGGACGTGCTGATTGTCCGCGAAGACAACCTTGAAGAAGTGGAAAAAGCGCTGGATGCCGTTGAGGTCGTTCACGTTGAAACCTATGGAGACAACCCTCATCAGGCGCAGGTTATTGCACTGGTGTTGGGCACACTGGATCGTCAATTTTTCATCCCGTTTGAACTGATGGCTTCGCAAGGGGCAGATCCGATCCGTTCCTGGCTGTCCGATCCGCAGCGCAAGAAACGCGGATATGACCTGCATCGGGCAGACCTGGCCCTGCACTGGCATGGAGTTGAATTTGCGGGCGCCGAATTTGACGTTCAGCTCGCAGGGTATCTGCTTGATCCGACAGATGCCAATCAGACACTGACCGGGCTTGCTGCCAAATACGGCCTGCCGTCCATACGTCCGGATGAGGAAGTTTTCGGTAAAGGGGCCAAGTACAAGGTGCCCGGGGAGGATGTTCTGGCGGATCACCTTGCGCGCAAAGCGGCGGTTATACAGGAGTTGATTCCATCCCAGCAGAAGCAGCTCGATGAGAATGAAATGAAGGAGCTGTTCTTCGGGCTGGAAATGCCGCTCTCGCGAATTCTTGCTGATATGGAAAAGCAGGGGGTTCTGGTCAATGTGGACGAGCTTAAAGCGCTGGGCAAGGAATTCGAAGAGCAGATTGCAAGGCTGGTTCAGGAAATTTATGAGCTTGCCGGGGTGGAGTTTAATCTGAACTCGCCGAAGCAGCTCGGGGAGATTCTGTTTGACAAACTGGGGCTGCCTGTCGTTAAAAAGACGAAAACGGGTTATTCAACGGATGCTGAAGTGCTGGAGAAGCTGGCACCTTACCACGATGTTGTGCAAAATATTTTACAATACCGTACGATTGCCAAGCTGCAATCTACCTATGTGGAAGGGCTGCTCAAGGAAATTTCGGACAAAACAGACCGGGTGCATACGTATTTCCGTCAGACGGTCGCAGCGACTGGGCGGCTTAGCAGCCAATACCCCAACTTGCAGAACATTCCGATTCGTCTGGAAGAAGGCAGGAAGCTTCGTAAAGTATTCGTTCCTTCCGAACCCGGCTGGTTGATTCTGGCGGCAGACTATTCCCAGATTGAGCTTCGTGTATTGGCGCATATCTCCGATGATGAACGGCTCAAGGAAGCTTTTCAGAATGACATGGACATTCACACCAAAACGGCCTCGGATGTATTCGGCGTTCCCCCGGAAACGGTTGATGCCAATATGAGGCGTTCCGCGAAGGCTGTTAATTTCGGCATCGTGTACGGGATCAGTGATTACGGCCTTTCCCAGAATCTGAACATT
Source organism: Paenibacillus medicaginis (assembly GCF_042138635.1). Classification (NCBI taxonomy): domain Bacteria; kingdom Bacillati; phylum Bacillota; class Bacilli; order Caryophanales; family Paenibacillaceae; genus Paenibacillus; species Paenibacillus medicaginis. Next base: position 4,971 of record NZ_JBHIRY010000009.1, on the reverse strand, counting down.
ACGAGGAAGGAAGCATCCAGGTTCATCGATCAATATTTTGATGTGTTTCAGGGTGTACGCCGTTATATGGACGACATTGTAAAGGACGCCAAGCGTGAAGGTTACGTGAAAACGCTGCTGGAACGCAGACGGTACCTGCCTGAAATCAATGCGAGTAATTTTAATCTCCGCTCCTTCGCCGAGCGGACGGCCATGAATACGCCGATCCAGGGAACCGCAGCCGACATTATCAAGCTGGCCATGGTGCATATGGACCGGGCGATGAGTGAGCGCAAGCTGCGCAGCCGCATGCTGCTGCAGGTTCATGACGAGCTCGTATTTGAGGTTCCGGAAGATGAACTGGAAATGATGAAGGAACTGGTTCCGTCAATCATGGAATCGGCGCTGAAGCTGTCGGTGCCGCTGAAAGCGGAGGTAAGCTATGGAAGCAACTGGTATGAAGCGAAATAAACGGTACGGGCTGCTCAACATAAAGGCGGTTCTTCGTTATAATAAAGCATGAGGTGAAGTCAACATGCCGGAACTGCCGGAAGTGGAAACAGTCAAAAGAACGTTAAACGAGCTTGTTGCAGGAAAACAAATTGAACGGGTAACAGTCCATCTGCCGCGTATTATCCAGCGGCCTGACGATATTCACGCATTTGCCATGGAACTTGCCGGGCATACCGTGACCGGTGTGGAGCGGCGTGGCAAGTTTCTGCGTATTTTGCTGGATGGGCTGGTATTGGTGTCCCATTTGCGGATGGAAGGACGGTATGGGCTTTATCATCAGAATGAGCCTGTAGAGAAGCATACGCATGTCATCTTTCATTTTACGGATGGGACCGAGCTGAGGTATAAGGATGTCAGACAATTTGGTACGATGCATTTGTTCAAAACCGGCGAAGACCTGATTTCGGCACCGCTGCACAAGCTGGGCATCGAGCCGCTGGAAGAAGCTTTTACTGCGGAGGCGCTGTACGATGCAGTAGGAAGCAGGGCGACTTCCATCAAAGCTGCGCTGCTGAATCAATCATATATCGTAGGGATCGGGAATATCTATGTAGATGAATCGTTGTTCCGTGCGGGTATCCATCCTGCCCAACCGGCCAAATCGCTCAGTATGGAGCAAATCTCCCAGCTGTACAGGGCTATTGTGGACACACTGTCTGAATCGGTAGCTGCTGGTGGATCTTCCGTCAAGTCCTATGTGAACGGACAGGGACAATCCGGCTCCTTTCAGCATCAGCTGCAAATTTATGGACGAAAAGCAGAGCCCTGCGTCCGCTGCGGGACGGCCGTAGAGAAGACCGTCGTTGCCGGGCGGGGAACTCATTACTGTCCTGTCTGTCAGCCTGTGCCGGCAATGTAGCATGCACTTCCCGCATACCCACCCCATATACTATCCCTGAGATATGAGAGCGTGAGACCGGACCTGAACAGGGCCGGCTCCGTCACAGGGAGGTTTTCGGAAGTGGAATTTGCATGGTTTTCCCTGCTGCTGCTTGCCTTTGCGCTAAGTTTGGACAGCTTTGGTGTAGGGGTTACATACGGGCTGAGGAAGATGAGGATACCGATAGGCTCCATTCTGATCATTTGCCTTTGCTCCGGCTTGATTATTATGGTGTCCATGCAGGCCGGAACGCTGCTGACGCGGTTTTTATCGCCGGTCTTTACTTCACTTCTCGGCGCTGTCATTCTGATCGGTATCGGCTGCTGGTCGCTGATCCATTCGGTACAAAGCGGGGCCAATAAGGAAGAGGTCAGGGAAGATATCCTGCACGAAAAGGAATCGGAAAGCGAAGCTGCTGAGGGTTCGGGTACAATGCTGTTCTCCATGGAGCTGCGCAAAATCGGGCTGGTCATTCATATTCTGCGCAGCCCGTCTGCTGCCGATACGGACCGGTCCGGAAGCATCTCTGCGCAAGAAGCGATATGGCTAGGAATGGCCTTATCCCTCGATTCCTTCGGAGCCGGTTTGGGGGCGGCCATGCTTGGCTACAATTCGCTGCTCACGGCGCTAACCATAGCAGTATTCAGCGGTCTGTTTTTGATCATGGGCATGAAGGCGGGTTTCCGTTTGGCGGCATTCCGCTTTATGAAGGTATTCAGCGTACTGCCTGCATTGCTGCTAATTATTATGGGCATGATGAAATTGTTATAGAGGTAGTTCAAAAAGTCATCTTTTGATCACGAAGGAAGTCAGGAAGCGGACTCGACATCGAATCTTGAATTCAGCCGGGCCTTCCGGTGCTCACGTACCCTAAGTACGCTCCGCTCCTCAGTCCCTAGCTTCATCCAACCTTCTCGGTACTGAAAACCTGACTTTTTGAACACGCACTTATAGCCGAAAGCGGGTGAATACATGATTATTGGTTTGACCGGAGGCATTGCCACCGGGAAGAGCACGGTATCGGCGCTGCTGGCAGCCAGGGGTGCGCTGCTTGTCGATGCCGATGTCATTGCCCGGGAAGTGATGCTTCCGGGGCATCCTGTGTTGGAAGCTGTTGTCCGTCATTTCGGGCAACAAGTATTGAATCAAGACGGTACGCTGCATCGCAAGAAGCTGGGAGCGATCGTATTTGCCAATCCCACAGAGCGCCAAGCGTTGAATGATATTACCCATCCCGCCATTCGGCAGGAGATCATACGACGGATGAAAGCTTATGAGGCAGAGTTTCCGGACAAGCTAGTCGTTGTGGATACTCCACTCCTGTATGAGTCCGGGCTGGACAAGCTTTTTCATAAGGTAATAGTTGTTTATGTTCCGCGGGAAGTTCAATTGAAGAGGCTGATGGAGCGTGACGGACTGACGGAGGAGCAAGCCAGACAAAGGCTTGATGCACAGATGTCGATTGAGGAGAAGAAACGTCTGGCGGATATCGTAGTCGATAACAGCCGTGAAGTGACCTTTACAGAGCGGCAGTTGAATGAGTTGTGTGAGCGGAAGGTATTTTCATGACGATTATGCGTAAAAAAAGGGTTCTGCTTGTTTTGTTTGTTGCTTTTGTGCTTTTTTTATTTCTCAGCTCCAATTGGATGTCCTGGTTTTATCCGATTCAGTACAAGGATGAAATCAGAGAGCATGCCCAGATGTATGATGTGGATCCGTTCCTTATTGCCTCTATTATCCGTGTGGAGACCAATTATGAGACAAGCAGGGAATCACGCAAGGGAGCGCTTGGTTTGATGCAGCTGATGCCGGACACGGCGCAATGGATCATGGATACAACAGGTGCTCCCAAGAGTTCGCTTGAACTCATAAGGGACGAGCCTGATATGAATATAAAGCTCGGTACATGGTATGTACACAGGCTGGGAGAACAGTTTCAGAATAATCCGGTAGCGATGATCGCCGCTTATAACGCAGGCCCCGGAAAGGTCAAAGAATGGTTGCGGGAGGGGACTTGGGACGGCAGGGAACAGACGATCAAGCAGATTCCGTTCGGGGAAACAAGGCATTATGTACAACGGGTTATCCATTATTACAGGCAGTACACGAAAATATACGGTCACTTTTAATGGAAGAAAATGACGGGACAAGCCGTTTGACCTGTCCCGCCGTTTTAAGAGGTTAAGAATTAACGAAATTGACCTGCCAGTTGCTGCTCAGCGATTGTCACCAGACGTTTCGTGATGAAACCCCCGATCGAACCGTTCTCGTAAGAAGTCATGTTACCTTGGTAGCCGTCTTGTGGAATAGCGATACCAAGTTCCTGAGCAACCTCGTATTTAAGCTGTTCCAACGCACCGGAAGCTTGTTTCACCACCAGGTTGTTGGAGTTTCCGTTATTACCACCTTGTCCCATTGCTGTTCACCTCCTCCGTGTTGGTACAAGTATTATGTGTAGATAGACAGATTTTATTACTCCTGATAGCAGGGAAGTTATTGGTAAAAGGAAGTGAGCGAGTTTTTATGAAATGTCCATTTTGCGGCTATGCAGGCACCAAAGTGCTGGACTCGAGACCAGCGAATGAGAATAAATCCATACGTCGCCGCCGTGAGTGCGAGCAATGCAGTCGGCGATTTACCACCTTCGAAATGGTGGAGGAAACGCCGCTGATGGTCATTAAGAAGGACGGCAGCCGTGAAGAATTCAGCCGCGACAAAATACTGCGTGGTCTTATCCGGGCTTGTGAGAAGCGGCCGGTCTCTGTTGAGCATCTGGAGCGGATCGTTTCCCAGGTGGAGAATTCGCTGCGCAATACCGCAGCAGCCGAGGTGGAGAGCCGTGATATCGGCGAGCTGGTCATGGAGCAGCTGTACCCGGTGGATGAGGTGGCCTATGTCCGTTTTGCCTCGGTATACCGCCAGTTCAAGGACATCAATATGTTCATGAAGGAGCTGAAAACACTGCTCTCCAAGGACACGGCCGACGAATAAACGTCGGCCACAGGCGGTGAACAGGCGGTGAAAAAAGTATTGACAGCTAAGCTTGAATTTTATATGATATAGAAGTCGCCGCAAGCGGATGACAAATTGAATAAGAATTTGGGGCCTTAGCTCAGCTGGGAGAGCGCATCGCTGGCAGCGATGAGGTCAGGGGTTCGATCCCCCTAGGCTCCATAATTTACAGTCGATCTTGGTAGATCGGCTTTTTATTTTTTGGATAAGGGAGATGGCTTAAAGGTTTACCCGCTCGCAAGAAGTGAAAGGGAAGCTTCGTGAGAATGCATCAAACGGACGCATGTGGTCTGAATCTACCGCTAAAAATTCCATTGAATAAACTTCAGAGCTATTCATTCGAAGACTCGGACAGCCCATCACGGATAGCGAGCTATGCTCCCTTAAATATTTACGAAGGACATTTCGTCGGACAGACTCTTGGCCTATATCCTTGCGTGTACTGAAGCATTTAGCCTCAGGGTTTTGTACGAAAAAACGTACAAAAGAGGGCATGGGGTTGTTCGGTTCCAGGGTTTTGTACGAAAAAACGTACAAAAGAGGGCATGGGGTTGTTCGGTTCCAGGGTTTTGTACGAAAAAACGTAC
>NZ_JBHIRY010000092.1:0-529 GCF_042138635.1 Paenibacillus medicaginis | reverse complement strand
TTGTGCGCCTCACAGTCGCACCATCTAGGTGGTTCAAATCCACCCGGTAACTTTACCCTTTAAAGTGCCGTAGTCGAAGCAGACATCCGGGCAACCGGAGGTTGCCCGGATGGGCAGGGTGTCTTCCGTGAGGAAGAATCCGAAGGGCCTGCAGGCAAAGTCCAGCCCGGAATGCAGTGAACCAGAGGTGGCGGCGATGCTGGGTGACCCGCCAAGAAATCGGGGAAACCTATACAAATATGTATATCTTACAGGAAAACAAACAAAGGGATATGACCTGTAAGGCTCATCGACGTGATTAGGGTCAGGATGGATGGAATAGAAGATGCAGATAACTGAGGGAAGTCTCGTAGTCTCCTTGGCGCGAACGCGGATAAGGTAGGGGAGGTATAACCGAAAGGGAAAGCCAAACCGAAGGGCTGCGAGATGGCGGATCGTTCCGTAGTAGCGAGTAAATCCGGGCCGATGAAGGCTGGCAACAGACTGGAGGAGAAAACCCGGATGAGTATGCGTCTTGGGGATTTTTTTT
>NZ_JBHIRY010000091.1:0-554 GCF_042138635.1 Paenibacillus medicaginis | reverse complement strand
TCGGCCTCGCCTTAGGTCCCGACTTACCCTGAGCGGACGAACCTTCCTCAGGAACCCTTAGGCTTTCGGCGGATCTGATTCTCACAGATCTTTTCGTTACTCATACCGGCATTCTCACTTGTGTAGTGTCCAGCGCTCCTTCCGGTACACCTTCAACCCCTACACAACGCTCCCCTACCCCTGGATCGACTTCACTCCAGCTTCGAAGCCCTGTGTTTAACCCCTGAAGCATTTGGCCGAAAACCTTGATTGAATATCAGAGGTTGTTTTCGGCAAAAATGTCGTGTTAAACACCGCCTCAAAGAAGCAGTGAAGTCGATCCAAGCCATAGCTTCGGTGGTGTGTTTAGCCCCGTTACATTTTCGGCGCAGAGTCACTCGACCAGTGAGCTATTACGCACTCTTTCAATGGTGGCTGCTTCTAAGCCAACATCCTGGTTGTCTGTGCAACTCCACATCCTTTCCCACTTAACACACACTTGGGGACCTTAGCTGATGGTCTGGGCTGTTTCCCTTTTGACAATGGATCTTAGCACTCACTGTCTGACTCCCGGA
>NZ_JBHIRY010000090.1:0-557 GCF_042138635.1 Paenibacillus medicaginis | reverse complement strand
GCCTCTTCCAACCCTGTTACCGTCGCCTTTCCTTATGGTTATTTTACGGCTGAGGTTAGTGCGGAACCCGCCTATAACCGGGTGACACTAAGGATCGGGGAGAGCTACCGCTTTACCAATATCAGCGATAAAACCGACACGCTGGAAAGCGACGGAACCACGAAAGACAAATTCGATTATGTCGTCTATCTGGCGGATGGAACCGAATCCTCTCGCGGGAGCAACACCTATACTGAGCCCTCCATTGTGGGTGGACGTTACGCAGTAGTCACCATGGTTGCAGGAAATCCGGTCACCTTCGGTGTTCCTTACCGTACCTTTGATGTCGGGAGCGCTGCAGGAGATGCTATCAGCCACATCGATATTTCTCCTGGAAGGAACTCCTCCTACCGCTTTGACAATAACGGATCCCTGACCAATCCGATCAAAAATAACGCCAGCGTTGTGGACGGCAAGTTCGATTATGTGATCTACAAGGCGGATGGATCGGTGCATACGGACGGATTTAACAAGGATACAGACCCGACCATACCAGCCGGGGGTTATGCCATTGTGAC
>NZ_JBHIRY010000088.1:0-575 GCF_042138635.1 Paenibacillus medicaginis | reverse complement strand
TACCCTTCGGTGATGAGGAGATCGTCTTCGTCCGTTGCTTTGTATGCGCCATAAACCGATTTGCTTGTGGTATCGCTGTGGAAGGCCAGAACCGAATCCGGATTACGCTGCCACGCCTGTAGCGCCAGAGTTGAGTAGAGTTCATGTACGCCAGCCCCACTGATTCGATCCAGATGCCGCGCTAATGCATCGTCGTTAAAGAACGAAGCTTGCACGCCGGGGCGGAACAACTTTTCAAGATCCAATCGTTTCGCCCAGTCCGCCATATGAACGAGCGCCTGTCGCCCGGTCAGCATGTCCATGACGATCATTTGGACAACGTCTCCCGGACTCACGTTGCACTGAGCATCGTAGGGAACTTTTGCATCAATCGTCTGCGGAATCCGCATATCTTTCATCATTTGGCTGATGAGATTTAAATACCCCTGTGGGTGAATGGCTTCGATCTGTATAGGCGACTGCATAGAAGACCTCCGTACGTTATGTGCTACGTAGAGATATTCGACGCCATTCGGTCATTTCTTCTTTGATCCAAAAATATTATTTCAGGCGTTCATAAGGGTGCGAAATGTGAG
>NZ_JBHIRY010000087.1:0-611 GCF_042138635.1 Paenibacillus medicaginis | reverse complement strand
AAGGCTCCCACCTATCCTGTACAGATCGTACCCAAATTCAATATCAAGCTGCAGTAAAGCTCCATGGGGTCTTTCCGTCTTGTCGCGGGTAACCTGCATCTTCACAGGTATTAAAATTTCACCGGATCTCTCGTTGAGACAGCGCCCAAGTCGTTACGCCATTCGTGCGGGTCAGAATTTACCTGACAAGGAATTTCGCTACCTTAGGACCGTTATAGTTACGGCCGCCGTTTACTGGGGCTTCGGTTCACAGCTTCGGGTTACCCCTAACCGCTCCCCTTAACCTTCCAGCACCGGGCAGGCGTCAGCCCGTATACTTCGCCTTGCGGCTTCGCACAGACCTGTGTTTTTGCTAAACAGTCGCTTGGGCCTTTTCACTGCGGCCCCCTCGGGCTATTCACCCTACCGAGGCACCCCTTCTCCCGAAGTTACGGGGTCATTTTGCCGAGTTCCTTAACGAGAGTTCTTCCGCGCGCCTTAGAATTCTCTTCTCGCCTACCTGTGTCGGTTTGCGGTACGGGCACCTTCACCTGGCTAGAGGCTTTTCTTGGCAGTGTGAGATCATGACCTTCGCTACTGTAATTTTCACTCCCCATCACAGCCCAGCCTTA
>NZ_JBHIRY010000086.1:0-617 GCF_042138635.1 Paenibacillus medicaginis | reverse complement strand
GTCTCAATCACGCTGTAAATCGTTGCGCTGGCTGTTGCACCACGTGGCGTATTCGCGAACAGCCAATTTTTACGCCCGATCACAAACGGCTTGATCGAGCGTTCGCTGCGATTGTTGTCCAGCTCCAATCGACCGTCTGCCAAAAACGCCGTGAGCTTTTCCCACTGGTTCAGGCTGTAGGCAATCGCTTGTCCTGTCAGACTTTTGGGCAAGGTTCGGGATCGCTGCTGTTTGAGCCACGCTTGATACGCTTCCACGACCGGAACGCTTCGCTCCTGCCGCTGGGCCTGTCGTTCCTCGGGGGAGCCATCCGCCAGTTCGCGTTCAATGGCGTACAATTGATTGCAATACGCCAGTCCTTGCCCCGCGACCGTGTCCAGCTTGCGGGTTTCCGGCGGCGCTGCCTTCAGGGCTTCGTCGAATTTCCGGCGGGCATGCGCCCAGCAGCCGACGAGTTTTACTCGGGCCACTTTGTGGTAACCCGCATACCCATCCACCTGCAAATAGCCTGTAAACCCGGCCAGGAAATTCCGGGGATGTTCCCCTCCCCGGGTCCGCTGGTATTCGTACAGGACCGCTGGCGCTACGCCCCGCCCGGTCCGGTACAACCATAGATA
>NZ_JBHIRY010000085.1:0-629 GCF_042138635.1 Paenibacillus medicaginis | reverse complement strand
CCCGTTGCTCCTGTCGCTCCTGTCGCCCCGGTTGCTCCAGTTTGGCCTGTCGGGCCGGTCTGACCTGTGGCTCCCGTCGCTCCCGTTGCTCCTGTCGCCCCGGTTGCTCCAGTTTGGCCTGTCGGGCCGGTCTGGCCTGTGGCTCCTGTCGCCCCTGTCGCTCCTGTCGCCCCGGTTGCTCCAGTTTGGCCTGTCGGGCCGGTCTGACCTGTGGCTCCCGTCGCTCCCGTTGCTCCTGTCGCCCCGGTTGCTCCAGTTTGGCCTGTCGGGCCGGTCTGACCTGTGGCTCCCGTTGCTCCTGTCGCTCCTGTTGCCCCGGTTGCTCCAGTTTGGCCTGTCGGGCCGGTCTGACCTGTGGCTCCCGTCGCTCCCGTTGCTCCTGTTGCTCCCGTTGCCCCTGTCGCGCCTGTGGCCCCTGTATCTCCTGTTGGTCCGGTGGTTCCCGTTCCTGTGGCTCCTGTTGCTCCCGTTGCCCCTGTCGCGCCTGTGGCCCCTGTATCTCCTGTTGGTCCGGTGGTTCCCGTTCCTGTGGCTCCTGTTGCTCCCGTTGCTCCTGTCGCGCCTGTGGCCCCTGTATCTCCTGTTGGTCCGGTGGTTCCCGTTCCTGTGGCTCCTGTTGCTCCTGTTGC
>NZ_JBHIRY010000008.1:0-210117 GCF_042138635.1 Paenibacillus medicaginis | reverse complement strand
AGATATTGCTGAATCATGCTTCGCTCATTTCCAGTTCTACGTGTGTTTTATTAGGGCGTTTATTTCACTACAGTCCCCTATTACCAGGCTAAAGTGGACAGCTCCGGAGAAAATGTGATGATTTCGAGCTTGAATGCAGCCGGGTGCAGTGCCGCAGTCGTAGGCAATCATGAGTTTAATTTCGGACTTGCCTATTTGCGCGACGCGATGCGACAATCGGCCTTTCCCTGGCTGTCAGCCAATATTTTGTCTGCCGCAAGCGGCGAAGCCGCCTTTGGCACACCATACCTTATTCATGACACTCCGGACGGTATCCGGATTGCCGTGCTGGGTCTGACGACCGCGCATATTCCGGTATGGGAGCTGCCCAAGCACATTGAAGGGCTACGCTTCGTGGACCCCGTGGAATGTGCAAAGCGCTGGGTTCCCTATCTGCGGAACAAAGAGGCTGCTGACGTTGTTATTGTCGCTTATCATGGCGGTTTTGAGCGAGACTTACAGACAGGCGTACCCACCGAAAAGCTGACGGGAGAGAACCAGGGTTTCGCTCTCTGTCAGGAGGTTGAGGGGATCGATGTGCTGCTGACAGGACATCAGCACAGACAAATCGAGAGCGCCATGTTAAATGGCGTATGTGTCATCCAGCCCGGGACGCAGGGTCAATTTCTCGGCAGAATCGTCCTTGAACTGGAGCTGGACGAGGAAGCGCAGACAGCATCCTCTTCTCCCGAAGGCAAACGCAGCTGGAGAGTGGTGTCCAAACACGCAGAGCTGCTTCCTGCCGGAGAGACTGACCCGCTGGACCGGATCCTGGAGCTGACAGCTCCGGTTGAAGCAGGCCTGCAGCGCTGGCTGGATGAGCCTATCGGCGAAACGGTTGGAAATATGCGCATCACGGATGTCCTGCAGGCACGGCTTGAAGAGCACCCGTTCATCGAATGGATCAACAATGTGCAGATGGAAGTGAGCGGAGCGCAGATCTCCTGCACCGCCTTGTTTGACGAAAGCAGTCCCGGCTTTGGGGAACGCATCTCCATGCGGGATATCCTCGCCAATTACAAATTCCCCAACACCCTGCGTGTCCTGCGGGTGGCAGGCCGGGACATCCGCGAAGCGCTTGAAAAATCTGCCTCATATTTCACGCTGAAGGAAGACGGCCGGATCGTAGTAAATTCCGCGTTCCTGCTGCCCAAGCCCCAGCCCTATAACTATGACATGTGGGAAGGCGTGGAGTATGTCCTGGATGTTTCCCGCCCATCTGGCGAGCGGGTCGTGCAACTGGAAGTGGATGGCTCGCCTCTGCTTTCAGCTGCGGAATACGATGTCGTGATGAACAACTACCGCGCTGGCGGCGGGGGCGGGTTTGACATGTTCCGGGGCAAACCTGTCGTGCGGGAGCTGCAGACGGACATGGCGGAGCTGCTTGCCGACTATATCCGCACGAAGCGAATCATTAAGACGAGTGTGAACCACAACTGGAAAGTAATCGGGGGAAATTTAAGGCAGGTATGAAGCGTGGCAGTAACAGATAGGGGGATGCACGCAGCAGCGGAGGGGACGAAGCGATTCCGGAAAAGCGGAGCGTTCGCCTTTGCCCGAAGGGTCAACAGTGATTGTAGGAATGCTTCGTTCCCGGAGCGTCTCACAACAGTCAAAGAAACATCCTCCGCCGCAACATGCTATCCCTTGACTAATTTCGACCGAAGCCGGTTGGATACCCATTCAATGATTAAAATAAGCACAACGAGCCCGATCAAAAGAGAACCGACCTCGCTCCATTTATAACTTCTCATGGCGAAAATAAGCGGCGCGCCGATTCCACCGGCCCCAACAAGCCCCAGAATGGAGGCTTCACGCATATTCATATCGAACCGGTAAATCATGACCGATAAAAACATGGATAGCAACTGCGGCACAATGCCAAACCGGATCTTTTCAAATGTCGTACAGCCGACCGAGGTCATCGATTCCAGCACACGGGTATCCAGTTCCTCAATGGCATCCATGAACAGCTTCGCCAGCATCCCGATGGAGACAAGCCCCAGCGTAAGAACCCCTGCGAAAGGCCCCGGCCCCGTGACCCGGATAAACATCAAACCATAGACGAGTGCCGGGATGGTCCGGATTATAATGAGCACAAGCCTAGTCAGCCAGGATACAGGCCGCGGAACGATATTGGAGGCCGCCAAAAAAGCAAGCGGAACCGCCAGCACCGAGCCTACAAGCGTACCAAGGAAAGCAATGGCAACGGTTTGAACGAGCAAATATAAAACACCCTGCGCGGTGAAATTGAACAGCAGGCTGAGGTCCGGCTGCAACAGCCCTTTAAAAATATTAAGCGCAATATGGGCTCCGCTTTGATCCATATCCTGAAAGCTTACAGTCGTCAGCGACCAGACAAAAAGTACCAGAACGACCGCCGCGACGGTCAGGAGATAACGGGACTTGCGCGGCGCAGCAAGCAGCTTCTTTTCTAATGTAGACATAACTCAAACTTCTCCCTTATAGAGGTAGTTCAAAAAGTCATCTTTTGATCACGAAGTAATTCAGGAGGCGGATTCGACATCGAATCTTGAATTCAGCCGGGACTAAGCGGATGCTTCCGAAGCATGTTTCCTGCGGAAACATTTCAGGTGCTCACGTACCTCAAGTACGCTCCGCTCCTCAGTCCCAGCTTCATCCAACTCAAGCGTTTTGAAAAAACGCACTTCGGAAGCATAGGCTTTGGTGCTGAAAATCTGACTTTTTGAACTCGCAATTATATTAACTTTTTCCGAAAATGCTCGCTGACCGTCTCTATCAAGTACACGGTTACGATTAACGCCAGAATAATCATGCCGACACCCGAATAATCGCGCCAGCCCAGGTTCTCATTGATGAGCAAGCCAATCCCCCCGGCTCCGACGTAACCCAGAATGGCCGCATAACGAACATTTCCCTCAAAGCAAAACAGAGAGGTCGACAGGTAGCCCGGAAGCACCTGGGGGAGGGTCGCATAGCGAAAGGCCTGAATTCTCGTCATTCCAAGGGATTCCATCGCTTCGAAGGCGCCCATATCGACATTTTCAATTTGCTCATAGAGCAGTTTTCCAACATAGGACAGGGTAAACAGCATAATCGCAACTGTTCCCGCCATGGGACCAAGCCCGAAAATAAAGGTTGCGATCAGCGCCGTAACGAGTGTGGGCAGCGTCCTCAGGAGACTTAACACCGTCTTGCTGATGACCACAATCACTTTGTTCTGAACAATATTTGAAGAAGCCAGCACGGCAGCAGGAAGGGCAAGTAAAGCTCCGATCATGGAGCCGAGCAGGGACATTTTGAGCGTATCAAGCAGCGGGCCTAAAATTCCCGGAAAGCTGCCCCAATTGGGCGGAATCATGTCGCCGATAATCACGAAGAACTGGCCGATGCGCTTAGCCAGAATGTCCATTTTAAAGTCGGTAAATTGGATGGATGCCATTGTACAGATCACCAGGATCAGCAGAACAAACGGCGTCCGCGACCTCTTTTGCAAAACGACCTTTCCGTTGGGCAGGTTTATTTGCCGGGGGGAAAAGATTCCGTCAAACATACAGCGAGCTCCCTCCTGCCGGAAGCTGCTCCGCGACACTCTCCTGCAAAGATGCCCTCTCTTCTGCCCATTTGCCGCCGTAAATATGGTCAAGAATTTCCGGCGTCACCTTGGACGTCTCCCCGTCAAATACAACCTCCCCTTTACGGATTCCAATGATCCGGTCTGCGTATTCCAGGGCCATATCCACATGGTGAATGTTCATGATGACGGAAATGTTCATGGCTTTATTGATGTTTTTGAAATCGTCTAGCACCACCCGCGAAGTCACCGGATCAAGTGATGCAATCGGCTCGTCCGCAAGAATGATATCCGGATTCTGAGCAAGGGTCCGCGCAAGGGCAACCCGCTGCTGCTGGCCGCCGGACAGCTGGTCCACACGAACAAAAGCTTTATCCAGAATCCCCACTTTATCCAGAGCCTCCAGTGCTTTGATCCTCTGCTCCTTCGTAAAAATACCTGTCCATTTGCGCCACAACGGAAGCTCGGGAACAAAGGAAACCAGCACATTATTGATCACGGTAGTTCTGGTCACCAGGTTAAAGGATTGAAAGATCATACCGATTCTGCGGCGGAAACGGCGAATTTGCCCACCCTTCAGCTTCGCCACATCGATATCGTCCACCACCAATGTGCCGCCGGTGATCCCATGCATCCGGTTGATGCAGCGAATGAGTGTTGACTTGCCTGCCCCGGATAAACCGATCACAGCTACAAATTCACCCTGCCCGATTTTCAGATTAATGTTGCGCAGCGCAGTCGTCCCGTTGGAATAGGTTTTTTCGACATTCATAAATTCGATCATGGTAAGACTCCAATCTAAAAAAATGAGAACATCAACCAACGCCGATGTTCTCATTAGGTTTTATTTAGCGTGTAAGCACGATGCTCAATGAAAGCTGTTACTTCTTCATGCTTCTCAGCAGCTCCTGTGCTTTTCTTTCGCCATCATAGTCGGATGCCTGGGCTTCCTTGTAGCCTTCATGCGTATAAACCGCAATGACCTCTTTTCCTTCAGGGGTCTGGGCAATGGCGATGAAGGCACGCTGCAGTGCTGCTTTGAAAGCATCATCCATCAGCGGGCTGGTTTTGCTGACACTGATCGTATCGTTGTAAATCGGCTGCGTTACGCCAATCACATTCGTTTCGTCCCAGATGGTGCCCTTGCGGCTAAAGTCGGTTGTCCATTGACCCTCATAATCTCTTCTTGCATCGGCATATGCCACGACAATGTCCGCCTGCCCTGCTGCCAAACGTGCAAAGGAGCTGCCGTAGGAATCAGATTGGACTACATGAGCAAGATCCGTAATGCTCTTTTGGTAATGATCCTGCAGCCACAGTGTCGGATAAATATAACCAGCAGAGGAGGAAGAAGACATCACAGCCCAGTTTGCGTTGTTCAGATCATCCCAGGTCAGTTCTTCACCTTTATTCACTTTTTCCGCCAAAGCCTTTCCCTTTTCAGAAGGGCCTGTTATAAACAGACTGCGGTAATAGGTAACCTGCTCATCCGTCGGCTTGGTGGGTTTATTATCATTCCAGTCCTTTGCCGCATCCGCATCATTGGACAGCCCCGCACGTGTTGCCGTCAAAATTACGTCCGCACCATCATCATACAAAGCATATGTACCGCCTGGAATAAAACCGATGTCTGCAGTACCAGCGGCCAGCGCTTCCCCTACCGCTTCGTAAGTCGTACCCACATTAATATCTACGTTATCTACCGTGTATCCTTCGGTTTGCAGCTGTTTTTTCAACAGCTCTTTGAGCGGCTCCGTTGTCGTAATGATTTGCTCCGGATCCTTGGATGGCACAAAGCTCACTTTAAGTTCTTGAATTTCCTTGTTTCCTGAAGCAGGCCCACCAGACGATTCATTGGCAGCCTGATTTTCCGAGGCGTTAGTGCCCGTTGTTGCGCTGCCCGAACCGCAGCCGGCCAGCAGAGCGATGACCAAAGTCAACAAGGTAAGAAGCATGAATTTGTTTTTCACTTACGAATGACCCCTTTGTAATGGATTGATAACGCCATTGCTTCGAAACATGAACTATCATACTTCCAAAGCATCAGAAAGGGGTTAATTCTATGTAAAAAGAATGAAAAATATTACTTTTGTTGTAAAAATGAGTTTCAATATGTTGATTGATTTACAATTCCATACAAATGCGAAAACTTGATTAAAACGTTGCAGACTTCTGGCGTTCTATTCAATTCCATTCAATGGTGTTATAATACAAGCAGTTGGTACCGGGGAAACGGAAATAAGACCGGTAGCCATAATTGAAATAGTCGATGGCGTTCCAATCTTTATAACTTTTGTTGCTCTTACTCACTCAAATATAAAGGACTTCAGTTTTAAATATGATAAATGGAAAGTCCCTTTGTTTAAGGGAAGAGAGGTAGGATTGGGTAGTGGTTCTTTTGCTAAGAATGATCAGTGTAAAAACGTTTTCAACAAATAATAAGCAATCTAAGTCCGTATGAATACCGGACTCAGATTGCTTATTATTTTGTGTTTCATATTAATATCTGCGATATCCAATTTTTCTCAATTTTGCTCTGACGAGTCACTTTCCATCCCGTGGCCCTCTGAGCCAGATCTCCCTAGTGCTTCATTTCCCGGATGCTTCTTGCACCCAATGCTTGTATAGCACCTGCGTCCCTTTTTCGTCATAGCCTAGTTCAGACATTTGTTGGTACAAGGACACCGCCAATGCCAGTCCGGGTGTATCCATCCCCATTTCCTTGGCCGACTCCAGCGCAATTCCCATATCCTTGATAAAATGCTTCACATAAAAGCCGGGCTCGAAGTTGCCAGCAATCATACGTGGACCCAAATTGCTCAACGACCAGCTTCCCGCCGCACCGCTTTCGATGCTCTTCAGCACCTGCTCCGGATTCAGCCCCGCCTGCTTGGCGTAAGCAAGCGCCTCGCATACGCCAAGCATATTCGAGGCAATGGCGATCTGGTTGCACATTTTCGTATGCTGTCCTGCACCGGCCGTACCCTGCAACACAATATTGGTACCCATCAGCTTGAGGATCGACAGCACCGCTTCGTAATCCTCCTGCTTGCCGCCGACCATAATGGACAATCTCGCTTCCCTTGCCCCTATATCCCCGCCGGATACGGGAGCATCCAGTGCATACAGCCCTTTCGCGGCTGCGGCTTCATGAATCCGCTGTGCTAACAGCGGACTGGAGGTTGTCATATCGATCAGGTAAGCGCCGCTGCGGGCGTGTGCGATCAGACCGTCCTCACCCAGATAGATTTGTTCCACATCTTGAGGATATCCGACCATCGTAATGACCACATCACATGCGGCTGCCAGCTTGGCAGGGGTATCCTGCCACACCGCTCCCTCCTGTACCAGATCGTCAGCCTTGGCTGCCGTCCGCGTGTATACATGGACCTTGTGACCCGCTTTCATAATGTGACGAGCCATGCTCTTGCCCATGACTCCTGTTCCAATAAAACCTACTGTTGCTTGTTCCAATTTACTGCTCATCTCTATTCCTCCATTTACTCATATCCGTTTTGGCATGACATGATAAGCTTGTTCTCTAAATCATACCATCGGGCCGAGATGAGGTAAATGCAGCCATTCTCCAGTTCCATCTTGTGGTGTTTTTCCCTTTAATATTGTTTATTTTACTCTGTATATGGTTAATAATACACATGGTACCTATAAAGCTGCGTCCTTAAGAAGTCTGTATGGGCGTAAAAGACACAGGAGGTAAACTATGAAATTTTTAGCGAGTCTTATGCTTGCCGTTTCCCTGCTCACCCTCGCCGCCTGCTCGAACAATGATGGAGCGACAAACAGCGGACAAAATACGGAGAATACAGAAACCTCACCGGGCACCGATTCGAATTCAGTCAACGGCCAGACCGGGGAAGTCAATTCCGGCGAAGAAGCTGCAGGAGCGGAAGAGCTGACGGCGGACAGTGTTAAAGCCGCAATTCAAAAGGAAGGAATTCCCCTTACATCCAGCAAAGCCGATAACGATTGGGTGCTGAACGACACACAGCCTGACCGTAACATCGTAAAAACAAAATCCGGCGAAGAAGAAATCGTTACTATTTACACCTTCAACTCCGAAGAAGCACGTCAGGCGGGGCTGGTCAATTTCAAAGAGCAGATAGGGAGCCTGCCTTTCAAATACCTGACATTTGAACACAAAAATGCTCTGATTCTGTACTACTACAACACTGAAGAGACAACCGATCCGGCTGCAACCGAATACGGCGCCCAGTTGGACAAGGCGCTGAAATCTCTGTAATTTTCACTCTAGAGAAGCTGTCGTCTAAAAGCTCACGGGTTATCCAGTATAAAAAGCCAGCCCTTACGCATCTAACGTGCAGGGCTGGCTCTTTATTTACCGCATAAGCTCTTCATGCGTTTTCTCCCACCGTTTCAGCACCTCTGCAGGATTCTTCAAACGAATGGTAACGCCTGTTAGAATATCTGCATACTTCGCTGTATCCGCTCTGGACGAGGCGACCGTCGCCGTAAAACGGGCGCGCGGATATTCCGCATCAGGCAGCTCCGGAAGCTGCTCAAGCAGGAGCCGTACATAATACGCCCTCCCATCGGCAAACGCCGCCAGCGTGGCTTTCCCGGTTCTGATCACATTGCCTGTCGTTGTGGTACCAGACCAGAGTGCGAGCCGCAGTTGCCGTCTGTTGAGCGCCACGATCTCACCCGCACTGATCATCGCCACATGCGGCCAATGATCATCCGTGACGGTAAGCAACATCATCGCTTCCCCTTGTTTGCTTTCCAGTCTGCTGCCGTCAAGCAGGCCGAACAGCTCCTTACTCAGCTGTATTTCCTCCACAAGCATGCCCCTTTCCCGACTTATCTCGATAATATCATGCAACATATATATCCCAAAATGCAGTATACTCAGTTCAATGCCGAGATCAGCTCCAAATCTGTTTTCTATTATCTTAAATATCTCATTCTTAAATATTTTTCTCCTAAATAAAGGCATAAGCACCTAAACTAAGGGTTATGTGAATGAAAGGAGGGATACGCATGCCTGAACAGGAGAACTTAAGTCTGAAAATCGAACAATCCAGACAACAGCTTTACGAGCTGGAGCAAATATACGGATTAACTCACTCCTCTGTTCTCAGGCAATCGATGGTTTTGGACGAGCTTATCAACGAATACAACCGGAAATTCCATACACGAGCCGAAAGCCGTTTTGCGGGAAGCAGTCAACTCTTGCGCGAGGAACTTTTGCCGGGTCACTCGTACTTGTACTGCAGCCCTTTCGCCATTTCGTTAAGTTGATGCAGGTCTGTCGTCTGTTCGAAACCTACGAGCTTGGGAGAACAACTAGAATATGTATATTATTTGGCAAATCGCATTGGCTTCTGCCACATCATACTTTTCATACGAATTTTAGACAGAAGCCAAACCAATTTTACATCCTTAGCATGCTGTGTTGATACATAAATTTAAAGCCAACGTTTACTTGAATACATTCAACTCCGCAATTGACCACCATTTCTCTGCTTCCCCGGTTTGAACGATTCTAATATATCGGGCGTTTTGAGCCCTGAACTTCGGAGTTACAACCCGTGAGGTGCCTTCCCCTTCCGCAACAAGCTCCCAGGCGGAGGCATCGTTGGAAACGAAGATCTGGTATCCCCGCGCGTAATCGTCTCTGCTGCTGCCTGAATCCATGCTGATCTGCCGAAAGCTGTGGACGTCCCCCAGATCAAGCTGGAGCCATTGCCCTTCGGTCTGGTTCTCACCGGAAGTCCAACGGGTGTGCAGATTACCGTCCTGCATATTGGTCTCATCGGACTCGCTGCCATACACCGAAGCCGTCACCGTCCATGCTTCACGATCCAGCACACCTGCAATAGCGTCATCCTGATTTCTCGCATCCCGAGCCAGAACGCGGAATTCGCTGATCGACCACCAGCGGGAATCCGTACCAGTCTGAATAACCTTGATATAACGTGCCGTCTGCGCCGGGAAGGTTAATGTCATTTTGGACGCCGCTCCCTTCCCTTCCACGACCGGGCTTCCCCATGTCTCACCATCTCTGGAGACCAGCAACTGGTATCCACGGGCATAGTCCTCAGCGCTGCCTCTGCTGTCCATCACAATCTGGTTAAAGGATTGAACGGTTCCCAGATCCAGCTCAATCCACTGCCCTTCCTCCTGCGGCTTGCCGGTGGACCAGCGGGTAGCGGTGTCTCCATCCAGCATCCCGGTCTTACTGCTGTCGGCCGCCGTAGAGGAAGCGGTCATACTCCAGCCGCTCCGTGACAATTCTGTTTGCTTTCCCGTTCCGTAATGGAATATGGAAAACTCCGCGATGGACCACCACTTGGAAGACTGGCCTGTCTGTACGATCTTCAGATAACGGGCGTTTTGAATTGGGAAAGTAATCGTAAGGTCGCCCTGCGCTCCCTGTCCGCTGGCCACAGGTCCGTTCCATTTCTTGTTATCGTTTGAAACATATACTCTGTAGCTGTCCGGATAATCCTCTGTAAAAGAGCCCGGATTCAGAGTCACTGTATCAAAGGTTTCTGTTTTCCCCAGATCCAGTTGAATCCACTGCCCATTGGTCTGATCTTGTCCGGAGGTCCAGCGGGTTGCCAGATCGCCATCCAGCATGTTGGCGGCAATATCCTGATTGCCGTAGGTCGAAGTTGTGACCGTCCACAGCGAGTGGTCAGTCAGCTCTCCTTTAGCCGGGCTGGTGGTATCCCCGCCGCTATTTCCCCCGTTTTTGCCCATTTTGGCCGTCTTCAGCTCGGAAATCGACCACCAGCTGTCGGCTGTGCCGGTTTGCGCGATTTTGATATATCTTACGTTTTGCAGCGGAAAGGTTGTGGCGATGCTGGCTGAATTGCCCACTCCGCTTGCAATGGCCTCTCCCCAGTCCTGTCCGTTGTCGGAAACGTAAACTTCATAAGCACGGGCATAATCACCGCCGCTCGTACCGGCGTTTATGAATAGGGTGTCGAAAGACTGCGGTGCGCCCAGGTCAACCTCAATCCACTCCGTGCCGCTTTGCGCCCGTTCCGACGTCCAGCGGGTGCTGAGATCGTTATCGAACATCAGCTTCCCAGCCTCAGGAGAGGAATCGGAAAAGGTTGTCACTGTCCAATTCGAGCGATCCAGATAGACGATTCCGGAGTTCGTATCCGGTTCAACCGTTGTCACTTCGGTCGGGTCTACGGTGACCAGTGCGCCCGGATAGACCGTTGTGGAGCCTGTTTCCCCTTGCGCATTATAGAACACGAACGTTTTCTCGCTGTTCGACGGATTCCAAACTTGAGCGATGTATCCTTCACCATTTTCATATACCGAATTATATACCGTTACCCCCGGGTCATTGGCCCAAATATCCATTGTGCGTGTGCCAAGCGTCGCCATGCTGTGTACAAACCAATACGCGTTGAATACCTCGTTTTTCTGCATAGCGGTCGTATCCCACTTGGTAAGCACCGCCTGTGCGTCGCTGATCGATTCAAAAGGCCAGATCAGATGCTGCCACGTATTTTCCGGCCCGTTGTTATCCTGGACCATGCCTTCATACAAGGCTTTCGCCTTTTCCGGATCACGTCCGTAATAAGTCATCCATTCCGCAGGCGGCAGCCAGTGAATGCCGTAGATATGCTGCGGATCACCCGAGAAAAAGGTTCCAAACAGATAGGCACTGCCATAAACCTGGCCTGCTATAGCATGCTTATAGCCTTCGGTCCAGTTGTCGTGATCATAGTTGAACCAGTATTGCTCAATCGCTTTTTCTTCTGTCGTAAAGCCCCAAATTCCTGCATCACGGTAAGCATTGTTGCCAGTCACCATGCCCCACATGTATTGGCCTACCCAGCCAAACAGCGCTTCTCCCCCCGCTTCCTGGTTGTTGCCGCTCGGATTGTCGGCATAACCGCCAGCCCAGGAATGGCCTTCATACGGATCAAAATTGCGCATCCAAGGGAACTGGTCATCCGTTTTGGAAGGATTGGCATAGTCCCGGATGAGCACCTCCACCATATCCCCGTAATCGTTCAGGAAACTTTCGTCATAGGAAGCCAGCACCGCCGAAGCAAAGACATAATATCCGTAAGTAAAATGATGATCCGTCAGCCCCGTGTTAACCCCAAAACCGCTGTGATAAGGGAATATGGCTCCCCATTCCGGCGAATAGTGGAAATAATAGGAATGCTGCGGTTCATCCTCTGAATATGTATACCAGTCGGTCAAAATGTCCCGCAAAATTCCGAGATAGTATTCTTTTCTTTCCTCATCCCCAATCTGATCGCTTATGATCACCGCCAGCGCCAGCGGATGCAGCTTCTTCCCCTGCCAATACGGGTCTTCAATCATGTTGTTCCCCGTCAGGTCGGCATCCAGCAAATCCAGATAAGCACTCAGTTGTGCCCTGGAATACGTCGGATCATCCGGCTCCGCGAACTGCGGTACAATTCCGTAAAAACGGTCGCTGGTTGTGAAGGTATTGCCTTCATGCACCTTAAGCGTTCCCCGGATGGACGGATAAGTCAGCTCCGTCAGGGAAGAGGAAGTTATTTTCCATTGGTGCGGCAGCAAGGCCATCAGCGTATCGGAAGAGAAGCCTGTTCTCTTCTGCTCCGTAATTGAATTGAACCGGGTGCTGACCGTGGACGACTCCTGATCGAAACTGTAATCTACCCGGGTATCTTTTACAAATGCATAAGCATGCTGATAAAAATAAGGAAGCTCTGCTGCGGATGGCAGGGTAGCGATGGATAAGTAATCTCCGCCCGACCCCAATTTCATTTTGATGTTACTGCCCAGTCTTGTGAAAACCGTTCCCGGCGGTGCAAAGACACCGTAATACCGGTCAAAAGTCTGCGGAACCGGCGCCCGGTCCTTATTGGTGACCTTGATGCCGATATGATCAGCGGTCAGCGTATCGCCGTCATTCTCCAGCACAGGCTTGCCGTTATCGTCAAACAGTCCGGTAATGACCGGTGACTGCAAAATAATGGCGTCCGGGTTGGCAAATGTGTTATAAATGTACGGCGATCCTTTGACGAAGGTAGTGCTCATTTTGGCAGTGCCATCATCGCTCAGAATCACGTTTGCCGAATAGTCCCCGTATCCGGAAACTTTGGTCTCCATCTCCGACGGATTGATCGTGTTCGGCAGCAGGAAAAGATCGGGGTCTCCGTCGGCATCGATTGAAGCGCCGTTTGCCGATGCATAACCTTCACCCGGATTCAGGATAGCCAGCCCCAGCTTCGTATATTTGTTCTTGAATGGCAGGGTAATCAGTCCGTTGCTGTCTCCCAGCCTGGAGATCAGCAGCGACTGCCACCAATCATTGGATGGAATCGGCGAAACGACATCCTCTGTCCGGTATTTCGGGTTTTTCGGTTCAAGCTGTGTAATATCATTGATTTCATAGCTGCCCGCTCCAACATTCACGGACTCCGGGGACGGGATGTCCGGAATGGTATAGACCGGCTTCTCATCGCCCTCACGGTACGCGTGAACCTCGAATTCGAACAGCGAGTATCCGTGCTCGCTCCCACGGGCGATTCCCAACATTTTCACATAGCGCCCCTTGGCATAGAGCGGTATGCTCTCTTTGCCGCCTGAGCCCCACAGCTCTCTGTATATGGTCGTCCAACTGCGTGCATCGTCCGAAACCTGGATATCATAGGCTTTGCCGTAAGCGGCCTCCCAGTTCAAAACGATACTGCCGATTTCGCTTGTTTCCCCCAAATCGACGTAGATCCATTCATTATTCTTGTGTGCGGAGGACCAGCGCGTACTCGCATCACCGTCTGTTGCGTTAGCCGCCAGATAATCCTTCTCTGACAGATTTTCTTTGCCCTCTTCTTCTTTCTCAAGCGAAGACACCGTAACCGGCTTGTTCAGCGCAAGATTCGGGGCTTCCGGCTGCGGCTTGATGCCACCCGTTCCATATACTCTGAATTCCCAGATCGAAAGCCCGTATGCCTCTTGCGCACGCTTGGTGCTGAATACTCTGACATAACGTCCTTCTCCAGAAACCAGTTTCGAGAATAAGCCGCCTTGTCCATCTGTCTCAGTTAACACAGGATTCCAGTTCTCCCCGTCATCGGAGACCTGAATCTCAAATTCCTTCGAATAGGCATTTTCCCACTCGATCTCCACCCTGGACAGCTTGGCCTCCGCACCAAGATCCACATAAAGCCACTGCGGGTCCTGCTGCCACACACTTTCCCAGCGTGTATCTGTTTTTCCATCCACTACGAGGTCCGGTGTGCTGTTGCCCAACGTGGATGAGGCATACGCTGGCCGGTTCTGGGATAACAGATCATCCTCCTCGGCTGCCGCCGCCTCTTCAGCCTGAACCTGCGGAGCCGCAAGCCATGGGAAAAAGCCCAGCACCAGTGACATGATCAGAATGCAGTTCAGGAAATACTTCAATCTTCTCTGTTCCATACATTTCTCCTTTTCTTTTAAAATGGTATGTTTCTTGTGACTTTGAAGTAGTTAGCAATTCGATTACCGTTCTATTATCGGAAGTTAATGTCTGCTATTATATAAATCCAAGGTACCATCTTTCCTACTGTTTCTCGAATTTTTATGCAAGATTTTGAATTAATTCGGAAGGGTTTTACGCAACCTTTATGAAAATAATCATTACACTTCTCGTCTACGATTTCTGGCAGGAAAGGTGATATTCAGCCCCTCGATTGTGAAGGGACAAATGAGGCGGATACAGGAAGTATCAGGAATGTAAATTGTATAGTGATATCGGGATAACCGATCTGCGTTCACCGACCGTACCAGTGCGGCCCATGCGGGCGACAATGGCTTTCGTCGACTCTGCCCCCTGAACTACAGCTTCAGCTCCTTTGGCGAAATCACTTCCAATGCCCCTTCAGCCGCTTTCCCTGCCGAACGGAAGGCAGATCCCCAGAATCTTCATATCCTGCAAAAGATCCTCCACCATCCGCTTGGCCAGACTGTCGGCGTTCGCCATTTTGACACGCTTAATCCCTGGCTCACCGTAAATGCCGACTATTGCACAAAAAAATAAAAGCCCATTCACTTGGAGTGGACTTTGATCCCAGTATAGTTTTCAAACCATTCATTGGTTGCTTTCATACGGTTGTTATATTCTTCTTCACCAAGATCATCCTTCAACTGCTGACGAACCTTTTGCATAGCAGCTCTAGTATGTTCCTCAGTGCCCGGTTCCGGAGGAATAATCATGACCCCCGACTCATGTTTGAAGTGCATTGATGATGAACTCAAGCGTGCAAGCCTTCGTACCCTCTGAGTATTTTTCATGACATCATCTCCCTATCCCTATCTATAGTATAACTGAACGAGTCTCTGAGCTGCAATATCATCCAAATACATTTTGGAACCTAAGTCCCTTGCTCCAAAACGCTCATCATAGTAAGCCCGTAATCTGGTTTTAGGTGTGAAGGTGACAAAACCTTCAAAGCCTAACTGCAAACTCAACAAACAAGCAGACCCCATAAGTACATCGCTCACATTGATAAACTCTCGATTTGGATTTATGTACCGATTAGACGGTGCACTCTCCAGGAGATCAATCTCAACAAACCCCACATCCGCTCGCATTGCAATCGCTCCCTGAATATAGTTATTACCCGAGACAAGAAGTACATATGCATCAGATAAGTGCTCTACATCCAAATATATACTCCAATCAAAAGTATTCTCCCATCCCATTTGCTTCAAAGCTCCGACATCTGCAATCTCCATAGGCCTTATCTCGGCAGCATAAGACTCCCCATTTCTATGAATAAGCTGCCATACCGGCATTTCCCCACCTACCCTCATTGTGTAGAATCACTCCCAACACACAATCAATTATAGCACATACGTTCGGTGCAAAATACAAAAAAATAGAGACTCGTCTCCCGTCTTAAATAAACACATAAACAGTGCGTACCAGTAAACTCGGTACGCACTGTTTTCATTCTACTATAAGGTTTACTCGTCAGCACCGATATTCACGGCGCTTCCTTTCACGCGGGACTCTCCGTCAATATCCCCTGTTCCGATAATGGCAGTGTCCGTGTGCCCGGCATCAATCGCCAGAGACGAAGGCTGTAAATGGAAGTCGCCGCCCGCCGCATTCACGAATTTGGGATCGGCGAACAGAGAATGCGCATCGTTGCCGGTTCCCGATTTATATGCGGAGAATCCCGTATACTCTTTATTTTTCCAGGTCCAGGTGGCATCCGAGCTGCCGCCCGGAGCAAAATATAAATTGTAATCCACAACATTGCCGGAGTTTTTGGTGTATTCATTGTAAAACAGCACATCCGTGGAGTTGGCCACGAAAATATTGTTTTTGATCACGTTATTTTGCGTATCATACTGCACGAGGAGCTGGCCGTTATAATCGTTCAAAGTATCGTTATTGTACACCGTATTATTCACAATCTTGCAGTTTACCGTTGAGCCGCGCTTGGTGTCATAACCTCCTATAGCGATACCGGTCAGACGGTTGTTATAAATCACGTTGCTGCGCACCGTAATATTGCTGGTGGATTTGCCGGCATGCTCGGAGGCAATCTCGACGCCGATATCGTTGTTGTAGCTGTAGTTCTGCTCGATCACGCTATCCTTGCCGCCATCCACATAGATGCCGCCTGCCGAGTTGTCGTCTTTTGCGTAAGACAGGTTATTTTTCACGGAATTGTTGTACACCCGGTTGCTCTTCACCAAGCCGTTCCGCGCCTGATCGTAGGCGGTGTTCGGCGCAGTTCCCTCAAAACCGATCAGATCGATCCCGATATTGTCATTATCATGAACGAGGTTATTGCTCACCGTAAAACCGTCCACGTTACCGTTCAAAACGAGCGATTCGCTGGAGCCCAGCACGAGATTGTACAGCTCATTGCCGCTGATCGTAAGGTCGTGAATGGAATCGGGTGCTTTCGTTCCGTACACGGCGATGCCATGGGCATCCCGGCCCAGCCGGTCACTGCCACTCGGAGTTGCTGTGTTTTTGATATCATGAACTTTGTTGTTGGACAGATTGATGAAACCGCCCGCACCATGGACATAGACACCTACAGGTACTGCATCTTTGGAAGCCGTAGTAAAATTGCGAATTTCAAACCCCTGCACGGTAACATAATTCACATCAGCCAGCTCGACCAGCCCTTCGGACCCGCTGACCGCAAGTCCTTTGCCGTCAATGATTGGTGCCTCATTGTCATAGTTGGCAAACACAATAGGGCCCACAGAAGCGGAGCCGGAGCGGGTGATCTTCAGTTTCTCGTTGTATACACCGCCCCGCACATAGACCGTGCTGCCCGCAGGAACCGTGTCAGCCGCGTGCTGCAGCGTCTTCCACGGCGCGTCGCTCGTTCCCGCATTGGTGTCGCTGCCGCTCGTCGCCACGTAATATTCAGTACCTGCCGCAGAGGCAGCAGAAGGCTGCACATTTCCAGAAGCCAGACCAATCCCCACAACCATGCTTACACCTGCCAGCAACATTTTCCCGAGCTTCATCATCATTCCTCAACTCCTATTGTTCAAATTGGATTCGTACATGATAACCTGCATTCACTGAGCGTATCCCGCCTTCACTGGCCATGTCCAGCTTGCAAACGCGAGACGGTTTCCACTGTCGGCAGACTGCCTGTTCCTCCGACCCCAAGCGTCGACAGCGCCCCACACGCATTGGCGAACCGCAACAGTTCCTCACCGCGACGATCGAGCAGATAGCCGTAAATGATGCCCGCGTTGAAGCAATCACCTGCTCCCGTCGTGTCCACCGGGGTCACCACATAAGGCGCTGCCGATATCACACTTCCGTCAAACTCGCGCAGCGAAGCGCCTCTGGAGCCTTGCTTGACTGCCACCATACCAGCGACAGAAGGCAGCATGGATTCAAGCACACTGGCGACCTGATCGGCCGGGAAAATATGCAGCAGTTCCTCCTCACTCGGAATGAACAAATCCGTTTCCGCCAGCAGCGCACTGATGCCCTCGCGGTCCCACTGATTGGCTACATCCCAGCCTGTGTCAAAGGACGTGCTGATCCTGTCCGCACGCAGCTTTTTAAAGAGTTCCAGCCAGTGAGGTCTCATGCCGTCCTGCAAATAGTAGGAGCCGAAGTGTAGATGTTCGGCCTGCCGCAGCAGCGTCTCCGGGATATACGCCGGGGTCAGCAGCGGGATGCTGCCGGCGTAGGTTAACAACCCGCGGTCGGCAGGTGTGGATAAGGACAGGGTCACACCTGTCTTGATGCCCGGCAGCCGGGTGACATGCTCCGTATTGACACCCATGCGCTGCAGCTCGCCAGTACAGAAGGTGCCGAAATCATCGTCCCCCACCACGCTGACGAACCGCACGTCCGCTCCAAGGCTGGCCAGCGCGCAGGCCGTGATCGCCGAGGAGGAACCGAGCACGACCTCGAAGCCATCGACCATCTTTTCCCGGTTCCATTCCGGCATGACATCATTCCCGGACACAATGACGTCCACGTTCAGTTCACCGGCGACGACAACGACGGGCTTCGCCCCCTCCTGAGGCCGCATCATTTCAATACCGGAACAATACCTTGCTCCGCCTCATACAGTTCCTCGAACATGCTGCCGATTTCATCCAGGGAGCATACGGCTGCCGTCAACGGGTCCACCATCAGCGCATGGCGGGCCATTTCCTTGTCTCTTTGCAGCACAGCTTCTACAGCCAGGTCAAAAAAGGCCATGTTCGAACGGCATAATGCAGCCAAGTGCTCCGGCAGCTTTCCGAAACGGGTAGGCTGAACGCCCTTCCGGTCAACGAGGCAGGCCACCTCAACTACGCCGTCTGCCTGCAGATTTTCGATCAACCCCCGGTTGGGAACGTTGCCGTAAATAACCTTCGGCTCGTTTTTCAATACAGCTTCAATAATCACAGCCGCATATTCATTGCTGGATTGCATTTCAAGCGGCAGCGTGCCTGCGAGCTGCTGCACGATCTGCTCGTCGTTCTCCTTGCGCCAAATCGGCCAATTGTCGGCATAAAAGCCTGTGGCCCCGTTATAACCGGTGCTGCAGTGCAGATCGATGAGCGATTGGCGTTTGCGGTAATACGGAATATACTCCGAGAAATGGCCGCTCGATTCCGAGACGAAGGCGCCCAAATACTTCATGGCGTCAAAGCGGACCGGGTCCTGGCGCAGCAGCTCGGGGTCCTTAATTTTTTCCAGCAGAACCGGATACAGGTCTTGCCCGGCATGGGACAGCTCCACAAACCAGGACATATGGTTGATGCCGCCGGCTCTCCAGTGCATCTCTTCATACGGAACCCCAGCGTATTCCGCCAATTGAGCGGACGTATTCTGGATGGAATGGCAGAGGCCGACCACCGGAATGTCCGTGATGCGGGAAGTCAGCAGTGTGACCGCAGACATCGGATTGGTATAGTTCAAAATCATGCTGTCCGGGCACAGCTCCTCAACGTCCCGGACGATCTCGATCCAGCTGGGAAGGGTGCGCAGTGTCTTGAACAGGCCTCCCGGTCCGAGCGTATCGCCTATACATTGCTTGACCCCGTATTTTAGTGGAATTTCATATTCGTATCGCACCGTCTCCAGCCCGCCAACCTCAATCTGGTTGATTACAAACTGCGAGCCACCGATGACTTCCCTGCGATCTGTGGAAGCGATGACCTCCCACTTTGTCCCTGTCATTTCTACGATCTTGAGCACCAGTCTGCGCGCCAGCTCAAGCCGCCGCTCGTCGATATCGACCAAAGCGATCGTACCGCCCTCCAGCCCTTCGATCAGAAGGATATCCATCGCGATCTCACGGGTAAACGCACTGCCTGCACCGATAATTGAAATTTTCGTCATAGCTCTTCTCCTCACCCCTTATTTCATGCCTGTCATGGTCAGACCTTTAATGAATTGCTTCTGGAAGATCAGAAACACAATAATAACCGGTATCGTAATCAGAACCGCTGCGGACATGACGACATTGTAATTGACCTGGTGTGTTCCGTTAAAATAGACCAAGGCGAGCGGAACGGTCATTTTGCTCTCATCATTCAGCACGATCAGCGGCCACAGGTAGTTGTTCCAGGAGTTCATGAACGTGAATATGCCCAGCGCCGACAGCATCGGCATGATGAGCGGCGAAATGATGCGCAGCATCAGCCTGAACTCGCCCGCGCCGTCTATTCTTGCTGCTTCCAGCAGATCCTGCGGAATCTCCTCAATGAACTGTTTGGCCAGGAACACCCCGTAGGAGCTGACCAGATTAGGCAAAATGATCGCCATCAAATTGTTGACCAATCCGAGCTCGGACGTGATCAGATAGGTCGGAATCATAATGACCTGGAACGGAATCATCATCGTCGCAAGAATCAGCATGAACAGCAGTCTTTTCCCCTTAAATTGATGTTTGGCAAAAATATATCCGGCCAGAGAACTGGTCAACAAGGTAATCACCGTGATGATGACGGAGGTCACCAGACTGTTCAACAGCCACGTGACAAATGGTGCATCTTGAAAAACCGTTCGGTATCCCTCCAGGCTGGGCTGGCTGGGAAAAAATCCGCCAGAGCCTGACACGATCTCCATGTTGCTCTTCAGCGAAGACAGCACCATCCAGGCGTAAGGCAGCAGCATGATACAGGCCGCCACTGCCAGCACAGCGATCAGCACCCCGTCCCAAACACTGCGTTTATGCGGCATAAGCTTCTTTTCCCCCTCTCAATGTTCCCACTGCGCACGTCCCCATCTCAGTTGCAGCAAAGTCACGAGCAGAATGATCATGAGAAATACGGTCGCCATAGCCGAGGCATATCCCATGTTCGAGTTGGAGAAGGCCTGGTCATAAATGTGCAGTGCCAGCACGCGTGTCTCGTTGAACGGCTCCCCTTTGGTCATGATCTGGAATTGCGGGAAAGCCTGGAAATAGGAAACGACCGTGGTCACGGAGACAAACAGCAGCGTTCTGCGCAGCAGTGGTAAGGTGATGTGGAAAAAGATATGCCACCGGCCTGCGCCCTCCAGGATCGCCGCTTCGTAGTACATGTCGGGAATGGAGTCCATTCCTGCAATAAAAAGTACGATGTTATAGCCAATATCTGCCCACAAAGTCATCAAAATGACGGAATAGAGCGCATAATGCGGATCGCTCAGCCACTGGATCGGAGCCATATGCAGCTTGGCCAGCACCATGTTGAACAGGCCGTTGTTGTAATTGAACATCGTGCTCCATACGATAGCCGTGCCCGCGAGTGGTGCAATCGTTGGCAGAAAGAACAGCGTCCGGAACAAATTTTTGAGCCACGGGATTCTGACCCGCTGAATGGCCGCAGCAATCAGCAGCGTGATGACGATATTGACCAGCACGGTGATGATGACGAATTTGAATGTGACCCATAACGACTTTAGAAAAACGGCGTCCTGCAGCATACGGCTGTAGTTCTCTGCCCCCACAAACACCGCATTTGAGCTGAGCGGGTCATACTTGAATACGGACAAACCAAGGCTCCACGCAATCGGAAGAAAAGCGAACACCCCGAACAGGAGCAGAATCGGCACCAGTGATATGATGATAAATCTCCGTTTTGCCCTGTACCCCGCCGTCTTTCCTGCCGCTTTAAGTCCCTTCGTCTTGTCGGTTGGTACAGCAACACTCATGCCCGAGCCCCCTTATCACTTATGTTGATCCTGGCTATCATTGATAGCCTTTTCGATGTTCGCCAATCCTGCCTCCACATTCAATTGCCCGCTGACCATCAACTGAAAATTGTCGTTGACCTGCTTGAAGAAGTAGTCCCGGTCGGCCACAGGGCCAATCCATTGACCTAACGGCAGCACTGCCAGCGAGGTTTTCATATAAGGATTGCTGCTCTGGAATGCCGGGTCTTCGGCGATTTCTTTTTTGGCCGGAACGGTAAAGGTATCTGTATTCCACGCCTCAAGGTTGTCCTTCTCCGAAATGAACTGGATGAAATCCAGCGCAGCCTCCTGCTGTTTGCTTTGCTTCGCCACCGTAAGACCCCAGCCGGATTCGGCGGCAAAAACAGGTGGACTGTCCGTAAAGGACGGCACAGGCACGTATTCAAAATCGCTAACCTTATAGTTGTTGATGCCCGCAGAAATCGTCCAAGGGCCGCGATAGGTCATGGCCGAATTGCCGCGAAAGAAATGATCGGAGGTATCCAGCTCCCCGCCAAACGCGGTCAAATCCGTGACTTTGTCATCAGCCACAAGCGAGACCAGGGCCGACATCGCCTGACGTGCCTCTGGAGTATTGAAGTTCACATGTCCTCCTTCTCCCCAGAAGCTTGCCCCTTGCTGCAAAATAAGCGATAAAAAGGTAAAAGTGATATTGTCCGTCGATACAAAATCAAAGCCCTTGACTTTAATGACATCTCCTTCGCGCACGGTCAGTTTTTGGGCATAATCCACAAGCTCGTTCCAGGTGGACGGCGGCTGATCGAAGCCTTGCTGCTTCAGCATTTGTGGATGAATCAGCATGCCGCCGTTTTCAATGTTGTATTCCAGCGGCAGCCCGTACAGCTTGTTATCCCGCATATACCCGCCAAGAGGCGCGTCATAGTAGGCTTTTTTTACATTTTCGCTATCAGGGATTTCAACAAGCAAATTGTTCTTGGAATATTCGGGAACCCAGGTGCCAAAAAACTCGGCGATATCGGGCGGTTGTTTCGCGGAGAATGAAGCCTTCAGCTTCTGGTTGTACACATCATACGGAAAGGTCTGATACTCAATGGTTACATCAGGATGTGCGTCCTGGTATTTGGCGATCAGTTTTTTGTATGCGTTTACAATTCCATCTTCCTGATGACTCCAGAAGACCAGCTTCACCTTGCCTTGCGGGTCTGCGGTTGTATCGCTGCCGGACGTGGAAGGGCCTCCACATCCCGCTGCAGCGAATACAACGCAAACCGCCATGATGATCAGCATAAACTTGGAAAACCGCATTTGCATATCCCCCTAATCCTGCAAATTAGCCAGCATATGAAGGGGAGGTTACTTGAGCATAAGCGCCATTAAGCCATTAGATAAAAGCGGTGTGGTCCATAGGTGTATGTACGGCAATCCGCTGCTCCCGGCACGCTTGCTCAAACCATCCCTCAGGCTGTTTATTCGTGATTACCCCCGTCACCTGATCCAGGGGGGTAATGGTAAACAAAGCGCTCTTCTCCAGCTTGCTTTGATCGAATACAGCATACACTTCGCTGGAACGTTCTATCATTAATTGAGCGATACGGGCTTCAAGCTCGGAATGCATCGTAAACCCGTGATTAAGAGACACACCGTCCACCCCAAGAAACATTTTGGTAATGTTGATTTTATCGATCACGTTCTCCGCCAGCGGACCGCTCAGCTCATAGCTCTTGGCCCGCATCACACCGCCGATCACCACCACCTGAATATCTTCCGCGTCGGCCAGTTCAAAAGCGATGTTCACCGCGTTGGTGACAATCGTGATATTCCGCTGTTTTTTCAGCGCTTTTGCAATAAAAAACGTCGTAGTTCCCCCGGTGAGGCAGATAATGTCCCCTTCCTGCACCAGGGCAGCTGCAGCTTCGGCAATTTGCTCTTTATCCTGCCGTTGGAAGTCATGTTTGGCGGCAAAAGGCAGCTCTGCGGCCGACGGCATCAGCGCCCCTTCGTAAATGGCTCCACCGGTCGTACGGATGATACTGCCCGCTTTCTCCAGCACGTCCAGATCACGTCTTGCGGTCGCTTCCGAGCAGCCGATGGCTTCAATAATCTCCTGCAGCGATATTTTTCCGCGCGATTTTATTAATTCCAGTGTTTTCGCTCTGCGAAGTTCACCCTTTGAATATTGCATATGTCTCTCCTTTGATATATCTGGGCTGTTACAACCCGTGTTAGCTCTATTGTGGAGGATGAAAGGATGGATTGCAATACACCCAAGTAAACCCGCATCCTGTTGGAAAAACGTGCAACCGCACGCTTTTGCCGGACTCTTCACAGAGCTGTAACCTGCACCTGCTGCTCGTATTCCCGGAAAAGACGGTAGTCGATATCCCCCGCTTTCGCGGACATCGCATTCGCCGCAGCCGCTGCAGCGGCGGTACGCAGCCTGTCTGCGGCCGAATGGCCGAGTTCCCCCGCATACGCCATACCGGCCACAAAGGCGTCACCGCAGCCCACAGTATTCACGGGCTGAATGGCCGGCGGTGTCACCAGATACCCTGCGCCATCCAGAAGTGCCACAGCTCCCCGGCTGCCGAGCGTTACACATACCTCGGCGATTCCCCGGTCCGCCAGCATCTGCGCGGCCCGGGCCCACTCGCTAGGTTCCTGCGGTACGTGGCCCAACCAGCCGGACAGTTCCTGCTCGTTCGGCTTCACGAAGTGAGGCATCGCGTCATGGCGAGACATCGCGTCTAGGTGAGGCGTTGCGTCGAGCACCGCGCTGAAGGCCCTTCCGCTGGTATCCAGGAAGGTCCGCGCTCCAGTGGAACGCACGATGCTGATCAGTTCTGCATACAAGCCTTCCGGCGTACCGGCGGGCAAACTGCCTGACAGCACAACCACCGTGGATTGTAAGGCAAGCTGGTGCACCGTTTCCTTGATCGCTTCAACCTCCGTTTCCGTTATGGCCGCTCCCTGCCCGAGCAACTCGGTGGACGTTCCGGTGGACTCATCCAGGATGTTGAGGCAGACCCGCGACTCTCCCGGTCCATGGACAAAGGCCGTCTGGATGCCCCGTTCCGTCAGGCTGCTCTCAATAAACGCGCCATTGTTGCCGCCAATGATGCCGGTGGCCGTGACCTCACCGCCGAGCTGGCGGATCACCTTGGCAACATTGTTGCCTTTGCCCCCTGGCTCGTCAACCTGCCGGGCCACCCGCTGCACCTGCCCTGCCCTGAAGTTGTCGACATAATACGTCCGGTCAATGGCGGCATGGAGTGTGACGGTGGTGATCATCTGGCCACGCCCGCTTTGCCGACAGAACCGCAGAGCCGCATTTTTTCCATGGCGAGCCGTTTGACCGCTTCCTTCGCCGGAACCATGTATTTACGCGGATCGTTTTCGTCGGGATGCTCTGCAAACACCCCTTTGATCGCGTCGGAGAACGCAATGCGCAGTTCGGTGGCGATGTTCACCTTGGCCATACCCAGCGCGACCGCCTGATGAATCTGCTCAGCCGGAATGCCAGACCCGCCGTGCAGCACCAAAGGTACAGCCACACGATCCGCAATGCGCGCAATCCGCTCGAAATCAATGTTCGGTGTGCCCTTGTAAATACCGTGGGCGGTGCCAATCGCAGGCGCAAGCGTACTTACACCGGTACGTTCAATAAACAGAGCGCATTCTTCAGGATCAGCCAACGAAGCATCCCGCTCATCCACAACAATGTCGTCCTCAACACCGCCGACCTTGCCAAGCTCTGCCTCCACATTTACGCCGGAAGCCTGAGCGATTTCCATTACTTTGCAGGTTTGCTTTACATTCTCCTCGAAAGGAAACATGGAGGCGTCGATCATAACCGACGTGTAGCCAGCGCGTATGCATTGGATAATTGTGGGAAAATCAGTGCAGTGATCCAGATGAAGCGCCATCGGCAGATCTGTTCGATCCGCCGCCGTTTTGGCCGCATGGGCGATGTAATCCGGCCCCAAATGTTTGACGGTGCCCACCGTGGATTGAATGATAAGCGGGGATTCCGATTCAACCGCCGCTTCTACGACAGCCTGCAGCATTTCCAGGGTATGCACGTTAAAAGCGGGAATGGCGTATTTCTCCCTGCGCGCCGTTTGCAGCATTTCAGTAGATGAGATAAGTGGCATATCTTTTTTCCCCCTTGAAAGGTATGGCCGCACGCCGGATACAAAAGGTTCATTAGGTGACCCTTTAGTGGGCTATATAGCGGCAGGTTTGAGCGAGCTTAACACCTCCCTCTCATTAGTGGAACGATCCGGTAATAACGTTTAGAGGTATGGGCCATGACCACAACAGGAGCTGTTACTGCGACTGCAGCTGCAATTGCGATCGTATCGCAAAGCCAATCCTAGCGGATTACTGCTGATGATCGTGCCGCACAGCCAATCTAACGGACCACAGCTGTTGATCGTACCGTAAAGCCAATCTAACGGACCGCAGTGCCGTTATTCTGCGAAATCAACAGTTTTCGAAGCTGTAACGGACACCACAGACCTTATTGGGCATTAATGTGCACGTATCCGGCTCTTTTTGAGCAAATAGCAGCTCTCCTGTCCGTTAGAAATGAAAACGGCGTCTTTCCAGGCAAATAAGGTCGCTCTGGTCCGTTAGCTTATCCGTTCTGATCTGCCGTCACCAACGTTCACGTTATTTTTTGGATCCATTCCACTATGCGAATGTTTGAAACAAATGACTTTTGATTAATGGATGATTGGATAAATCTTGTGCTTGTGATCATAATAATCGTTTATTTTGATTAAATCAATCACTTTGTAAAATTATATTGCTCTTCTTGTGGATATAAACTCATAATATTGATTGTATCAATCATTACTATTGCATTTTTGATTGAAAAAATTATAAAATTGACACAAGGCGTCATAATTAATCCATTTCCGGGAGGTACATCTTTATGAGTTTGACGTATCGTGAAATCAAAGGCCAATACAAGGCCCTGCAGCAGACCTTCGAATATATGGTGGCGAAGCGCGCTGAATTTACCGCCTTTGTCCGTGAACAGGCAGTCACCTCCGTGACCTTCGTCGGTTCCGGCTCCAGCTATTGCTTGAGTGAAGCGGCCGCTTTCTCCTTCCGCTTACGCGCCAGCCTGCCTGCGCTTTCCCTGGCCGCCGGTGATCTGATGCTCCATGCCGACCGCTACCGCTCTATGCTGACTGGCACCCTGGCCATCGCACCGTCACGGTCTGGCAGCACCAGCGAAGTAGTTGAAGCGCTGCGTCTGATCCAATCGGAAGAACGCATTCCCGTATTGTCCATTTCCTGCGTAGCGGATTCCCCGCTGTCCGCAAAGGCCGATTTTGCCTTGGAACTGCCCTGGGCCTTTGACGACAGCGTTTGCCAGACCCGCACGGTTACGAATCTGTATGCGGCCAATCTGCTCCTTGCCGCCTTTCTTGCCGGCGACGAGGACCTGATTGCCGACATGCAAGCGGCTATTCACCAGGGTGAAGCCTATATGGCGCGCGTGGAGAACGATATCCGCCGTGTCTCTGACTTTGCCTGGACGAACGCCGTCGTGCTGGCAGATGGCGAGCTGCAAGGACTGGCCGCCGAGGGTGCCATCGCCTTGACTGAAATCGCCAAGACGCAGGCTCACGCCTACCATCTGCTCGACGTGCGCCACGGCCCAATGGTGACAGTAGGCCCCGATACGCTGGTGATCGCGGCCTTGTCGGACAGCGGCATCGACCACCAGCGCAACCTGATGCGCGATATCAAAGACCGGGGAGCCACCGTCATCGCGTTTGCCGATCGGGCGGATGCGGCCCCGCATGATATCGTCGACCTCGCGTTTACGACGGAACGTCCGCTGGACCCGGCGGTGCGGGGCATTCCGTTCATTTTCATCCCGCAAATCGCCGCCCTCGCCAACGCCGAACGCCACGGCATCAACCCGGATCAACCCGATGGGCTGGTGGCCTGGGTTAAGCTGTAAGATAAAGTTGATCTAAGCAATGGGGAATAATTAATCGGTCTTCATTCCATCGGTTTCCGAAAAAAATAAGGAAGGCCAGTCCCCTCTAAGTCATTTTCATATGACTTAGAGGGCTGGCCTCAATATAAAAACACCTTCATTTTTTTCAATTCACACTCCTGCATTAAGGAGCGACCGCCCACTAGACCGACGTGCTCTCCCGGCAGCAGGCGCTTTCAATCCACGTTCCTTATATAAGGAGCGACTGAACAACTAGCTTATCGCCACGCTTTTCTCCTGTATTTTAAATCCACACTCCTGTATAAGGAGCGACAACGACCAATTAAGGCCTTGTAAAACAAGGGCTTACCCTAGCAAAAGTACGACCCTCCATTTCTTTATTATATTATTGTCATCATTCCCCAGCAAATAGCCATAACCCTTGTTATACTAGCATGTGCGAATCTTCCGGGAATTTCATGTGAGCTTAAGGTTCGCACCAGCAATCATTTTTAGAAAATAGATTGATATAACTCTGCAGGATCATCAATAATCAGTTGGGACATAAAACATAATATTTCATCAGTTTTCCTTATCAAACGCCGAATGTTCTTTTTCTTCATGTTCTTTATCCTGTTTATCTCCGGGTCATTAGCGAGATATTGAATGGTGCCAATGAATATTACAACCTCCAGGGCAGGGACTGATTCCGATTGTAGTAGGTAAAGCTGGTCGGTCATGGTTATGTATTTTGGTAGAAAAAGGGTTGAATGAGTTTTAATGTAGGTCGCTTTTAGCATAGCAGAAAGAGCTCGGTCACAAAGAATTATAACGAGATCTGGCTGCTTATTATCCAGAAAAATCAATGCAAGCTTCATATGATAGTAAGCAAGTTTATGT
Organism: Paenibacillus medicaginis; assembly: GCF_042138635.1. Taxonomy (NCBI): domain Bacteria; kingdom Bacillati; phylum Bacillota; class Bacilli; order Caryophanales; family Paenibacillaceae; genus Paenibacillus; species Paenibacillus medicaginis. The sequence continues at coordinate 182,040 of NZ_JBHIRY010000008.1, read as the reverse complement.
TGATATAATTCTTCTCTTTGGTAGCTGCCTTCATTTTGTTGCTCTTTTACTTTTTCAAGTTCTGTCTTGTTGGCTTGTTTAGTCAAATCATCATGAGGTTTGATTAAACACTGCATTTTTGCAATAGAGATCCCATTTCTCAACTTAATCCCCCCAATAAGATCAATTACACAGTATTATACACCAAAAAAATACTTATAAATATAATTTACTGAAATATACGATTCTAATTCTCATGTTTACCAACTTTATATTTGTCTACACTTTTTGTGTAAGGGGTGTGGATATGCAAGATAAGGAGATATTAAACCTGGTTGGCGCTCAAATAAGAGCTTTGCGAAAGGAAAGGGGATTATCCCAAGAAGCTCTTGGAGAAAAGGGCGGATTTCATTTTACATACATCGGCCAAATTGAACGAGGCGAGAAAAATGTCGCTTTACTTAATCTTGCAAAGATTGCTGATGCTTTAGGCGTAAATGTTTCACAGCTGTTTGCATATGTACATGAAGAAATTGAATTGAATGAAACAGAGTTGGATATTCAAGACGTTGTAAGTATGCTCAGAAAATCAACTCCTCACAAAGTCCGGCTGGCCAAAAATATTGTAAGAGAAATTGTTGATGGGGAAAATTAACCTAGGGCGTGTCTGAAAACTAGCTATTGCTTCAAAAGCGAAGCTGTAGCATAATTTCACCAAGATGAAATCATGAAGGAATGTGTGAAATGATGCTAAGACGCCATGAAATCAATGATCAAGACTGGGAGCGTATCCAAGATGTATTGCCGCCCGAAAACACGGGTGAAGGCAGACCTTCTAAACCGAATCGAAACATGCTGAATGGAATGTTGTGGAAAGTGAAAACAGGTGCGCCTTGGCGCGATCTACCTCCACGTTTTGGTCCTTGGAAAACGGTATATTCCCGCTTTCGTTTGTGGAGTAAAGACGACGTTTTTCAAAAGGTGTTTGAGTCGCTGTCCAGCGGTGCTGACTTACAGGAAGTTTCGATTGACAGCACTTCCTGTAAAGTTCACCAGCATGCGGCAGGGGCAAAAAAAGGGCCGAACATGCCGAAACCAGCCAAGAAATCGGACTTTCTCGGGGCGGACGCAACACCAAAATCCACGCCGTAGTGGATCTATGGGGAATCCGATTCACCTGGTTTTAACGGCGGGAAATCGAAATGACTGTTCGGTGGCCGTTGATGCTCTTTCGGGTGTAACGCTGTCTGGAAGCGTTGTTTTAGCCGATAAAGCCTACGGAACCCAAGCGATTCGAGATCACATTACATCCCAGGAAGCGACGTTTTGCATTCCTCCAAAGTCCAATGTTGCAGATCCATGGGAATGTGATTTCCATCGATATAAGGAACGTCACATCGTGGAATGTTTTTTCAATAAACTCAAACAATTCCGTGGGATCGCCACTCGATATGATAAACTTGCTTGTAGCTTTTTGAGCTTTGCCTATTTAGCTTCTGTTATGATTTTGCTGAAATAGCTCCATTGAAGTTAGTTTTCAGACACGCCCTAATAAAGAGAATAAAAATCTGAAAAGACAATGTTTATTCAAAATCAAATAAACATCGTCTTATTTACATTCTAATACCAGAGGAACAACTTTTTGAATCTCACCGATTCATTTTAAACTTTCATCCCAAATTAAATACTGGATCAATGAAGATGAAAAAAACATACGGTCCCCCAACTTTCGATCCATATATTTATGTATCCTCTCCCGTAGAAACTTTCTGATGTGAACCATTTTGATATGTAAGCAATCATTTTTTGGATTATGTAGTTTTCTTGTTACCAGCAGCTTGGCTATCTGATAATCTCCAAAGCTAACCATTGAGTTATGGAAAATTTCTTTGTAATCTGACTCGTTGTTTGTAAATCCGATTCTCTGGATGGATTTGTTCACATTATGATCTTGAAAAATCTTATTAATGTCAAGATCGAGACCTGTCTTCACTTCACAAATAATTCCTACTGTCTTCCTTGGCTCAAAATGAGAAAGTAACATCGGATCCCAATCCTCTGGTCTACCACCTGTTTCTTCATAAACATACGGAAATCGAATAGCTAACAAATCCGCGTCGGATGTCCGTCTCTCACTATTTTGATGTAAAACAAAATTGTTGATAAGAAAGAAACCATTTAATCTAAGATACCAATACACCAATTCTTCTCCGAAATTTGCATTCATTTGTTTTCTCCTCATTTTCATTCAGTTTCGGCTAAGATTTAATAGCTTCTTCGCTGTTATAAATGCGAACTGAGCCATTTAATTTGCATATCGAAAAGGGCAAGATATAAAATTGATTTGGAAAATGTACTTAATATTCTCTTCTAATACAGAGAATAGTCGCTTATAATAACGACAAAACTATACCTTTAACTTGAATAATACAGGAGGTACTCATAACATATAGCAATAAAACCAAACCTTCTTTTATGAAAAGATCCGATTTATTCCTTACGTAGAAGAAAAATAACTGGACATGCTAACTATCTTGGTACACATTTTATCTACTTTCATTAAAATTCTACACTATAGCCTAGCCTCATGTCCCTATAACTTGGAGGAATCATGTCAATCATTGATAAAAAATACGAAACTACCTCACCGAAAAAAGAATATTTAATTGATCAAGTTGTCCTCGCCCAAGCATGGAAGAAATCGCACAATTTTATCCGAAGACACAACTGGTATGCAGACGTATTAGAATTGGATTGCTCAACCATTAACCTTGAGAAACGATTAGAGGTTTGGTCCAAAGCTTTGCAGAACAATGAATATAAACCGACAGAGATGCGGCTTGTACCTGCTCCCAAAACTTCGATTTGGGAATTTCCTCAAGAAGGATCCGAAAAATGGAGGCCAAAAATAGATAAGAATAAAGAAGAAAACTTCAAAGTAAGACCTCTTGCTCATATCAATATTCAGGACCAAACGATAGCTACAAGCGCTATGCTGTGTTTGGCTAATGCTATTGAAACTCTTCAAGGACCTACGGAAGAAACAGATTATTGGGAAGCTCAGCAAAAACAAATGTTCAGCTATGGAAACCGTCTACATTGTCAATGGGAACCAAATGATGAGGGAAATCTAACTGCAAAGTTTGCCTGGGGAAATTCAAAATGCTATCGAATGTACTACGAAGACTATCAACACTTTTTAAAACGTCCTAAGGTTATTTGCCAACATTATGGCTCTATGAGTCAACCTGGTAAAAATCAATATGTGATTTCTTTAGACCTTAAAAGTTTTTATGACTGTATAAAGAGAGACGCTTTAATTAAGGAAGCTGAAAGGCTTTATAAAAAATACGTCAATGAGTATGCTCTCGATATTTCTTTACAGGACGATCAGGAGTTCTGGGAAACATTAAAAACAATTTTCTCCTGGAAATGGAACACAACTGACGAAGAGAAGGCTTTTCAGATTTTTGGAAAAGAAAATCTCCCAACAGGTATTCCGCAAGGCCTTGTCGCAGGAGGTTTTTTTTCAAATATATATTTAATACGGTTTGATCAAAGAGTAGGAAATTCCCTTCATGAGGAAATCAACTTCCCAGGAACACCTTCATTTCGTTTTATTATACGTGATTATTGTAGGTATGTGGATGACATAAGATTAGTAATTGAAGCTGAAGAATATCTGAGTATTGAAGAAATAAAAAGTAATGTTCTGAAACAAATTAACAAGTATCTTAATGAACATTTGGCTGAAATAGGAGCGCCTACCGAATCACTTATCATTCACCCTGATAAAGTGAAAATTCAAAGCTACAAAGAAATTTCAAGTCAGAGTGACCTTTCAGGTCGTATGCAAATGATACAAGGTACAATAAGTGGTACACCAAATGTGGATTCACTAAGACAGATAGTTGGAGAATTAGACGGTTTGCTTCAAATTTCAGAACAACTTAGCGATACTTCCAGTAATGTAGTAAATGAACTGTCACTATCAAAGATTGCAGCCCTGAACGTGGATGTAAACTCAGATACTTTAAAACGATTTGCAGCTAAGCGTCTAGTCGATGCTCTACGGCTTCAAAAAGGAATGACTGTTGATGAAGAAAATGTTGTAGCTACAAATCAATTTTCAGAAGATACCTCTGAAAATATGATGGATCACGATTTTGAAATATACGCCAGAAAATTGATAAGCATTTGGTCAAAAAATCCTGCGTTATGCTCACTATTAAAATTTGGTTTTGACCTGTACCCGGATGCCTCACTGCTAAGGATTGTGATCGAGGCCCTTGAATTGAAAATATTTATAAAAGAGACTAATGATAGAGATATTAACAAACAAAAACTTGCCATGGAGTATGTTTCTGCAGACCTTCTCTGTGCCAGTGCTGTGTGGCTCGGCTATCGTACAGAACATAGCTACCCAACAAATCTTGATATCACAACTTTTCGTGAAGAAATCGCCGTTTTTGCAAGAAGAATATTAGATTCATCCGATCAATTTTGCTGGTATACTAAGCAGCAAGCTGCCCTTTATCTTGCCTCTCTAGGACAGCCTTATGCTTTTACTAAAATTGAACCGGAACTGTATTACTATAACTTAATGCATAAATCCTTACTATACGAAACAATAGACCCGATTGATACTAAAAGATTTGAAGACACTCTTATTGCTGCATTAGTTGTTCAACAGCTATATCCTAACCAAGCCAAATTTGGTTCCTGGTTCTCTGTAACTTATAAAAAGTTGAAGAAGGAGCAACAAGTAATAGCCTTAAGACTCCTTTCTATCAATCGGCCAGACCTCATGCAAAATATTAAAACATTAACAATAAAACAGGATATTCGTGAAAAAGTCCCAGAATTATTAACGATTGCTTATAGGGACTCTATCAAAAGAAATATAGATTTATCAACAGCAAAGAAGAAGGTTATCAATCTCGCAGCCCTTATTACAAGTACTGACAACCCATTTCATCAAGAAAATGCTCTACTTCTACTTATTGAAAAGCTTCTGAGTCCAAAGAAGGAAAACGACAATGAATCAGACTTTTTCAGCCTTTTAAATAGTGAAAACGGTCTTTCCATTGAAAATGTAAAGGTTGAGTTTAACAGCCTTGAGTCAATGCAAAATCTTAACAAAGAATCTTTTAAAGTTTCTTTTACAGACTCTGCAAAGACTAAAAAATCACCTGACCGATTATTTAAAACTCCTTGGGTCAAGAAAGAGCATCGATGGCTATATAACCTGGGAAGTATATTAAGGTCGTGTATCACAGGGGAATATGACTTTACGACACATTCCTTTTTGATTCGGCAAGACCATTCCACTCCTCACGGTTATAAAGGTTTCAGGTCAACCTGGTTTACCCGCCGCTTTGGGATGTCTGTATTTCCTCAAGGTGTCTTTACTGATCCATTACCGTTGTCGCCTTGGATCAGTGAGCTCTTGCTTCGTCTTTTACAGTGGCCGGGTATCTATTATTTTGAGAAACATTTGCACGGGATTGCTGATTCTCCAACAAGAAAAGATTTATTAAAAATCATTCGAAAAAGAATTGAAGAACAACGAATAATTTATGGAAGACTTTCAAACACGCCAACCTATATTTTACCTGTATTAAATAAACAACGTAGTAACGATGAATTATTTCGAGCAGTCATCGTACAATCTCTGCTGCCCAAGAGTTCGGACTTTAACACTGGAAATCCGTTATACTGGTCACCTGGGTTTCGAAGAAAGCACCGCTCCCACGTAGCCGATGTATGCAAATTACTGAATCATCATCTGACAACCTGGCGGTCGGCTTCTAAAAATGTAACCACCAAAGATAGAAAAGCAGCAAATGTGGTTGATCTAATTGTTTTTCCAGAGCTATCAATTCATCCGAATGATATCGATCTGCTGAAAAGATTATCTCGAGAGACTAAAGCCAGTGTTTTTGCAGGAGTCTGTTTTCAAGAGAGAAAATCCGATAAAGTTATAATTAATCAGGCAATCTGGATTCTGTACTCTGAAGAAGATCCTAATGTAGCTGTGTGGCAAGGCAAAAAACATATGACTACAGGCGAGAAAGCTATGAAAATCCAAGGGCATAGACCGTATGAAGTTTTGATTGAATTTAAAAAGGGAGATCAAGCAATACGCGTTGCTGGCGCTATTTGCTATGACTCTACCGATATGGCACTTACTGCTGATCTTCGTGATGTTTCAGATATGTTTGTTATCTCTGCATTAAATAAAGATATTGGCACTTTCGATAATATGGTGACTGCCCTAAATTATCACATGTATCAGCCTGTCATACTTGCCAATACAGGCGAATTCGGAGGTTCAGCTGCCCATGCTCCATTTAGTGGACATGAAAAGGTAATAGCTCATGTACATGGAAGCAATCAGCTTGCAATCAGTATGTTTGATATTGATCCTACGTTGTTTAAATCTAAAACCAAACTAAAATCAGTTCCAAAAATTAAAACACCTCCAGCTGGTTACCCTGGTCGTTTATAAATCTCAAACAAATAGGCTCATAAAACGAACATTATATCATTCGCTCATGAGCCTATTTATGTTATATGAATTTTGTATAATTCTATTTTTTTTGTGAATTCAATGCTTCTTTCAGAAGTTCAATTGCCGATTCTTCAGTGGGATCATTGGTTCCTAATTCACTACGGAATGCTTTTTGTAGGATAGACTGTTTAAGGGTTTCAACCTGTAGCTCGTCTATTAACTGAGTAGTCTTCACCTCTTTTATAATAAATTTTTTGATCAATATTAATATTTGTTTTAGCTCTTCATACGGAGGTAATGGCAAATAATGATTTTTAAACTTCTCAAAAACTATACTGCCAACAGTTGTTCCTGATTTGGAATATATAGTAAGAAACTCTCTCTCATTCCCAATTATATACCACAATAAATATTCGTTTATGTTACAGTCCCCGGAATCAAAAGCTTTCATATCTTGATTTATAGTGTAGGGAGTATCTAATATAGCTACTGGTAATGAGTGTTTTAAAATCCCACTCCTTACAACAATGGAAACTGAGCCTCCATTTAATAACTTTACAGCAGAATTATCAACGGCTTCGTTTGATATATGATCCATTGTATCCTTGAGATAATTAGATTTCATGTCTTTGGGAGAAAGCCAAGGAATGCTTCCTTTCCAATAATCTTCTTTAGATTTACTAGGTGTACCACCACCATAAATAGAAAAAAGATCTTTTAGCTGAACCAATTTCCAACCTTTCAAATCGGCCAATATTTCAGTCTTAACTTCTTTCTGCCGTAAGTTGTTGATAAAGTAGCTCACATCTTGAATATTTTGATTATCAGCCCTCAACTCCCTCGTCAACTCTCCCCGAAAAGCCTTATCCAAAATGGATGCCCGCCGAAGTTCAAAAGACGCTTTTGCCTCAGCAATAAGACGCTTTGCTTCATCAATTTTAGCAAATAGCGATTCAATTTTATCCGCAATTCTTTCTTGCTCATTTAAAGGTGGTAATACAAAAGGAAAAGATTTAATTACTAACTGAGAAATGTTAGGCTGCGCACCGCCTTTACCTAGATTTATAAGAACTTGTTTGTTGCTAAGAAAGAAGTAATACATATAAACTGGATTCAATAGTTTTAAGGGGTGTCCCACTGCACATGCCTGGTTTGTCGCAGCGTCTAATCCTAATATTCCCAGTTTTCCAATAGTTGCCCCATACATTGCAATTGCAAGCGAACCCTTAGGAAAAATTTTAGCACTTGATTTTGCCAAACCTTCTTCACTTATATATTCTTCAACTTCATCTACTATAGAGTTGTTTAGATCACCTGTTTTAATCCAGGGTATATTGCCATTGTAGTATTCAGGGTATTTTCTAGATGGAGTGCCTCCTGATCCCCAATTAGCAACCTTACCACTTCTAACCCAGAGCCAATTCTCAGGCACTTCATAAGGCTGCTCTTCCTTCGGCACAAGTGCTTCTTCCAATAACTCTTCCATACTCTTTCCCTTAGTCTTGATCATGCCTTATATCCCTCACTAGCCTCGGCCACTTGCAGGAGCTCTTGCTGTTGTTCAGTTTCGTAAACTCCATCTTCTTGTGTTGTCATTGGCCCTTCCACTGCTCTCAATTCAGTAATCACTTCATTCAATAGTAATATAGCTTGTTCAAGCTTACCTACCGCTTCTTCTGCTGATTCAATTGGATCAGGCAAGTTATCATAGATAGAGAGTGATTCATCAGCAATTAAGCCGATATCGAGGCTATCTCCTTTTTTCGCAATGCCTTCTCGGGTAAAGACGTTAAAACGCTCATCTTGAACTTCACTGCGGTTCTCTGATGTGTAGGCGGCAATAAAACCTTCAAAATGTTTCTCAGTTAACGGAGTGCGTTTCCCAAAGGAAGGCATGTTAGTCCGCAGATCGTACACCCATACCTCTTTTGTGCTACCTATATCCGACTTGCCGCGCGTAAAGAATAGCACATTCGTTTTTACACCCTGCGCATAAAAAATACCTGTTGGCAGACGTAAGATCGTATGCAAATTACACTTGTCCATTAAGTCCCGGCGAATTTCGGCACCAGTACCGCCTTCGAACAGAACATTATCCGGCAGTACAACAGCAGCTCGAGCATTACCGTTAATCTTCAACGCACGGTAAATATGTTGCAGAAAGTTCAACTGTTTGTTGGATGTCGTGAACGTGAAATCTGTCCGGGTAATGCGTTCGCCGCCCTTCTTCGTTCCAAATGGCGGATTGGTCATGATGACATCATAATTCCTCATGTCTTCACCTAGGGAAGATAACGTATCTCCAAGTACAAGCTGGCCGTGTATATCATGCAACAGAGCATTCATTGTTGCCAGCCGGTGAGTATCTTTAACAAGCTCCACCCCTGAAAAGGCTTGATGCTTCTGAAAGTTCACATCAATTTCAGGTAAAGCAAAATAGTCATCCGTCTGTGATCGTACATGTCGGTCTGCAGCAATCATGAATCCGAAAGTGCCCGCCGCCGGGTCATGACAGCGCTCCCCTGCCTGCGGGTTAACCAGTTGTACGATAATATCAATCAGCACGCGAGGAGTAAAGTACTGCCCAGCCCCGGATTTCAACTCACTGGCGTTCTTCTCCAGCAACCCTTCATACAAATCACCAAGGCCTTCTTGTTTAGCACTGTACCAATCGAGCGCATCAATTGACTTGATAATTTTCTCCAGGTTTTTCGGTTCGCTAATATAAGATGTAGCATCTCTATAAATCTCTTTGAGGAGTTCATTGTCGGCCTTGCCAAGTTCGAACAGCAGCAATTTGTAGAAATCCTTCAACTCGATTCCATCCTTGGATACAAGGTCATCCCAACGGTAGCCTTCCGTTACAATATAATCATGGCCCGTCTCCTTCATCATTTTCAAGAACAACAAATAGGTTAACTCAGTCACGTATTGATGATACGTAATCCCATCATCGCGAAGCACATTACACAGATTCCATAGTTTTTGAACGATTTCACGGTTATTCATTAAGCTTGCTCCTTCTTAACATAGCTGTATAAGTTCGTGTTAATTTCCTTTACAATTTCAGTCAACTGGCCATTGAAGATACGGTCTAATTGCTTGTATCCCCCATGACTTGTGAATGGTTCATAATTGAAAGCATGTTCCGGATCTGGTCCGAGAACGGGTTCTTGCAGCAATTGTTTCTCAATCCGTTCCAGCCATTTCTTCTGAATCGTTGGCCAGACCTTCATCTGATAAATCTTTTTCATTGCATTACGGACGCGCTCCTCGTGACTGACAAGAGGATCCCCTAGCGCTTGCTGGCGAATAAATGCAATAATATCTGCCGTAATATCTTCATTTTTTGCTTCTCTCCAAGCGGTCTGCAAATTTTTCAACTTATATCCCGCTTGCTCGAGCTCAAGACGCAGTTTCTTCAGTTCCTCTCGTGTCAATTCAGCCGGACGCTGGCATACGATCATCAAGGCAGGAATTTTATTGAGATTCTCTCTAATAAAGTTTCCGAATCCCTGCAAGTAATCCTCGGGTTTATCCGCATTGCCGTAACCACGAGTTACACCCTTAAATTCATCCTGATGATTCGAACGATAGGCCTTATTCTCACCGTCCTGATTTTCATCCAGATATTTAAACAGTGCCTCGTAGGGTGTTAACTTTTCCTGCAGCTCGCTCGGCTTCAGTTGCTCTATCCAAGAGGCAAATTCATCTATGGAACGACCATCGGCAAGCAGTTTAAAATTTTCTTCACGGGTTGCATTAAAACGGTGTTTTTTTCGCTGGATTTTCGCTAATATTTGCTCCTTATGCCGATTGAGAGCATTATCTTCCTGAATATGACCGAGTTCTTCAACCAACTGCGTAATTGGGATTTTCGGATTCACGACAACCGGCTTCATCGCTGTATAATCTTTCAAAGATTCATAAAGACCTACTGCGTCAAATATTTTGAAATGATCTTTACCTATATCGTCGCATCTGCGTGTTGCACGTCCTAGCATTTGCTCGTACAAGATACGGGATTTCACTCTGCGGATAAATACTAAGTTTGTAATTCTCGGTACGTCAACACCTGTTGTGAGCAAATCAACAGTAACTACGATATTGGGAAAATGTTCGTTTTTAAAACGTCTGATAGCGCCGAGTTGATCATCAATGGAGCCTGTGATTTTCATAATCGCATTGTCTTCAACACCGCCATAACGTTGATCATACTCATGTTTCAACATATTTACCAACTTGTCGGCATGGTCATCAGTAACTGCGAAAATCAAAGTTTTCCCATCATCATCAGGTGCAATGTGATTAGCCAGCTCTCGTACAACTACTTCATTGAAACTGTCGTTAAGCACGCGTTTGTTAAATCCGGACACATCAATTTTCACTTCATCTTCCAGGTACTCTTGCGATAAAGTACCAGATACAGAATCATATACTTCAACTTCTGATCCTTTTTCAAATTTGATTCCATTCCGCTTGAGTACCGTATCAAATTGATAAGGTGGCTCATGATCGATCAGGTAGCCTTCAATAACAGCTTCTGAATAAGAGTACGTATATACAGGAGGACCAAAAATCTCTGTTGTATGCAGCGCAGGCGTTGCAGTCAAACCAATCTTCACAGCATCAAAATAATCAAGCACCTGCCGGTATTTGCTCACATAATCTGCATGATCCCGAATCTCGATTTCAAGCTCACTCATCTCTTTGTCGAGTGCATAGCCCCGGTGGGCTTCATCGACAATAATACAATCATACTGTGCTATCCCCGGCTTGTCATCACTTGACTGACTGTAAAAGAGACGTTTTAACATTCCCTGCACCGTCGCAATATGAACTTTTGTCTCAGGATTTGGATTTTTGTCCTTCAGCGCCTTCAATTCGTAGATTTCCGTAAATGCATGAGCGCTCTCAAGCTTGCTGTCATGAAAAGCAGCTTCCGCCTGTTCACCAAGCGCCTCTCGATCGACCAAAAACAGGATCCTGTTAAATCTCTTCGCTTTGATCAAACGATAGATCAACCCAATAGCCATTCGTGTCTTACCCGTTCCTGTTGCCATCGCGAGTAACACATTCTCCTGACCGGCTTCTAAAGCCTCTTCAACTTTCTCAATGGCTTTAACTTGGTAAGGACGGAGACGCAAATAATCGAATTTCTCATCACGGAGTGCTTGCTGCGCTTGTTCAATATCCTGTGTTAATTGAATACTGATTTCTTCAGGTTTAAACCAATTCTGTAGTGCACGCGGATGATTGGTCGAACGGCGGGCATCCAGAAACCAAATTCCCGATTTCTGCTCAAGTTGCTTCAAGTACGGTCTTCCATTCGTTGCAAACAGAAATGGAACAAAATAATCACCCCAAGGTTCGAAAATCTGTTCATCTCCATTTGGAACGACAAGTCTGGCATATTTTTTGGCTTGTTCGATATCTGACGGGATATCTTTGCTAGCCCGTTTGGCCTCAATGATACCAACAAATTGTAGACCGACAAACAAAGCATAGTCAGCGAACCCCTGCTTGAGCGGCCATTCCGCAATCGCACGATTTTTGCCTTTCTCCGGTCTTGCTCCTTTAGCAAATCGCAGATTTTTAGAGTCCACTTCCCATCCTGCATCAGTTAGCTGTTGATCAATGAGAATACGTGTCTCTTCTTCAGTTAACTGAAGATTGCTGCCAGCTCTCATAGAACGTTTACGCCTGCGGTCCTTATCTTTACCTTTTACATAGAGTTGCTCGGAACGGACTCTTTCAAGTTCTTCCTCCATTTGTGCAAGCTTCTCTTCATAGGTTTTCGTAATTTCTTCTAGTTCAGCTTCTGAAATAAAACTTTCTTCAGTGGGCTCCTGGTAAGCCGATGCTTTAAACTGCCAATCCCCATATACCTCCATAAACCATACTGCCAATCTAAATGCCATATGCAGTAAAGCTTTTGCTTCTTCAGTATCGCCGTACGCTGGTTCGTGAACCGCACTATTTCCTTTTAAGCGAATCGTATGAAATAACTCTATCATTTCACGAGGCACGATTTGCTGATATTTGAATAGATTCAAACGATGTGCCTGTGTTGCCGTTTGCTCCTCACGGATCTCTTCAAACGCGGAGATGTACTTTGCCATAGTTTCGGCAAATGTGCGTATTTTGGAGATAGCCGTATTCGGGTCTTGATAAATATTTCGTTCTGCTGTTTCTGCTACCTTATCAAGCACTTCCCATTGTGAAGCTAAAAAATTAAAATTTTGCGATGCCATGTCAGCTCACCTGCTTCTGTTTTTTAGGATATGATTATAAGTCTTATGTACCAACCTATTGAACAATACAACCGCTTTTAATAGGATCATTTTACCATAAAACTATTCCTATTTTTACTCTTAATATATCGATTTTGGATGGATAAGAAATTATCAAAAAAGAAGTAGTTTTTCAGATGTTCTGTCTACACAAATATACTTTTAAACTTACGATGTAGTGGTATTTCTCTTGATCTCTTTTTATTCGTCCAAGTTTAGTATATCCAACAAGTTTAAAACAGTTGTATCAGTAAATAATATTTATATCCATTAACGGAATAGACTTTACTTTGTTCTTAGAAGAGGGCCATTTTTAACTGTCTAGTCCCGGTAGTGTAGATTCAAATTCAATATTCAAACATTTTGTATTGATTTATCAATTTTATTGTATTTAAAATTGATTATCACATGTTATTTTTAATAATTATTATTAAAATAGGTGTATTTAGTTCAAAGAAATGTGATACTATATATCTAAGAAGCAAAGGGAGCGTGGTGCATTGAATATGGAATGCGAAGTAAAAGTTTTTTCAGTTGAAATGAAGAACATTAAGAATGTTCGTTATGGAAAAATAGATCTAGATCTAAATAACGACAATATTTTAGATGCGCAAGTGGTCGGTTTTTATGGGCAGAATGGTTCAGGGAAAACTGCTGTAGTGGAGGCATTTTCTCTTTTGAAGAGCTTATTGAATGCGCAACCACTTCCTGGAAAGAATCAACGTTTAATTTATGAGGGTGAAAAAACACTTTCCTTGGAATTTGAATTTATTTTGCAACAAAATGCAAATTGCTACAAAGCCCGATACAGAGTTAACTTAGAGTATCAGGAAGATAAAATGATTGTTAAATCAGAAAGTGTAAGTGCGAAAGAAAAATCATATCGCAAAATGTTCCACTATGAAAACGATGAGAATAAATCGATTGAATTGCGACGTAAGCCGAAACAAGAAATTGAGGCTCTTCTAACTGGTATTAAATTATTATCAGATCAGGTTGATGGTTCACTTTTTTTTAGTAAGTTGATCAGGAGTCAAGCAGATAAATTATTTAGTGATGTTGAACTAGTCATTTACAGAGCTTTAAGGGAACAGCTTTCCAAAAATCTTTTGGTGATTAAGAACCTGCAAGAAGGTGTATTCCCTTCCTACTTATTTTATGATATAGGTTCAAAATTACCGGAGAACAGCACATATAATATTAGTGATCCAGTTTCCTTATCTAAAGAACAATACAGCTATCTTGCCAACATAATTGAGAGAAATAATGTTGTCGTTAGTGCGATCATTCCAGGATTGAAAGTGCAGCTAAAAGATAGGGGCCCGACAACCTTAACTACAGGGGGGGAAGGTGTCCGTGCTGAGTTTACCTCTATTAAAGGGGATACAGTCTTACCATTGAAGGCTGAATCCGCTGGAACACTTAAGCTTTTTGCAGTTACAACCTCATTAATATCAGCATTTCACAATCCTTCCGCGATTGTGGTTGTTGATGAGTTTGATGCAGGGGTATTTGAATACCTGCTTGGTGAGCTTATAGAGATATTTCAAAATCATAGTAAAGGTCAACTATTTTTCACTTCCCATAACTTAAGAGTGCTTGAAAAGCTATCCTCACAGAATGTTTGGTTTACGACAGTTAATGAAAATAGACGGTACATTAAATTAAGCGGTATTCAGAAAAACAATAACATGCGGAACGTCTACTTGCGTGCTATCTTAGTAGGAGGCCAATCTGAATATTTGTATGAAGAGACAAATCCTGTAAATATTGTACGTTCTTTTGTTGAAGCGGGGTTACAGAATGGCGACTAAAAGAAAAAAAGCATTGTTCACGATTGTGGAAGGTGAATCAGATAGTTTCTTCTTCTATGATGAATTGCAAAAAATTTGTAAGGATGAACATATTGTTATAAAAGCCTATAACGGAGATATTTTTACTGATTTACAAAAACAAAATACCCCTATTCGAGATAGAGTGCGAGAGTTTTTCGCAGACCGAATGGATAATCTTAGGGTTTCTGACTTCTTAGGGATCTTACATTTTACGGATACAGATGGGGCTTTTATTAATGACGATAAAATTATAGTTGATCCACAGCAGGATGGAAATCTGAAATATGATAATAATGGGATATATGTAAACTCCATCGCTCAACAGGCAAAAATACAATTGCGAAACAAACTAAAACTTGAACACACCTCCAATGCTCGAAAATTAAGAAATATCACCTACAAAAGGACTGAAGTTCCATATCGATTGTTTTATCTTTCACAGAATTTAGAACATTTAGTTTTTGATGAATTAAATGTTCCCAATAGCGAGAAAGGGAACCGAATTGTGGGGTTTATGAAACAGCAAACTACGCAAAACCCAGTCGAGACTTTACTAAGAGATCATTTTCCAGGACGCTCATATAAAACAAACAAGTATAACGATTCTTGGGATTATATCTTTCAAGATGATCATTCGTTACAGCGTTGTACCAATGCATTTTTGATGTATGATTTTCTTCAGGAGTTATTAGAATTAGCAACAAAGAAATAAAATTTCTTACCCGCCAACTCCCTTATTATGGATTGGCGGGTTTTCTATAAATTATCTCCTCGACGTTCAGATCAACAATCTGAGCGATCCAAGTATTTCAATCCACGATCCTGCGTAAGGAGCGACCGCGACCAATTAAGGCCTTACAGCACAAGGGATTATCCTTGCAAAAGTGTGAATCCATCATTTCCTTGATTATATGTCCGAGCTGTATGATTTCATTTTTTCACACCCACAGGAATAGATACTTTCTTGTCATAGGTTTTAATGTAATGAAATCCATCCAACAGCAGAAATTCTGGTTTCTCTTTTGTGTTAAAAGAATACGTCTGCTCCCACAGGATATTGCCGTTTTTCAGATCCCACGGACGTGATGAGGATATTGATGATACGGGTACTACGATACCACCGGCTTGAACGGATAAATTTTCAGTGTCCAAGACAGTAAATTGTTTTCTGGCAATCACGACATCATAGCCTGCATCGGTTTTGGTGACGCTTCGGATCCATAGCATTTCATTGCCGATTTTAATGGATTGATCTGATGGCGAGGCTAAGGAGATAGCTTTGTCTACTTTCTGATATCCAGGGAAATCTTTTAGCACAAGTTCAACGGTTTCCACCTTGTCTGTCGGAAGCACATCAAATTCAAGCTCAAATCCCGGGATGCCTTTTTCTGCGAAGCTATCCGACCGCATTCCCCATGATTTTACTTCTGTTCCATTCACATAAAGCTTTGTTGTGCCATCAAATCTTGGGTATCCTTCATAATCCATTTTATAATGTCCCTTCACGATGGTTGAGGTTGGTGAAGCCGTAATGGAGTCATAATAGACAGTTCCCTGATCGACAGAAACGGATTTTGAAATGTCCTGTTTAAGCAAACTCTTCATCGCTCTATTCGCTTCAAAATTGAAGGAAATGGGATAGGATGCCCGCTCCCCATTATCCAGCCACTCACTGAATGTAACGGTTAATGTTCTGGAGAATGGACTAACCGGATAAAATTTTTGTACACCCTCGTAATGGGTCTCGTCTTTGCTATGATTGCCGCCCCCTTCTTTCGGAACTGAATCCGTCAAAAACCCTTGTATTTTGTTCACGTTATAACGGAATGAACCATTGTCATCATATATGGAACCTGCGGGTCGATCAATCGTGTAATACATGAGCAATCCGTTATCGTCTGCAATAACACCGTTAATGGTAATGACCGTGCCGTCATCAAGCGTTTTGCTTTGGTTGACGGTTTGTCCATATCCTTGCTCTGCCAGTTCATCAAAGTTTAAAGAGCTCAGCTCGGCTGTATTAAATAACTTACCTCCGTAATAAGCAAATGCAGGATATTGATAAGCTCCGACCATCAGCAGGAGTGCTGCGGCTGACGATGCAATCCACGTAACTGCTCTGTTCTTATTTCTTTGCTTAACAGGAACATTCTCAAGTGCGCTTCGCAGTCTGCCCTCAAGTTCTGACGGTGCCTTTACGGTACTCATGATCTGTTTGTGCTCCTGTAATCTCTCCTCGATCGTTTTCATAACGATCACCTCCCATCATAGCTTTCAATTTTTGTACACCTTTTGAAACTCTTGATTTGATGGTGCCAATCGGCGCACCTGTCATGTCCGCAATCGTCTGATACGCTAGATCATGTACAAAACGGAGTTCGATGGCTTCCCGCTGCCTGGCATTCAAATGAGAGAGCAGTATCTGCATGTCCATCTCGGACTCCGTGTAACGATATGGATTGCCGTCAGTTAATGCAGCAAGCGATGGTTCTTGGTCATGTCCCAGCAGAAGCAATCGTTCCTTTTGGCGGAGCAGTGTTTTGCAGCGATTGACAAGAATAGTTTTGCTCCAGCTGTAAAAGGCTTCGCCTTTTTGCAATTGATCCAGCTTTTCATAAACCATAACAATCATGTCCTCCATGGCATCCATGGCGTCATGTTCATTTTTCATGTAGCTGTAGGCAAGACGATAATAAGCGTCCTTTTCAGCCATAATTAGTTGTAATAAAGCTTCCTTGTTGCCTTTTTGGGCTTGTTTAACAAGACGGCTGACATTCAAGCTCCCACCCCTTTTCAAAAATAAGAGATCGCAGAGGTTATTAAAGTTCATTATGTACACAAAAATCTCCACAACCAAGTCACAGAGAAGTTATCCATCACTTGTGGATTGCGGAGATCTCCTATTTTCAAGCTTCAATAAAACGTTATGGCCTTGAGGTATAAAAACCATTGTGGTAAAGTAATGATAGAAATAAGGACCGATGGCAGTCGGTCCCCAGCACAACCACTTGAGTGGGGGAACCCTCCAATTGTTGCTATGGAAGATTTGACCCGCACAGTGCCAACCTGTGAGCGGGTCATTTCCGTTTATCAAGGTAAGTAAGTAACGCAATCAGGAAAATCCCGAAGGTTAGCACTTCACCAAACGAAATAAAGTGTAAAAAGCCCGCCGCTTCATCAGGAGCGGCGGGCTTGATCATTGATAAATTATTCTCAGACTAACACTACGAGTTGGCTTGTGCCGCCCTCATGGCAGCCGTCTCTTCCTCGTTCGGCCCGTACACGCCCGGTGCCGCCAATCCCGCCTGACGCATCAAAATCGTAATTTGACCACGATGGTGAATCTGGTGGCGGATAAGCCCATTCAAGACACCGCCGACAGTCGTATCGATGACTCCGAACAGCTTGAGCGGCTGAGGCAGCTTGTCGTCCTGATCCGCCCAATTTGCGTTCAACTCTGCTACTACCGCCTCGCTGGCGCGGCGGTACGCTTGTGCGATGGCGGCTGCGGAGCCTTCCTCTGAGGCTGGGATTTCTTGCTGAAGCCCAATCTGATTCACAAAAAACGGCACACTCTGCACAACATGCCACGCAATCTCGCCGATCGTGCGCGGCTGCGCGTCCGATACTTTCTGGTTCAATGAATCGTCCGTCAGCTTGTCCAGCACCTGCAGCGTAAGCGCAGCTTCCTGCTTCCAATCGTCCAGAAATCCGTTGAAAGTTGTATACATCCTTCACACTCTCCTCTAATCATGAGATATTCAATACACGCAACTTCCCTGTTCCATAAGGCTTTTAAATAAGCTTGCCTTTCTAGTATAACGGAGTCGGAAGCATGTTTACAAAAAGCTGTTTAATCCGCATCGTTATGATCAATCCCAGACTAAGTACATCATTATTGGGCTTCTTGAATGAGCTGCCGCAAAATCAGGCATGACCACTCTTGCGAATCCGGATGACCTGGCTTTGCGGGATCGTGGGATCATGGTAAACTACAAAAGCTTTGCTGAAATGCTCCAAATAATCGTTATTTTGCGATTTCGGGGACAAAATAATCATTTTACGAGCCAACTCCTGTTCGTACAGCTCAAACACTCTCGCCTTGCGGCTCTCATCTAGCGCACTATCAAACTCGTCGAGTATGATATACCCTGGGTTGGAGTCTATTGTTTTTAATAAAGCAAGCGCAAACAGCAGTGAACTGAGTGATTCCTCCCCGCCGGAAACTCCTTTGCCTACCTTGTTGCCTCTTCCCTTCAGGCTCACTTCCTCCATATCTCCCCGGTGCCCCT
The DNA here is from genome assembly GCF_042138635.1 of Paenibacillus medicaginis. Taxonomy (NCBI): domain Bacteria; kingdom Bacillati; phylum Bacillota; class Bacilli; order Caryophanales; family Paenibacillaceae; genus Paenibacillus; species Paenibacillus medicaginis. Next base: position 163,127 of record NZ_JBHIRY010000008.1, on the reverse strand, counting down.
GCTTTCGTGCACGAACATAGAGATAATATCTAAGCTCGCCATGTTTGCCTTCCTGATGCTGCCATGATACCTCACCATCAAAACCGAATTTGTCCATGTACATCACAAACTTGGTATTGACCCGATGCACCTCATTACGAATGGTATTAAACAGCTTGTCCTCCAGCTCCTGCAGCTGATCTTCCAATTGCTCCATCAGCAGCCTGGCGTTTTGCACCTCTTCAGCCCCACGATCATAGGCCTCTTTGGTTCTTTCATAATTGTCAATGGCATATTCGTTCACCGTCTCATTACAGGCATTTTGTAAATGGACTCTTGCCCTTTCGCGCTCCCCCATCAGTACAGCCTCTGTCTGAGGAATGGCGTCGTTAACGGGGCTGGCTGGTTCCGCATCATGTGTCTCTGAAGGGGGTGTCTCCGCTTCCTCCCACATAAATGCCAGCTTCTCGTGCCACTGCTTCAGTTCCACGTCGATCCGGGCCTGATTCAATTGGATCGCTTCACTTTCCTCGGTAAGCCTGCTCTGCTGGCGCCGGATGTGCTCCAGCTCGGCTTCCGCATCTTCCCAGGAGCTGCGTTTGTCCCGCAATCTGCGCTTGGTACTCTCAATGGAGGTTTCCAGGCCGGATATGGCGCTGCCCAGCTCCCGAATTTCAAACTCCAGCTTGGATCGCTTATCATGCAGCTCCTTCAGCTCATGCTCCAGAAGCTGCAGCCGTTCAACCTGTTCACGCTCATGCTCATACTGCTTGTAAATATCGAGATATGTCTCAAGCTGTCTGCACTCCTGGGCAAGCTCGGCGATCTGTTCACGCTGAACGGATATCTCCTGATCCAGTTCATATCGCAATTTCTTTTTCTGCTCTCGCTCGGCCGTATACTGGGCCAGCTGCCTGATCCTCAGCTCCCGCCCGGCGCTGTCTGCGAAGAAAACTTCCGCCTGTTGCACACGCGGCAGCGCGGACCGATACAGAGCCAGCCGCTGGTTCACCTGCTCCCACTCTGATGTATGAGTATTCAGCTGCTCCTGTAATTTCTTCTTTTCCTCCTGCAGCCTTTGCAGCCGGATTTGCATGCCTTTCGTATGCAGCAGCCACTGACGTTCCTCCTGTGGTCCGCGCCGCGCGCCCGTTTCAAGCAGGATCCCATCTCTCAGCTGGATACCGCGCACCCCAAGCAGCAGCTCGTGCAGCCACCACATCACTTTCTGCGCGGCAGCATACATGTCATCGCTCAGATTTTCCTTGACCTGTACTTGAAGGTCAGCCAAGCGTTCCATGGAACGCTCAGGAACAATGGACGGCAGCTCGACATGAATCAAATCATTGGGCGGGATGAAGCTTCTGCTTTCCACAAAGACGGTATACTTCACCGCCTCCAGCACAAATTCCTGTTCCAATGAGGCACGGCCGTCCATTTCTAGCAGCTGCTGCATGGTGTACGCCTGAATTCCCATTCTTCTGAACTGCTTCACGGACTGCTCCTGCCGCCTGGACAGGATTCGGTCAGACTTTAAAGAGCTCTCCTCCTCCGTTAATTGCTCCAATTGGCGGTGAGCTTGACGGATTTGATCCTGCAAATGAACATAACGCGCATCCAGAAGCTCCAATTGCTGCTGAACAAACGCACTGTCCCTATATTCCTGCAAAACCTCACTGAACCTTTTTTCCTCTTCCCGGTCCTGATCGATCCGAACATGCAAATGAGAAATGGTCTCCTGCAGATCGTCGAGCTGTTCTTGCAAAAGCTGAAGCTTTTCGCGTTTCATCTCCACTTCCGTACGGCTTTGCTCAAGCATCCGGGCTGAACGTCCAAGCCGCTCAACTACCGCCTCCTGGTTAAAAGGGATGCTTCGAATCTGATCAGCAAGCGTCTGCAGACGCTCGACCAGCTCAACCTGCTCCTTCTCCCGCACTTCTATGTCCTCACGCAGCCCTATTATTTGCAGCTCGGCGGCCTCAAGCTTCAGCTCCAGCGCCTGCTTTTGATTCTGGCGTGCAGTCCGGTCTTCCTCCAGCCTTTCACGGTCCAGGGCCAAGCTTGATTTACGCTCATTCGTTTCGCCATACTCGATGTCAAGCTGCTCCAGTTGACCTGACAGCCCTTGCTGCTGCCCTTTATAACGCTCTGCAAGCACGGCGGACGTGCGCACGAACAGACGCAGGTTATCCAGACGGTTTTGGTTGCGTGTTAAAAGACGGTCCCGCTCCCGCTGCCAGCGGTCAAGGTCGAATTTATGCTGGTGTTGGTTATTTTCCGCCTCCTGGCGCGCTCTTTCGGCATCCTTCAGCCTTTCCTTGGCCGATTCCCACGTCCGCTGCATATTGTCAATGCGTGTCATCTCACTAAATATGCGAAAACGTTCCTCCGGCCTCATCGTGGCAAACTGGTTCACATCCTGCTGGTACCAGATCAGATAAAAGGCATCCGGATCCACAACATATTTATGCTGCAGCTGATATCGGTACTCCCGCAGATGATTCACGCCATCCCCGGTAGTGTAGCGGGTTTCCCGCTCCCATGCTCCAATCTCTTCCCCTTCCCGAATCCAATACTGCCTTTTCAGCGGCTCTCCAGGCTTCTGCTCCAGGTGAAGGGAAAATTGCACATAACGCGCGGCATCCACAGGCTTCTCTCCAATATTGGCGAAAACGAGGTGAATCTGCGCATGCCATACCTCATCACTTCCGATATTTTTGGAACGCAGCCCCTCCAGTTCGACCTTGGCCGAACCGAGCACGGCACCCATGCAAAAGGTCAACGTCGATTTCCCCGACCCGTTAGGACCCGTGATCAAAATATGTTCCATAATCCCGGATAAGTCCAGGACGGTTGCCGGATAGTCGCGTATTCCCGAAATCTTCATCTCCCAAGGAATCATTCTTCGTTCTCCGCCCCCATGTTGTATCTCTTGAAAAATTTAAGCACTTCATCCATATGCAGCTGCTGCGACTGGCTAAACTCCGTAAACCGTTTCAGATACGAATTGCTGAACATTCGGCTCCCAATAGCTGTCAGCTCATATGCCTCTTCGTCAGTCTCACCGCTGAATCTGGCAATGGCGCCAATTTTGAGCAAGGCCCCCAGAGCTGCCTGCATTTTCCGCCGGATATCAAGCGTCTCATGACCGAACGCTTCAACCAGCTGGGTGAACAGCGTAAATTCATTTTGCAATACGTCCTGATGATAAAAAATAAACATCAGCATGGCCAGGCTTTCAGCAGACAGCATTTCCTTAGCCTGCTGGGCCGGAACACGCATCAGAAGCACGGTCTGATCACGCCGCTTGTCGTATACCAATTGAAAATAACGCGCCACGGATTGGTTAATTCGTTCTATAAACTGATGAAACGCCTGCGTTTCCTCAGGCTTCAGCTTCAAGAGCCGCATGACCTCCCGTCTCGACAATCCGAAATTGTCACTTCGCACAGTAGCAGATGAGGAAAACATAATCTGCATAAAAGCATGCTCTTCATCCGGTGTCAGAACCGTGTTCAGGTGCGCCATCACGGATAAAGGACGATAGTTATCAACATAATTATCATTATCCTTTTCGATTTCCGTCTCCATGGCTTCGGATAATATATCGTCCGTCTGCTTTGTCAATCCACTCCCACTCCTTTCGCTGATCTGATGAGGCTTCTTCCTCAATCTCATCTGTTTCCTGCGTCATTTCCGCCTGCCGGTTCGACACAATCGCTGACACGGCAAGCAAAGCATTGACCGCATCCGCCCATTGTTCAGATCCGGCCTCCAATACCAGAGGTTCGATTCCGATCTGCTTGTGTTCGATCAGCACCTTTTCCACATCCTCGGTGCGAATCATCGTTCTTGTTATATTCCAGGCTGCTTCTTCCATTTGGTCAGCCAGTTCACTTTCCGTTAATTCAGCCGCAACTGCAAACTCTTCTTCCGGATAAGATTCAATGGGACCTACAGCCGGCGTGTAATGCTCCAGGTAATCTATGGCACTCATCAACTGCGCTTCCGGGATGGGGGAAGCAAACTTGACAGGTACCCACAGACCGTCAAGACGCTCCCCTTCATCCCGGTCCTGCTCCATAAAGCTCAGAATCTCAACTCCATTCGGCATGGTCGAGTCCGGCTTTTTATAGAACGAATCCATGACATAACGCTTGAAAGAGACAGGATCGATTTGCACACCAATCTCTGTCTGCTGGATATGAGCAAATTTCAATATTTTTTGCAGGGTGGACAAGCTGATCTGTGTGCCTTGCAGCATAATGTCCGTCCCCTTTTTAAAGAGACTGCTCCATTTCATGCCTTCTTCAAAGGTTTTCAGCTTGTCCATCCGCTCATTAAGGCGTTGGTCCAACTGCCTCATCAATTCTACAATGATTTTCACCTGAGGAAGAGCATGTCTGTCCGCCAAAAATTCAAGCTGACGCTCCTGCAGCTTTTCAACAGCCTCCTCCACATTTCTCACCATACTTGCCAGACGATTGCCGCCGGAAATCCCTTTATCATCATAGGCTTCACTCAAGTCGGCATCCCTTGCCGCCTGAAACAAGGACCGCGCGATTTCGTCACGCATGTAATAGGCAAGAGAATCATTGGCCAGCCGGATCAGCACGTCCATTAAACGTTTGCCGACATCCATCATTAAAATGCGCCGTTTGGTACGGATCACCCAATTGTATTTTTCGAGAATAAAAAGAAGACGTTCGATCGACAAGGGCGGCTCTGCACCATACCTGTTACGGTAACGGTAATATAGGGCATTCGCATCCTCAAGCGGCTGCTCTAGCCCAAGGGCTTCTTCGTGAATCAAATTCAGCAGCTGCAGGATATGAAGCACCTTTATCGGCTCTTCAAAATATTCCCGCAATTCATTGAGCACCCCTGACAATTTGATCAAATCACGTAAAGATTCTCTAACCAAAGGTGCATCAGCATCTGACTCAAATATGGAAATCAGCTTTTTATCCAGGTTGTCCAAAGTTCTCTTCCTCCCAAAAATTCCTCCTGCTCAGTTGGTCTATTGTGTTCAATCGTTGCTTGTAGTTGAGATTCATAATCTTCCCACGAGTTGAAAATCCGGGCCTGCCGGGTGTCCGGGGGAGTCAAAATCCATTTTACCGACTGCAGAGGAAAATGATCGAGGATTTTCCGTACCGATGCCGCAATGAGCAGACCTGCCTGATCCGTGTCACACCAAACCAGCACCTGCTCTATGGAGGGGGAATGCTGTATAATATCATGAACAAGCTTGCGATGACCGCTGCGCAGTTGCCCGTCCAGTCCGATGACCAAACTTTCGCTCTCGACAAGAAAATTCGGATCAGAGCACATCCGCGTAAGCAAGGCTCTATTTTCTGCCAGCCATATATTTCGGCATGAAGTGGCCATCTCCAACTCATATACAGTCAGATCCGTTGTAGCATGCAGATATCCTTGCGGATAATTCAAGTCCCCTGTCTGCAATGCGCCTGCAAAATAAATGGGCGTTATGGCTCCGGTGCTGACAAGTCCGAGATAAGAAAGCGGCATATCCACTGCCCTCTCCAGCTTGTCAAGAAAATCCTTTTTATCTTTATCAAAAACCTTCGAGCCGCCAATCTGTCCAAAATAAGCCGCCCCGATCTCCTTCCAGTCAAACTGCCCTGTTTTCATGCGGATGCTGCATAATGCCAGTAGAAAATGTACATATCTGATCTGTTTGCTGCTTCTCCAGTTCATATCCATAGCTTGCGAGATTGGTTCAAGAGATACGAGATGACACGCTTCACGAAGAGCCTCAATCAAAACTTCCATATATTGTGTCAACTTCTCTATTGCCAGCCGTTGCTGTTTCGATAGAATCAGAGCATGAGGAAGCTCATCGTAAAGACGTCTCGCCTCAGCGTACAAGTGATCGAGCTGCCCGGACATTTCCGCCCGCTCTGCTTCCCTTCTCTGTGTATGTAACAAACTAAGGACATAACCCATGACATATACAGAACGCTTCACAGTTCTGCTATCCTGAGCGTACTCACTCTTGCGGTAGATAAGCCCTTTTCGAAACCAGTTTTGAATCGTTGCCTGATTTATGGCCGGACTAGCTCTATACAAATCTTGTTCAGATTTTTTGACTTGGGCGCTATGAAAAATCAAGAGTAACCTATCTAACGTGAGATCTGCGGGGTCTGCTGAACCTGTCGGATCTGCTGGACCATCAACTTTTTCATCCGAAATTACCCCGCTAAGCATGGCTGACCGTTTGTAGGTTCTGGCAGAGCTTTTCATAATGTCCAGCTCAAAATAACCGGATAGCTGCTGACCTGGCTGGAGCTCCTCTCCTGCCTTAACATAATGTTGTTTTATAAAAGAAAGTATTGGAGTTTCTTTCATTGATATCGACCATCCGCTGCTGACTTATTTTATCGCTATTGTACCATACAAATTTGCTTCATTTCCTTTGTGCCATAATCCGGCAGTTTAGATGAACTGATTTTGGGTCTAAGCTTGAGGTATAAAAAGGGGTGTGGTAAAGTAAAGATAGAAATAAGGACCGGTGGCCGCCGGTCCCCAGTACAACAGCTTGAGTGGGGTAACCCTCCAAATTGGTGCTACTTGATAAGAAGTGACCCTCACTGGTGCCAACCTAGAGTAGGGTCACTTTCGTTTATCGATGTAAGTGAGTAACGCTAGCAGGAAGATCCCGAAGGTTAAAACTTCACCGAACGAAATGTTCATACGCATCACCTCCTTTCGGAGGGTGCGCCCACTCAAGGTGTGTTGTACATCTATCATTATAGCATTAAGATACGCATAAAAGTCATATTTTCTCATAAAAAAACGCAAAAACTGTACACGAAAACAATCAATAAGGTCCTTTCCAATCGGCAAAGGTCCTTTTTTTTCTACAAGCTTAACCATTCTATTCTTTTCCTATAAAACGCATATTCCCCATCGTTCTGCAAAAGAGGTTTTTGGCAAGTTTTGCCGAATAGTTCTTTATGCCTAACAATATCATGTGGAGGGAGTCTAAAGAAGTGCAACGAAATACCAGTACGACCAGTAATCAGGCAAAAAGGGCTGCAACACCTCAAGCAAACAGAACGGCTGGAAGGCAATCCGGGGCGGCTAACTCCCAAGTACATAGAACAGCGGCGGCTCAGGACGAGAGAATGGGCAGTCCAATGAACGTATCGGGAAGTGCTGGCTCAGTGGCCTGCAGGAAATGCAAATCAACTCAGGTAGTAGCCAATAAAAAGGGCTATAGTTTTGCGAAAATGTTCATTACTCTTGGATGGATGGGGGTTCTTCCTCTACTTATAGTAGTATGTGGATCAATGCTTATTTTCTTAACAGTCCCTATGATTAACGAAGGTTTGCTATATACTGTTTATATTCTATGTGGGATTTCTATTCTTTTTTCTGTCCCCGTAAGCATCCTGGTCGGATTTATCAGCAGAAATGAAATTATAAACGGCTGCATGAACTGCGGCTTCAAGTGGGCCCCTGCCAAGAAAAAATAGAAACCTAAAGGACCTTCCCTGCAGTGAAGGTCCTTTTTCAGCATAGCCAAATATTCAATTCACCCATACAGAATAGAACCTCTCCATACCTTTTTTTATTTTTTACTGCCACAATCCTGCTCGTCCCAGACTAAGCTCATCGTTCTGCTTATCGCGTTATCGTGCTCCAATATTCGTGCCTGCGGGAGTGCCTGAGCCGATCAGGTCGCTGCCTGAAGCCAGCTTCAGGAAATTACCGAGACTAAATGAGCCATTGCTGTTACGTGTGATTTGCTGCGGGTCCATGCTTACGAAATCGGCGGCGCTTACAGTCAGACCCTTGGCGTTTGTGCTTTTTTTGTTTTTCCACCACACATTGGAGCCGTCCGTATCCGTTCCGCTGGTCTTGTCGCTGGATCCGCCGTCGAATGACAGATTGTTGGTGAAGATATGGGTGCCTTTATCGAACGCAAAGTTGCTGCCCCCGTTGTCCCAGGAGGTGTTGTTCGTCATCGTGATGCTGCCCGGATTGCTGTTATATGTGAAGCCATGCTTCTTGTTCTGGAAAGCGATGCTGTTCTTCACGATGTGGTTGACTGCGATCTTGTCCCCACCCAGTTTGAAGCCGTTGCCGTCGCTGTCTGTGGTGGAGGTGCCGTCCGAGGTTTGTCCATTATGATGAGCCACACTGTTCAGGATGGTAACTGGACCGATAGCGCCTGTCTCCGATTTGCTATACAAATCCCAGCCATCGTCCACATTGTACGCAGCCACACACCCGTTGAACACATTGCCCGGACCTACGGTCAGCTTCGCCGCGAATCCGTCGGCGTCCTCACCGTTATCCGGATCATAGTTATCATGGGAATAAGAGTTAATGATCTCGTTATACTTCGGCCATTCATCGAACCCTGCCGTGGATGCATAACGGCTAATCTGCAGGCCCGTATCGCGGTTATGGTGGGTTTCCACGTTCTCAATCCGGTTGTAGTTGCCGGCAATAAAGATGCCATTGTCTCCCGCATTTTTCACTTCAATGCCGTTTACATACCAGTAGCTGCCAAAGAGCTGTAACCCTCTGTTAGCCGAATCAAATTCTTGGGCAGAGAAATCAAAGACCGGTTTCTCACCGTTGTAGGCCACGAGGTTCTTACGTGAGCTGCTCGTACCATTGTTATCCCGTCCAATGGTCACAGTGGATGAATAAGCATAATTTCCCCCGCGAAGATAAATCGTGTTCCCCGGCTGCACAAGAGTGATCGCATTTTCCAAGGTTGTGGGGCTGGCGAGCGTGCCAGGATTTGATGCTTGACCATTAGGCGCGACATACAGATCACCTGCAGCCAGCGTTCCGGCAAAAGCTTCCTGATAAGTATCAGACGCCACGGAAGCTGCTTCGGCGGTAGGAACAGGTGCCAGGAGATAAGCGGATAAACCTAAAGACAGAACAGCCACAAAAGCGGACTTGCCAAAGCCAAACGTCTTCACATTACTCATTCGCTATTCCTCCTACAATTTTAGTTTATTGAAAAAAACAAGCAAAAAAAGATAGTTTCTATAAAACTGCTCCTGCGGCCTCCTCTCCCATAAATTTTTAAATACCGTAGGCACTTACCAGGATGTAACATCATTCTAACCAATGTTAACGTTTTCATCAAGATTTTTTTTCCAGATTTTTATTGTTTTTATGTTCTGAATTACATATAGGAAAACCATCTATCGCCGTAATTCACAGTAGACAAAGAGACCGACTTCTCCATAGAAGCGGTCTCCATATCCTTTTACAGCACAATGTCACCCGGCTCGGTAATCACCCGCTGTACCACGGCCTCCTGTCCATGCAGCGGATCATGCTGCTTCAGCTCCCCGAACCCGAGCCCGGTCAGCTCCTCGATCTGCTGGATCGGCACCTGATACGTTTTGTACTCGCCGAAGGCAAACTCCAGGTCGTCAATGAAGCTTTTTTGACTGAGCAGATAGGCGGTGGCGGACAGCCTGCCGTCCGTCTTCACCATCACAGCCACCTTCCAGAATTCCGCCGGAATCCGTACTCCACGGTATTCGATGTCATCCTCACGGAACACCGGACCGGTAAATACGCTCACCTTGAGACTATGCTCATCTGTATTCCGCAGAATGTAATCCTCCAGACCGAGCCAGATTTGCTGGTTCAGCTTCTTATGCTGCGGAGCAGCATTGGTAAAATGGAAGGTATCCTCATTCGCCTCCGCAGCACGTTCACCCCATACCGGATCGCGTCTGCGCACCAGATGTCCACGGTCGATGTCCGGATGCTCGTATACGGGAGGCCCACACTGATATTTCCGGTCCATTCGGGGATCGAACAGCCAGCGGTCATTACGGCCGATGTCTCTCAACTGGCTACCATCAATATTGACAGCTGTATAAAACGCAAGCTGCCGCGATTTGCTCATCACAACCGAGAAGTGAGTGTAGTTCAGAACTCGCCCTCCGTCTATCAGTGGAGCAGCATCCTCCTCCAGATCACCGCGCAGAGCAGGATGCGGAATCTTGTAGTTCACACCTAGAAAATCAGAATCATAACCCGTGGAATGCTCATACCACTCCAGCGCAAGCTCTTCAACCGTTTCGGCTGGCTGCCCGGAGATGTCCAAATGGTGCACCATCTGATCCACTAGCTGCCGCTGCTCCGCATTCAACTCCGCTCTCTTTTGCTCAATCTTCTGTAGAATACTGCTGATGCGCACCCCTTCATTCGCGATGAATACGGAGCTGTCATTCGGATCAGGCACTCCCGCATGGTGCAGGGCGGCTACCATCCATTGATCATTGAAGACAGGCGAACCGGACGAGCCGGCCTGCGTATCCGTGGAGTAATGGATAAAATGCTTCAGCATGTCGATCACGCGATTTTCGCGGATGGCCACCATCTTCGGCGCCCCCTGCGGATGCTGGATGATGGATACATATTCACCCTCCAGGATTTTACCGGGCTCGCTGTACAGCTCTAAATATCCGAAATCGTTCAGCGGCGTTCCGTCCGACGCCGCCTCATCCACTGCGACAAGGGTGAAATCCAGCTCCGGATCGGTCAGGAACAGCCGCTTGGGCACAAAATTGAAGCTCTTCATCTGACGTTGCTTGAAATTCAAACCCAGCTCATAGTTGAACTGTGCCACACTGTACAGCGCGTCATCCTCATGGGACAGCACATGGTTATTGGTAAGCAGCAGCGATGGAGACACCAGGAAACCTGTACCGTAACCGGTCACTCTGCCGATATGATCTCTGACTTCAATTCTGCAGACGGATTTGGCCGCCTGCAGGCCCCCCTCAAGATAAGACACCGGGAACAGGTCGTCATTGCCGATGACCCGTTCCAGCCCAAGTCCGTCCCGCGGGTCTATGGCGGCCTCCCGGACTGCAATTCTGTCCGGTGAGGCCGCCTCCACAGGGTTGCTCGCCTGCATACGCATGGCAGCCTTCTTCCGCTCTCCGCTTCTGGCCTCATACCTTTTCAAGGCGGCCTGCTGCTGCTCCTCATATGTAGATTCCTGAAGCAGCCATGGTTTCGGCATACTCGCTCCTCCTATCTTTTTATGTGTAAAATGTGCCACCCTATTAATGCATATGTATGAAAATTTGTTTTATAATCTGGGCAGCTGAAACATGAGGGCAACAAAAAAAGGCATGTGTATTTGATTTACACATACCTTTTTTAACTAAGTTTGAAACAGTTGATCCGCATGATCTGCACCCATACCTGCATTCTGCAGATTCTGCAGTAGTTGGTTCGGACTGTTTCATTATTACTTTTGCTATTTATTCACCGTTTGGCACGGCGCTTCTCCTTGGTTTCCCGCGAGGTGTACCTCTTCATGTCCACATACCTTGGCAAGATATCCTTCAGCCCGGTCTGCAGTTCCCTTTCCTCCTGGAAAAATGCCTGGACATGCCCTTCGCCGGTCCCCTCTTGTTCCGCTTCCCCAGTCTCCATGTGGCTGTCTGTCATGACGTCGCTTTCCCGGCCATCCCCGGGCTCCCCCACCTTCCAATGCTGTCCTGGTGCCATACCGGTCAGGTCCTTTTCCATAGACACGCATCCTTTCCTTGTGGTTTAGATCCCGTTTCCGCCCCTACATGGCCGGAAATAAACGGTTTAGCTTATTATAGTACGATGGACAGCAGGAAGCCAGAGCCGATCTTTTATTTCTATAGAAAAACAGTAGAGCAAGAAAAAAGCAGTCAAGGTGCTGTCACACTTGTTCAACTAACCCGATCAGGTCCGTGAACATTCTCCCTCTTGTGCTGCAAGGCCGCTCCGCCAGCCGGGACAAGCTTGTTTTGCGGCAAAATCAAATAAAAAAGTGCAAGAACCGCCAGCAAAGCAGCGCTGATGCTAATGGCAGAGGCAGTCGTATACTGGCTGGCTATCCATCCCCCGATGACCGGACCAATCATAATGCCGAGCCCTTCAATCCCGGAGAGTACTCCCCACCCGGTCCCCTTCTGATCCTCCGGAACAAGGTACGACAGCACCGCATTCCAGGCCGGAAGCACGGCTGAATAGGACAATCCCAGCATAAAGGCAAACAGCATCGTCAATGCAGGTGGCGGCATGGATACGACTAACAGAACTAATACGGCCGTAAGTGATACGAAACCGGCGATCAGCATTTGCTTGTGCCCCCATCGATCCGCCAGCTTCCCCATCGGGACAAGAAACAGCATGGCACCGGCACCGCCTAATATGAGCATTAACGAATATTGCGGCTGGCTCAGACCGAGATGGTTAGCGGCAAAACCGGGCAGTACCGGCAGCAGTAATCCCGCGGCGGTCATCTGCAGGATCATGCCTGGCAGCAGCCATTTCAGCTGAACGAGCCTTCTTCGCAGTCCTGCCGCTTGTTCGGCAAAGCTAACATTCTGGAGATGCAAGGGGGCTGTTCTGTTCATCGCGGACGATGCGATACAGCCGACGACGAGCAGCGCAGCCATCAGCTGGAAGGCAGGTTCGAAGCCATAATCGAAGGTGAGATTGATCGTGACCGGTCCCAGACCGATGCAGGCCAGCCACACGGTATATATCGCTCCCATCTGGGCCGCCCGCTCCGTCAGCCGGATTTTCTCCAGACAAATGAGCCATATAGGCGACGCCCCCATCCCAAGCATCACGGAACCGGCCACGAGCCCCCAAGCATACGGGCTAAAGAACACGACGGCTAGTCCGAACAGCATCAGGGCGAAAGTGGCGGGCAGCAGCCAGCGCAGCGAAAACCTGTCCAGCAAATATCCGGCCACACATTTAATCAGCGTATCGGCTGTATAATGAAGCGAGACGGCAAGACCGACCAAAGCAACAGTTTGCCCCAACTCGTTGACGGCAAAGTTCGGCAGGAACGAGAACAAAAAAGCGCTTCGGACAAACTCTGTGCAAAAAAGCACCGTAAACAGCGTCAGCGTAGAAAGCTTGAACGCGCTCCTCCCCCTCATCATATTCCACTCCTTCTTAGTCAAGCCATTTCATCCAGACGAACAAATTGCAAGTTGCGTCCCTGTAATTGATGCAGCACTTCCTCCAGAGCACGCAGCATAAAATATGGTGCGTGCCGGTCCGCTCCCGGCGAATCTCCGCTGTCATGCAGCAAAATAACAGATCCGTCCGTAATTCCGTTCAGCAGCGTTGCCTTCAGCTTCTTGTGGCAGCTTCTACTGCGCCAGTCCCCCGCCTTCAAGGACCAGAGTACGATGCGGTACGATTTGGGATGAAAGAAATCGAAAGCATTCATGAGCCCCCATGGCGGACGGTAGTGATCCGGTCTTTTTCCAATAATGGATTCAATAATATCTGCGGTCCTTTCCATATGATCACGCCGCACTGTCCAGGGAAGCATCAACCAATTGGAAACATGATCGTAATTGTGGATTCCAATCTGATGACCTTCACCATGTATTCTTCTGATCAAATCCGGGTGCAGCTCCGCCTGCGAGCCAAGCACGAAGAATGTGGCCTTCACTTGATACTCCTGCAATAAATCCAATAATTCCGGTGTATACTGCGGATGCGGCCCATCGTCGAACGTGAATGCCACCTGGTTCTTGGTCGTTCCTTTGCGAAAGGCCCCTAATCTGATTATTCGAGGCAAAAAACTGGGAATTAGCATATAAAGACTGATAAAACCTATGAGTCCAATCAACAAATACTTAACAAGCAACGTTGTTATCCCCCTTAGCGAAAAATAAGCTGAAGTATACTGCTACAAAGAGCAAACGCTTTTTGCTTCCTGTGTACCGCTCCGCATGCTCAGAATTCGCATAACTACTTGTCTGGCGGAATCCTGCTGTCTGCACAGCCCTGCCTTCTCCCTCATTGCTTCCAGTAGGGAAGGCTGTTGCACCAGCCGTTGCAGCTGATCCTGCAGATCGTCAATCTGACATAGGTACGCTACTCCTGCTTGAATCAAATAATCGGCATTATCCTTTTCCTGCCCCAGCCGTGGCTCCAGCAGCAGCATGGGAAGCTGAAGTGCCAGTGCCTCGGAGGTCGTCAATCCGCCCGGCTTGGTAATCAATACGTCTGCGGCCGCCATCCATTCATGGATTCCCTCCAGGAAGCCTGTCAGTATGACGTTATCCCTATCTCCCAATGCTTCATGCAGGCGGTGCAGCAGCTTCTCATTTCGTCCGCACACGATGACAAATTGCACATTAGCGGGAAAAGAGTCAGAGTGTATTTGCTCAATAAAGGATTTATCGATAATCCCGCAACCGCCGCCCATCACCAGCACGACAAAAGCGTCAGTAGCCAAGGCCAGCTTCTCACGCAGCCGGTCTTTATCGTAGGGATGACTGTAAGATGGGCGAACAGGGATGCCCGTTACAGCGATTTTGTGGTCAGCAACGCCTTTTCTCTGCAGAGCTGCACGCACGCCTGCGGAGCCAACCAGATACAGATCCGTAGACGGATGTATCCAATAGCTGTGATCGGAATGGTCGGTAATGACCGTTGCCGCAGGCAGATCCGTCATCTCTTTTTCCTTAAGCAAGGAAATGGCGGCTGATGCTGGCGGGAACGTGCTGACAATCAACGTCGGCTGTTCCTCATACAGAAGTCTGAGCAGCCGTTGCAGGCTGGTCGTGCGAAAATGCTTCAGGAAGAAAATAAGTGTACTGTCCGTCCGGGTCTTCTGATACATATATCCGTATGAGGAAGGAATATGCTTCACCCATTGCAGGAAGCAATACCGTTCAACCACATGCATGCGGGGATGGATCCATTCCATGAAGTCAACCACCTTCACCTCTAGTCCCTGTTTGTACAACGCCGATGCCTCCAAAATCGCCTTGGCTGCCTGCATATGTCCATCCCCGAGTGCGCCGGACAGAATCAGCAGCTTTTCCCGTTTCATGTTATTCATCAACCATCGCCTCCCTCGTGAAATTCAACTATTCATGAACAAAACAACCAGCACCGCCGTCAGGAATCCGACCAGCCCGCCAGCCATACAATCGATCGGATAGTGATAGCCCCAATAAATCCGAGATATGGCCACTAACAAAGCCAAACCAAGCAAAACAAGCATCATTGCCGGCGATGAGGACAACATAAAAGGTGTAATCAGGGCGAAAATAGCGGTTGTATGGCCGGATGGGAAGGAATAATCCTTCAACGGGAACTTGCCTACCTTCACCTGCGCCAGCTTGCGGAAAGGCCGCTCTCTGCGTACCGTTCTCTTGATCAGAACAGCAACGATATGGCTAACGGCCAGTGCGATCAAGCTTTGCAGCCCGATTCTGCCGAACTCCCCCTCGGCGAACCATGCCAAGGACACGGCGCAAATGATGGTAAACAAAGCTCCACCCAAATGGGTAATCCATCCGAACAATCGGTCCAGCGCCCGACTGCTCAGCCGTTGATTACACCAGAAGAACATCGTTTGATCAATTCGCCTGATCCACTGCATCCTGTTTGTCGCCTCCATTTCCTGTTTTTTCGCTCGATTGATGTTCATCCCTTATCTTCCTCCGCTCGCGCAGCCTACGTATCAAAAACCAAATTGCCGCAATCGCTACGCCAACGCCCACCAGCGTAATCGTGAGAGCTTGATGTACCATATGCTCTGCCGCGCGGCCATATATAAAGAAGAGAAAACCGACTGCATAAAACTTCACCCCCCGGCCAATGGCCGCATAGCCGAGCAGCTTCCATAACGGATAATTCATGCATCCGGATAAAATCGTAAATATTTTAAACGGGATCGGAGTGAACGATCCGATCAGAATT
The DNA here is from genome assembly GCF_042138635.1 of Paenibacillus medicaginis. NCBI lineage: Bacteria > Bacillati > Bacillota > Bacilli > Caryophanales > Paenibacillaceae > Paenibacillus > Paenibacillus medicaginis. The sequence goes on along the minus strand of NZ_JBHIRY010000008.1, from coordinate 147,401 downwards.
GCGGCCTCGCCGCAGCGGGCAAATAAGAATGCCTATCCCGCCTTTGCAACAGAGCATGATGAAAGCAACTTACTCACCACGCTCTTAGTATCTTTTGTTTTCATGAATTGGAGCTTGATTGGGGTAGACATAATTCCTCTGGAAAGGACAGCCTCTTCACCCTCATAAATCGGTTCCTCAGCGAGCTGCGGGAGTGAATCAGCATCATCGGTATCAATTGTTCCGTCTTGCGGCCAATCCGCTTCTTGCCTTCAGGATGCATGACGGATAACAATAACCGGAGATAAGCCGTTGTTATGCGCTGGAACAGGTCGGACTTCATCGGTTGTTGTTCGAAACCAAGACCATGTGTCAAACCACGATGAAGCAGCGTAATGCCGACTAACGCCTTCACCTTTCTGAACTCCGGCTGACTTGCGAACGCCTCGCTGATCTGCTGCATGGATTTCCGTGTAAGCCGGGCTGTCATGAGCGCCGCGCGATCTGAGCCTTCGGATTTGATCAACGTCAGAATCGTTTCATTATTGAGATGGAGTTCCCCAACCAGATCGCCTTTATCGATGATGGTGGAGTCCGCACAGACGATGCTCTCCCCTCGGTGTTTCTTAATCATGACTTTGCAAATTCCAAAGTGCGATGTATGCGAGCCGCGAAAGCGTGAAATCCAATCGAACCCTCTTTCCCACACCATCCAGGCCGCCTGCATTGAAGATTTGCATAAACGAAGCAACATTGATCCATCCATCCCTCATTCTTATTTTAATATGTGAATTCCTTATTTCTGTTCATTTTATGATAGACGATTTAACGAAAAGAGCATACGGGCTGAGGTACAGGTTGGAACCCCGTCTTGAGACGGAGGCCGGATACATCCTTAACTCTTAGATCGTCCGTCTCCTGGTAAACAACCAACCGCCTGCCAGAAATATACAACTGAATAAGAACGTGAGTCCAAACCCCTGAAGTAGCGAATCGTTAAAGAGCAGCGTTAGGAATCCCTCTGCCACCTTAGGCCGGAGAGAGGGGAGAGACGTCCCAATCGGTATCGCCGCAATAAGCAATGCCCAGATAATCCATCCTACGAAATGCCGCAATCCAGAAAACAGCAGATTTAACAATGACATTAGCATCATATAAGCCCCGAACTGGTAAACAAACATACCGACTAAACCGAATTGATCCCAATGAAATATCTCAAGAATGTTAAGGGTATGTTCATATTTCTGGATTATCCCAATTTCAATTTGCAACCATAATATGTTGAACAAAGAGAACACAGCAGACCATATTGTGTAAATTATCAATACCCCGACATAATACTCTTTGCGCGATGCGCCTAAATTGATAATTCTCTTGAAAAAGCTGACAGGAAGGACACTTGCCACAAAAATGAGGAATATCGTAAACAGATTAGCGACAGACACATCGTCCTCGTGCTCGCCACCAAGAGACAGGTACACAATCACACTGGCTATAACGTTTAACGCAACTATACCCGTAATGCATAATAAGTAAATTCGAAGCTGCAAAAACGAAGCCTTCAATAGTACCATCAACTTATTCATCATGTTCGCCCTCTTCTATTAAATATGCAAAAAACTTTTGCAGCGGCAGTCCGTCAATGGATATTCCCAGCTTGGTTGCCAAAGCTCTTTCCTCTTCCCCAATCTTGTCATATACCGCTGCAAGGGCACCGCTGCCGTACGACTCTTGATAAATCACGCGTTTTCCGTTCGTAAATTTCCCAATGGCCTCTTTGCTGCCTCTCATCAAATGGGAGTTAATTCGGATTTTGTCCACGTCGTCATGCAACAATATGCTTCCGGCATCCATAATAAAAATTCTCTCTACCACGCTGGCGATCTCGTCAATCAAATGTGTAGATAGAAGTATCGTTCGCGGATTCTCGGCGTAATCCTCCATCAGAATGCGGTAAAATTTCTCCCGCATGAGAACGTCAAGTCCGAGCACCGGCTCGTCAAAGATGGTAAGCGGCGCTCGGCTCGCCAAACCAATAATGATGCCGAGGAGCGACTCCATCCCTCTGGAAAGCTGCCGTATCTTTTGGTTCGGGTTTATTTTGAACGTTTTTACAAGTTTATTGGCAATGCTCCAATCCCAGTTGTTATGAAAGACGGATGCCCACTCAAGCGTTTCCATGACCTTGGCGCCTCCGAAGAAGAGGTTCTTTTCCCTTACATAACAAGTATCCGAAGACGTATCCCCCGCATATAATCGCGATCCTGCGATCTCGATTTCGCCGCTGTCGGGAAACAATCCACCGGAAATCATGTTGAGCAGCGTCGTTTTTCCCGCTCCGTTTCGGCCAAGTAATCCGTATATGGTGTTTTCCTCCAGCTTCAAATCCAAATTGTGAACAGCCTTTTTATTTCCGTAGCTTTTGTTTACGTTCGTACAAGTAAGTATGGCGGTCACAGGTCATTCAGCTCCTCTTCCCTCGTCGAATCATATCAATGATGTCTTCTGTAGTTAGTTCGAGTTTATCCGCCTCATCAAGCAACTTCATAATTAAGTCATCGTAAAATCTGCGCCGTCGTTTCCCCATAATAATCTGTTTAGCTTCAGCTGCAACAAACATGCCCAACCCCCTTTTTTTGTACAAGATCCCTTCATTCACTAATAAAGCAATGCCCTTCACCGCTGTTGCCGGATTTACATGAAAGGTGCTCGCAAATTGTGCCATAGAAATAATCTGATCGCCCTCCCGGTAGGTCCCGTTCAGAATATCATCTTCGACCATGTGAGCGATTTGTTGGAAGATTGGTTGGCTGTCATCAAAGATAACCATCATTAGCTCACCCTATCAGTATGTTAGTCATATGACATACTATAAGACCATTGAATTCACCTGTCAATACACCTTTTCAGCATAAAGCACCGTGCGGTCAATATAGTTAATTGCGATAGCCGCCCACATCAGAAGGGCAATAACCCAGCAGGCTTTTGACTTTTTGCGGACAGGTATTGACTCTGTGGCGGTTATCAGTTCATTACCTGATTATTCCCTGAGGTTACTTTTACTTGGGCGCACATTTCTCATCGCCGGAATGACTTTTATCTCTTCATGTTCCCCTGCCGCGTAGCTTCGGTACTGCTCCGACTCCACCGGCACGAGGGCCAGCTTTCCTTTGGCATTAAAATGAATGCCCCAACCGAACTTCTTCGGCAGCATGCTCGCTCTGAGACAGGCCTGTGATTTGCCGAAAAAAGCGCTGCGAATCTCCGCACCGCGCTGCTCCAGCTCTTCTTCGGGAATCTCCTTGTGCCTGACATACACCTGATACAGCAGCTCCTCCTGTGTATAGAAATAAGGCTGCCCAGCGGCCAGCTCGTATTCGATGCCTGCCTTGGTCGGCTTGCCTGCTTTTTCCGGGGGGATTACGCTTTTTGTGGCAGAGCAATCCGGTGAAACAGCGATAAACGTGTTGTAATAGTTCAGGTTCATGCGGGTAGTCTCCTTTTTAGCTGGATAACTTCATTCCTCTCTCTTGCTCCTATTATAGCCACAAATAGCTACAAATCTGCTCTATTGAACGAGAAAGCGGCTTTCTCCGTGAAGGAAAAAACCGCTTCTTTATATGATCGTTCCCACAGTGAACCGGACTCAGGAGACTCTATTTCTATTGAATCAGTTCTTTTACAATATGCAGCGGACCGAGGGGACTCTATTGATATAAAAATGCATGATTTCGATGGATTTTTCGATGAATAGAGGCTATACGGTCCGGAAGCCATGCTTTCAGCCGCTTTAGTAAGGAAATAGTGGCTTTTCAGTCCACTTCCCGCCACATGTAATTCCACCAGGAGGCAGGATATTTCAACAGTAGCCCATGACGGTTCGTCCGCTGTGCAGCCTGTGCGATCTGTGCTGCTTGAGCAATTTGAGCAGCGGCCACTCCACTCACCCCGCCTGCCCCGAAGTATTCAGCCTTTCCATGTTCAGCCTCTCCATCTCAATGCTGGCGAGCAGGAACGGCGCTACACCCATCTGCGCGTCGCTGACCACCTGCTCGCTGATATAGTACTCATACGAGCCATCCCGGTACTTCCTGCCGCCAAGTCCGGCTCCGTGACAGATGCGGTGCAGGTGAACACCCGCTTCATCCTCGCTGGCAAATTGCTGCAGGATGCCGGCATAGGCCCGTTCCACCACACTGCGGTCCAGCTCTGCCAAATATTTCAGCCGCAGCCCTTTGGCCAGGGCGTAGGTCAGCATGCAAGAGGCGGAAGCCTCCAGATAATTACCTTGCCGTCCGTTGCAGTCCATCACCTGGTACCACACGCCACTTTCCTGATCCTGCACTCGGGCCAGCGCATAGGCCATCCGCTCAAAAATACCCATGATCTGCCCACGCTGTGGATGATCCACCGGGAAATGTTCCAAGGCATCGACCACCGCCATGGCATACCAGCCCATGGCCCGCCCCCAGACGTGGAAGGAGCGGCCGGTGGTTTTGTCGCACCAGCGCTGCTCACAGCTTTCATCCCAGGCATGATGCAGCAGTCCGTTCTGCGGATTGCGGGTTTTCTGTTCAATGAGCAGAATCTGGCGCGCCGCCTCGTCAAAACCGGATGGATCATCGAACGTTTTCGCATATTCGGCCAGAAACGGGGAAGCCATGTAAATGCCGTCCAGCCACATCTGGAATGGGTAAATTTTTTTGTGCCAGAAGCCGCCTTCACTTGTGCGCGGCTGCCCTTTGAGCTGGGTATGCAGCAGACGGATAGCCTGTTCGTACTTCGCTTCACCAGTCCGCGCCCAGAGTGGGAACAGGTTTTTACCTTCATTGATCATATCCAGGTTATAGTCTTCCAGCGTATACGTGGGGATGGTGCCATCGGCTGCAATCAGCCCGTCAATATGCCGCTTGACCATTTCCGAATATTTTGGGTCCCCGCTCCATTCCGATGTTCGCTCTAAGGCCAGCAGCGTCATTCCGGCTACATATCCCCATTTGTTGGCAATCTTCGGGTGGCTGCCGTCAATACATTCGGAAAGAAGTGTATCCGCGATTTTTACGGACCACGGACTGGTATTCGTTTCGGACGTAACCGTCATGCCTTCATCCTCCCTCAATAAATTAGTGTTTACTTCGTTTTTCTCCCTATTGCGCATATTTTCGCCTTTGAGCTATCTACGAAACGCTTCTTCACGGATTTATTCGCCCTGCAAGGGCAGCCTATCAATCTCCTCCGGGAGCTCAATCAAATACACGTTGGCATATCCCGTTCGGTCGCTGGTGAACAGAATCCGGTCCCCTTGCGGGCTGAAGCGGGGATGTGCATGTACCTTCTGTGAATGAAAGCTGCACCGCAGCTCGCACAGCACGCGCGGTCCGTCATACACACCGTCTTCTTTTTTCCGCCACAGGCTCAGCGTTTTCACATGACCCTTGCCGTCCACCACCGCCTGTGAGCCACCGTCCTGGTGGGCATGCCATGTATCGAAGGGGAAATCCTTCTCTTCCATTCCAGTGTTGTCATAACGAATACTGCCGAAGAAATTGGTGCCATCCAGCCGAAACCCGTGGTAACCAATCCGCTCCCCATCCGGGAAAAAGAATTCATGCCCCACCTTTTCGCCTGGCTCCAGCCGTTCCCGAATTTTCCAGGCGTGGCCTGTACGGAGGTCCAATCCCCAGATCCGGTGATCCACCAGATGCCACGGCCCCTCATGGCAAAAGGTCAGCAGCCAGGGCTCAGTCAGCGATGCGTTGATATGGGTAATGAAGCAGCGGTCCTCATACACCGTGCGGGCGCTGCCGATGTCAGCGGGAATCTCGATGATCCGGCTGACTGGTCCCGCCTCCATCAGCTCGCGGTGCCCTACGTAGCCGTTGCCAAGGTCCAGGTCGAGCCTGTGCGACAGATCCTCCTGGATGCAGGTAATTACGGACCTGCTGTCTGCCGTGCAGCTTATATTCCCGATCTGAAACCCGGGTGGGCATTCATACAGCGTTCGCTCCTCCAGAGTGGACAGATCCAGCCGCACCACCGCGCCCTTCACTCTGACAAATGCCAGGCTGCCATCCGGGGACAGGCAGGCGTCCAGCTGATCGTTATCCGCATAGTCCGTCAATTGTGTGATCAGCCCGTCGTCCAAATGGATGGAGAACAGGTTGGTGGTGTTATCGCGATCCGACACGAACAGCACCCGTCTCTCTCCGTCATACCAGCCGTTCTCCGTAAAATACAAATGATGGCTGTGCGCCTTGTAATCCGTCAGCTGCCGTACAGGCAGTCCGGTGACACGGTCCTTGTACAGCTTCCATTCCGCTGGCCATATCTTTCCTTTTCCCATCGCTTATCCCCTCCCGAAGTCAGTATAGAGAAGCGCCAACCAACGTATTTGCCTGAGACTGTCCATATAGCCTAAGACAGGTCACTTAACCTTAAACAGATCACCTAACCTAAGACAGACCGTACTTACTTAAGTTTTTCTGCTGAGCGTAAGCCAAATGCGTACTTTCGGTAAATTTCAGTACACCCGTCAGGCGGGTTTATAACCAAGGCTGCAGCCCTTCCCACTGTACTGACCAGCCGTCTGCCGGAAAACCCGGACAATCCCGCTCTTCACCGGACGCCCAGCCGGACGCCATCATGGCTACCGCCGTCAGCAGTCCGCCATTACCCGGCAGATACGCCCACAGTCCCGGCCGCTGATAGTTGTGTCCATTGGGCAAATACGTATTTTTCACCGCATCCATCAGCAGAAAATCCACGGCCAGCTCCCTTTCTCCCAGCCGGGCCGCCGTCATCGCACACATCGGAAAATCCCAGCCCCATGCCGAATCCCAGTCCCAGCACTCCTTGACCTTGAGCAGCGTATTCCGCATCGTGTCCCGGTCGATGAGCGTGCCCGGCAGCAGCCCAAGAGCGCCGACCATAGACGGATGGTCATGGTTCTTAGCTGTAAACGTGTCCGGGCAATGCTCGTGCGCCAGATATACGCCTTCCTCCTGCCTCGGCTTCGCCATACCGCCCGCCACGCAAGCCCACGTTGGATTGGCGGGAACACCCAGCCGCTCCGCCCATTTCACCGCGATGTCCAGCCCAAACCGCCAATATTCCAGCTCATAAGGCGGGTTCATGCTCATCTCCATCGCATGATTCTCCTGGGCGGGGATGAGCGGCGGCCCAAGCACGTAGGCCTGCCGCGCTTCATCCCAGTGGGCGTAGGATACCATGAAATCCGCCGCTTCAAAAACAAGGGCCTGATACCGTTCCAGCAGCTCGCGCCCGGGATCAGCCAGATAACACAGCTCCGCCAGCGCCATCGGGTGCGGATGCTGCCAGATCAGGGCAGGCGCTACGGGAGACGGCGTCTGCCTGCCGTCAGGGCCAACCATCTTCGGCCAACGCGCGCCTTCATAGCCCTGTGAGCTTGCCAGTTCGCGGGCGCTGGGCAGTATGGACAGATACCAGTCCATACTCTTGCGCAGCAGCTCCGCCCGCCCCCACAGCGGGAAGTGGGCCGCATGCCACCAGTGCATCTCCAGGTGCAGCTTGCCGAACCAACTATTGTACATCAGGCCGGTCTCCTGTGGCGGCAAGGAGCCTGCACTGTGCAGCGCGCACAGGAACTGGGACAGCACAACCCGCCGCTCCAGTTCGGCAGCCCGCGGGTCCGTGCTGCCCTCGAAGCTGATTGCTGCCCCGCTGCGCCAGAACGCTTCCCAATGGGCGGCGCTGGCGGCAAAAATCTGCTCCACCGGCCCCATACGCGGCTCTTCAAGTCCAAAAGCCGCCGCAAATTCAAACACAGTCCCGCCCAAGTCAGGACACAGCGTAAATTCATGGGGACCAGTCTGCTCAAGCTGCCCTGCCGACCATTCCCACTGTACACTGTAGCCGTCCTCATCCATCGAACGCTCCATCCGGGCCGAATTGGCGGAGCTCCCTGCCAGACTTGTGCTGTGCCTGCCGTCATTCCCCCAGTCGGGGAACACCGACTTGGACCAGCTGCGGTGTGTCATATCCGGTGCCGGGAAGCGCATGAATACGTGCATCCTTCCTTCCCGCAGCAGTTCCGACTCCACCCGTACCCCCAGACAGTTCTGCTGCGGGTGGCAGGCTGTCGTCACGTGCACCTCGACCCCTCCGACCGAAAAGCTGCTGTGCAGCGTTCCTGTCCACAAATTCAGCTGCTGCCTGAGCGGAACCACCTCCGTCGTGGCCATTTCCTGCCCGTCAGGATGCAGCAGACGGAAGGAGATACGGCCCAACTGGAGCCGGTGCGGATTTTGGCGCAGCCAGTGATAGGCGTCCCCCCTGTCGCCGGGCCTCATCGGATATCCTACCTTGCGGCCGTACGTTTCATATTGCTGGTACTCCACATCCTGCTCGCCATACACATGATGCCCGCCGCTGTAATGCCAGCCCCAGTTCGACTGTGTCCCGAGCGGCACCTCGTACAGCTCCGGGAACGTCTGCAGTCCTGTAAAATCGGCGCTAAACGCAAACTCCCCATTGCCGACGGATAATGGTGACAGGGGCTCAAGCCGCGTCAGCACCGGATGATGCCGTTCAACAATCCGCTTTCTGTCCACTACACATACAGCCTCCTTTTCAGGATGCAGCACCGCAAGAGCGCGCCGTTCAATCCGGCAGCGCTTCCTTGCGCCCGCGCATCATTTCCCTGTATTTGCCCGGCGTAATATCCTTATATTTGCGGTACACGCGGATAAAACTGTTCTCATGCTGATAACCGACCATCGTGGCAATTTCCGATATTTTGTAATCCGTTCGAATCAGCAGCTCGCACGCCCGCTCCATCCGCAGTCTCGTAAAGTAGCCGTGTATCGTCTCGTTCATTTCCTGCTTGAACAGCTGGCTGGCCAGGCTGACGCTGATGCCCGTATGATCCGCAATCTCCTGCACACCTATCGGGTCGTTCAGATGCTGATTCATATAATCGATCATCTGCCCGCAGAGGATGAAATCCTTGCTTTCCTTCACCCTGCCATAGCAAGCGGCGAGCTCCTCCACCTGACTCCGCAAATACCCGGCTGCATCCTCCAATTGCATAGTACAGAAAAAGAGCGATTCATCATCGCCATCTCTTTCGGCTTCCCTTCCCTGCCGTAGCCGCTTAAGTCCCGCAAACAGTGATACCAGATAATGCACGGCCAGCGCCGGTTGCCACGCTTCTTCCCGGATCTTGCCTACCAGCTTATCCAGCACCGCCAAAGCCCGTTCTCCAATGCCCGCTTCAACGGCCTCCGCCAGTCTGGCTTGCAGCTCGGCTTCTGGCAGCCGCTTCCCCTTCAGAGAATTCTCTGACAGCTCGCGGAAATGGATCACCTGCCCGTAGCCCTTGTACAGCCGATAGCCCAGGGCAGTTTCCGCGTCGAACATCGCCTGCCGCAAACTTACGGGCCCGCCGCTGCAGACGCTGATGCCTGCCGACACCTGAAACTTCAGCAGGCGGAAAATCTCCTCCGATGCCTTGGCGAGCACGTTTTGCGCGTTGTCCGAAGCGTCGGTGGCCGTCGGCTGCAGCAGCACTGCCATCCGGTCTCTGCCCAGATCGGAGGCCAGAACGAGCCAACCCTGCCCGAACAGCTCCGTGATAATATTGATGACGGCAAATTTCAGCAGCGAATGGTCTGACAGGGCAAAGCGTCTGCTCCAGGCCGCATAATCATCGATGGACACCATGACAACAATTAGCTGTGGACCGGTCCAGTCCTTGAAATATCGGCTCCACTTCCCGCTGATATCCCTTTGCCCTGTGAGGTTGCCCGCATAAATGTCTGCAAGCAGCTTGGAAGCTGCCTCAGGCATCGTCTGCCGCAGGCGAACCGACAATTGGGCATGATCTGTCAGCAGCTCCCCGGTCACCCGCTCCAAATCCTTCAAGTCCGTACTGACCTGCCGGGAGTCGTAATTGCTGAACAGTTCCCTCATGCGGCGGACCGGCCTGAAGGCTGCGGCATTGTAATAGGCGATAGCCACCGCGCCCGTTACCAGCGCCGCAATCGATACCGCAATGACCGCATCACGAATTTTGCGGGTATTGGACAACAGGCTATTCTGCGATACGACGGACAAGTAGCGCCAGCCCGTTACCGGCGATTTGATCTGGGTGGCGAGCAGCCTCCTCCCCCCATGATCGAAGTCGCCGAGCCGCGCTCCGTTCAATTGCTTCACGGCGGCCTGGGCCGCTCCCGGTCCAAAATCGAAGGTTCCCAGCTCATACAGCGTCCCGCCTGACGAATCCAGCACAAAGCGGCGGCTGTCCAAATGGGATACAGAGGGCACCAGCATATGCGAGAACAGCTGCCCAGGCTTGAAATTGACCGCAATGATGCCCTTCAGCTCGCCCTGGATCATAATTTTGCGGAACAGCGTAATTTCTGATCCTGCCGCCGCCGCCCCTGACGGCACACTTCGTTTCTTGACCAGCATCATCCGGTCCTCGAATTCATCCATGATACTGTCCGTCCATACGGAATCGGTAAAATTTGCCTTACTGGAGCTGAAGCCCTGCGGAAACGCCACCATACTCTCCCGTTTCACATCATAAATGTAAGCGCTTTTAATATAGGCTGTGCTGTTGACCATCGTATTCAGAAACTGCACCAGTTCCGTAATGTTTCTGTACGATGCCTGATTCGCGCTGGTCAAAAACTGGTACACCTCATTGTTTAATGCCATTTTGACGGCGAGCTGATCCCCCTCCCGGATGTACTCATCGATGGAATTCATGCCGATGCGCAAAAGCTGGTGCTGCGGCTCGCTCAGTTCCTCCTGCAGCACGGCCTTGGACGTATAATACGCCGCCATACCCACCGCAGTAATAATCAGGAACACCGCCGCCGTCAGCACCACCAGCAGCCGGGTCTGAGTGTTGGCAAGACTGCCTTTCAACCATTGGACAAAGGACCGGGCCATAGCTGTCTCCCACCTTATTTACGCAGTATAACGCTATTAGAGGTTGTTCAAAAAGTCATCTTTTGATCACGAAGTCAATCAGGAAGCAGACTCGACATCGAATCTTGAATTCAGCCGGGCCTTCCGGTGCTCACGTACCCTAAGTACGCTCCGCTCCTCAGTCCCTATCTTCATTCAATCTTCTCGGTGCTGAAAACCTGACTTTTTGAACTCTCACTATTATACTGCTCGCCTTCCTTCGTTACGACCCGGTAAATCCGACTTCTTTCCTTACTTATTTTTCACCTTGTCATACCAGGCCTGCACTCGCTCCGTGACCTGATCGCCGCCCGACGCCTTCCATTTCGCCACGTATTCGTCAAATGCCTCAATCGACAGCTCGCCAATCACGGTTTTCGTCAAATATTCCTGGAACAGCTTATGGGACTGAATATCCGGGTAACCTTCATAGACGGCAGCAGGGAGACCATCACCCGCAATGCGGCGCGCATCGGCAGTGCTGACGACGAACATATCCTTGACCATCTGCCGTTGCTCCTTCGGAAAGGTTTCATCAATACGCTTATCCATGTCCTCGGCGGTGGTAAAATTTTTCATCCCCAAGGCCAGCGGCCTGTCGTCAGCCGGAGGAAGAATGACCTTCTCGCCATCCTTCACCACATAATGCTGTCCTTCAATGCCGTAGCGGACAAACTCCTCATTGGCCGGATCATAGAAGAAATCGAGCAGCTTCAGGGCATTAGGCGCGTTTTGCTCCGCCACCGCTGGAATCATCCATTCGGGCTCGCCCATGCTTTTCTGGGTGACAAAACCGTCAAAGCCCTTCGCCTTCGGAATCGGCATCGCCTCAATATAAGCATCCGGCGCCTGGGTCAGGATCGCATTATAGCGGTCGCGGACGTTGGCGGGCAGGTGGTACCAGCTTCCAACCAGATTGTTATTGATCTTGGCCTGCCATACTTCGCCTTTATTAAGAAAGGTTTCGTTGTCCAGCAGCTTTTCCTCATACAGCATTCGTATGAATTTGATCGCTTCTCTCATATTTTCGGTAACACCCGCATATTGGATTTTGCCGTCATAGATGTCCCATTCGGGATACCCTTCCCACATAGCCACCCCGTAGATGGCGAATAAATGGTCCATCCAGCGTCCGAACTCGCGCCCACTCGTCGGCAGCTCATCCTGCTTGCCGTTGCCGTTCGGGTCCTTGTCGCGGAATGCCTTCAGCAGCTCCACGTAATCCTCCACCGTCTCCGGCATCTTCATGCCGACCTTGTCGATCCAGTCCTTGCGGATGAGCGGGGCCCGCTCAGGCACAAGGAACACCTTCGGTACATAGTAGATTTTCCCATCCTCCGAGGCTGAGCGCACGATATTCCATGCCTCCTCCGGTATGCTGTTCCAGACGTTCGGTGCATACTTCGGCAGCAGATCGTCCAGCGGCAGCGCACCGCCCTGCTGAATGAGCGTCTGCTCCACTCCGCCGATGGGGCGGAGAATGTCCGGCAACTCGCCTGAGGCGATCATCACATTCAGGTACTCCGCCGGCTCAGAGCCGGGAGGTGTCGTCATCAGCTCGTATTCCACGCCGGTTTTCTCGGCAATGTACTTTACGTGAGCGTCGCTGGGATCAGGAATCGTTCCTATGCCCGTATGGCTTTTGAACACTTTGACCTTCACTGCGCCGGGATTTTCGGCACTTGTCTGCGGTTCACCGCTTCCATTCCCGCCTGCTCCGCCGCCGCATCCGCCAAGTACGGCCATGGTTAGCAGCAGCACACCCCATTTTCTCCACGTTGTCATCCGTAGCTTCCGTATCATTTGAATCCCCCTTATGATGTTGATCCATGATCAGTCCAAGCTTTGATTATCTCCTATTCCTTTAAGGAACCGAGCAGCGCACCTTTCACAAAATACTTTTGCAAATAAGGGTACACCAGAATAATGGGAACGCTTGCAAAAATAATGGTAGCCGCCTTGAGCGTCGTCGTATTGTAGTCGTAATCCCCCAGAAGGAGATTAACCTGCGCCAGTTCCTCCGGGCTCGTCAGGTAAGCCCTCAGCTTCATCTGCAGGGGCCACAGCCCCGGATCGCGGAGGAACAGCACCGCACGCTGGAACGTATTCCAATAACCGACGGCGTAGAACAAGCTGACCGTGGCCAGCACAGGCTTCGAGAGCGGCAGGTAAATCTGGAACAGAATGCGGAAATCATTACACCCGTCGATACGTGCCGAGTCGTCAAGCTCCTTGGGCAGCCCCATGAAAAAGGTACGCAAAATAATCATGTTGAACGTGCCGATCACCCCCGGAATAATGAGCGACCATAAGGAATTCATCATGCCAAGCTCCCGCACGGTCAGGAAAAAAGGAATCATCGGCGCATTGAAGATCATCGTAATAACGATGACCAGCATGACAGGCCTGCGCAGCAGAAACTCCTTACGGGACAGAGGAAACGCCGTCAACACCGAAAACAGCATGCTGAGCGCCGTGCCGGCCACGGCGATAAAAACAGTAATCCCGAATGACCGCCACAGCCCGCCATCCTGCAAAATATGCTCCCATGAAGCGGTCGTAAATTCGACCGGCAGCAGGAAGACAGCCTTGGAATCGGCGGCAACCGGAGAGCTGAGCGAGACAGCCAGCAGGTGCAGCAGCGGAATGATCATGGTTAATGCGGCGGCGGCAAGAATCACATAGTTGACAATCTGAAAGCCTTTTTCTCCGGCAGTCCGTTTCATCACCACAGCCCCTCTCCCGACTTTTTCGCCAGCCGATTAAAGATCCAGAGCAAAATGAAGCCGATGACCGACTGGAATACCCCAATGGCTGTTGTCACACTGTATTGTCCCTGCAGCACCCCAGAGCGGTACACATAGGTCTCGATAATATCCCCAACGGAATAGGTCATAGGTGTCAGCAGATTGTAAATCTGATCAAAGCCCAGCTCCAGGAAGTTTCCAATGTTTAACAGGAACAAAATGAGCGCCGTAGGGAACAGGGCCGGAAGTGTAATGTACAAAGTCTGCTTCCAGCGGTTCGCTCCGTCTACGACAGCCGCCTCGTATTGAGTGGGATCAATACCGCTGAGCGCGGCCAGATAAATGATCGTTCCCCAGCCGACCTCCTTCCAGATCGAGGATATTACGACAATCGAGCGGAAATATCGCTCTTGTTGCATATACAGGACCGGTTCGAACCCGAACCAGCCGCGGACAGTGTTCACGATTCCGCCTGTAGCCAGCACCTCGAACACAATACCGCCAACGACGACCCATGACAGAAAATGTGGAAGATAGAAAAGGCTCTGCAGGACTCGCTTTGCGAGCATCAGCCTCACTTCATTAAATAGAAGCGCCAGCAGGATCGGTGCCGGAAACCCGATGGCCAGCTGATAAAGCGCTATCAAAGCAGTGTTGCGCAAAACATGGTAAAAGTCCTGATACGTGAAAATGAATTTGAAATTGTCGAGCCCTACCCAGGGACTGTTCAGAATACCCTTGAATATTTGATAATCCTGAAAAGCGATGATGCTTCCCGCGAGCGGGACGTACTTGAATACGATATAAAACAGGATTCCGGGCATGATCATAACATACAGCATCCAATGCTTGCGGATATTTTGCGCGAAACGGTTTCTGATTTTGACGGACGAGCCTGCGTACGCCTGCTCCAGCTCGGCTTGCTCCGACAGTTCAGCCATCCTTTCCTGCCCCCTTTCGTGAATGCTCCTGTGGTGGATTGCTCACCTATATACTTGCTGTTATCTTAAGGAAACCCTTATGCGGCGGGCAATCGTGCAATCCGCCACGGGATGAGCTATTCGTTGATGCGAATGGGGTGTGCAGGATCGGTTAAGCCGCTGGCGGATCGGTTAGGCCGTATAACAGAACAATAGAACAGTTAGGCAGACGCAGGCTTCTTTTAGAGCTAAAATGGATACGCCTAAAGATCTTAAGTTGGAGTACCATTTGCACTGGATTGAACTAAAAAAGTTAACTTAACCTCACCTTTTATGTTAACATTTAAGGCAATTGCGTAATTCGTTGAATCATGTTAACAAGCAGCTATAATGAACTTAAAAAACGGGGGTGCATCAACCTATGGATGCTACTGATCAACGCATTCTCGAAATGCTTCAGCGGAACAGCCGCATGACCAGCTCGGAAATCAGCAAGACCATCCACCTGTCCGTGCCTGCGGTGGCCGAGCGTATCCGCAAGCTGGAGAGCAGCGGTATCATCGACCGCTTTACCGTCAAGCTGAACCGCCACACGCTGGGGCAGCACTGTCTTGCATACATATTTGTAGTTATTCAGGGAAACGAAGAAACCCATCAATTCAAAACGAAAATCATTGAGTCCGAGTATGTGCTGGAATGCCATCACACGGCAGGCGAATATGATTATTTACTGAAGGTATCCCTGCCGGATATCCAGTCGCTTGAGCAATTCATTACCGACATACTCAAAAACAAACATTCGGTCATCCGTACGAACACCGTATTTGTCCTCTCCACTTTAAAAGACGAATAGAAAGCAGGGACCCGGACTGACCTTCGCCATTCAATCATTTCTTCAACTGTGGACTGCACCGGGACACATAGATTTGTTTTAACTTCCTCATGCAGGTTAATTTTAAGATATTAGGAAGCATATACTACCAGGAGTAAGCTTCCTAATATCGGAAGAAAGACAAGGAGGAAGAAATGAACAAACGGATATTTTTTCTGTTTACCGTCGTCATCCTTGCCTTCATGGCTGCCTGCTCTGGCAATACGGAGAATGCTGCGGAGCCTGCTCCACCGACTGGGCAAGAAACGCCAAACACCGAGGAGCCCTCTGCTCCTGCAGGTGAGAAGCCTGTCCAAGACAACGATAAGGAACCTGTCAAGGATTCTAACTCCGGTAAGGAGCCTGCAGGAAACGATGATGGCACCAATCCGGATCTGTTTAAAAGCGGGGTATTCATTGACTGGAACAGCGTGGATGATCCTCTGATCGATGACAGACTCAAAGCCGCACTGCAAGCCTTCCTCACCGCTGTCATCAAACCGGATGAGGCAAGCTATGAAAAAATATTTCCGAATCATGCCACGGAGGATCGTGCGGATTTCAGAAATGTGCTGGAGGAACCGATGAACTACCGGTTTGACAAGGTGGGTCAGGCCATTGAGGAAGACGGCAGAATTCTGATTCCGGTGTCCGGCACCTCCAGAGATGATGTTTTCGGAATCAGGGATTTCAGCAACAACCTTTATTTTAAGCAAAACGCTCAGAAGGAGTGGGAAGTTATAATGATCGATTAACATGGCAGGCACCCTCTGCTTTAAGCGGAAGGGGCCTGCTTTTTACTTAAAGAGGTTGTTCAAAAAGTCATCTTTTGATCACGAAGTCAATCAGGAAGCGGACTCGACATCGAATCTTGAATTCAGCCGGGCCTTCCGGTGCTCACGTACCCCCAGTACGCTCCGCTCCTCAGTCCCGGCTTCATCCAACCTTCTCGGTGCTGAAAACCTGACTTTTTGAACACGCACTTAAAGTCGGCGGATGGGCCAAAAGAGGGTCTCCTGCCGTTCGGCAAATGAAATGAGCGCAGGCTGCTGGCTGCGCGGATAAATGCCATGCGCCTCTGCCATCGTGTTCCGGCGGATCCTCAGCTCCGCCTCCTGCAGCTCCCAAGGTATATGGTGAATATCCCCGGCATACAGCTTTCCTGCACCATCGGCGGCATACAGGCGGTAACGCTCTGTCAACCAGTACAGCAGCGTGCCTGGCTGCGCGGTGAATTTCTCCCCGCCCGCAGGGCGGTACAACGCTTCAAAGACAGCCGGACGCCCCCGCCTGTCCCTGCGCTCGCTGCGGTACGTTATCCAATCATTTTCCCTGCCGACAAACATCCGGGCGTACATATAAGGAAGATGCAGCAGCCTCGCCGTTTCCACAGCAAGCCGCCGTTCGGCGTCCAGGCTGAAGAAGAAGATGCCGGGCTTGCCTCCGCAGGTTACATAAGTCCGTACATTCAGCTCCGCAAACCTGCTGAGCCAGAGAACCGGAGGAGTTCCGCGCAGTCTGAGACCGGTAATATAAAAAGGAATCAGGCTCAGCCATGCCTCCCCTTCCCACAAATCCAGCTCCAGCCCATCCGGAATACAGGGCAGCAGCTCCTCCTGCCTGACCGGCCAATGTGCCAGCAGCAGCTTATTCCACACCTGCTTCATCACCCATGGGTCTTCCGGCAGTTCAAAAGGACGATGATCGCGGCAGCGAATAATCTCCTGATTGTCCATGAATGCATGACCTCCTCTTCCTAGACTAGCCTCCGCTCGTACCCATCATACCCGCGCTCCTTATAAGGAAGATCGTCTCGCGGATCGGCAGTGTCCTGTCTGCCATTCCCCCGAAAACTACCCGGATAGCGGCGCAAGCCCCCTTAATTATGCGTGTTCAAAAAGTCAGGTTTTCAGCACCGAGAAGGTTGAATGAAGCTAGGGACTGAGGAGCGGAGCGTACTTGGGGTACGTGAGCACCGGAAGGCCCGGCTGAATTCAAGATTCGATGTCGAGTCCGCTTCCTGATTGACTTCGTGATCAAAAGATGACTTTTTGAACTACCTCTAATAGGCTCTTTATGGAACATATCTTTGCTATAATAGAGCAAGCAAGCTAATTTCTACGACATTACAATCGGAAAGTCAGGTGCTCTGAACATGCCGGAAAAAAGCATTATTTTCTTTGATATCGACGGTACTTTACTGGACCATAACAAGGAGCTTCCCTCCAGTACCGAGCAGGCCGTAAGAGAACTGAAGGAACTGGGCCATGAGGTCGCCATTGCGACCGGACGCGCGCCTTTCATGAGTAAGGAGATTCGTGACAGGCTCGGGATTGATACATACGTCTGCTACAACGGCTCGTATGTTGTGCTGAAAGGCGAATTGATTTATTCACACCCACTGAACAAGGAAGCTCTTCACAATATGACAGAGCTTGCCCTGCGGCATGACCACGCCGTGGTTTATATGGGCAACGAAGCGATGAGAGCAAGCGTGCCCAATGATGAATTTGTGGCCAAAAGCATGAATACTTTTAAGCTGAAGTATGTGCCCGAGCATGATCCGCTCTACTATCACGGACGGGAAATTTACCAGTCGCTGCTCATGTGTCAGGCGGAAGAGGAAGCGTTTTATGAGGAGGTCTTCACATCCTTCGACTTTGTGCGCTGGCATCCCTATTCCGTGGACGTTGTGCCCTCCGGTGGCTCCAAGGCCATCGGCATCCGCAAAATTACGGAAAAGCTGGGGATTGCGCCCGAGCATCAATACTGCTTCGGGGATGCCCTGAACGATGTGCAGATGCTGACGATGATCACCAACAGCGTCGCTATGGGCAACGGCGTGCCCGAAGCCAAGGCTGCTGCCAAATATGTAACACGGCCCGTGGACGAGGATGGAATACTGCACGGCTTGAAAATGGTCGGGCTGCTCGTGTGATAATTAGGTATACAATCGAGTTGGCCTATGCACATGCGCATAGGCCTACCTCTTCAAGTCATAACCAACTTTGTGCAGCTTTCTTCGGACACATAAGCGCTATCAGATTTCATAGTAAACGCTCAAGCTTCAAATTCATATCGCTACGATCCGCTGTCCACAGCAGCACCTCTGTCAGAAACGTCAGAGCGTCCATAGAGCGTAGTCTGCTGATGACGATTCTGACCTGTTACCAGAACGACTTTTCGACACCTTGTTTTTGAACCTATTTTTCAGCATATATTGGCAATATATCCTATTCAGGTTCATTCATTGGTGTTATAATAATGGCAGTATAGAATTCTATGAATATTTCTAAGTAATCTATCATATATTTCTTCTATCTTAACGATGAGGGGATGATAGATTTGGGTAAGAAAAAAGGAGGAAAAAGGATGCATGCCACGGT
Source organism: Paenibacillus medicaginis (assembly GCF_042138635.1). NCBI lineage: Bacteria > Bacillati > Bacillota > Bacilli > Caryophanales > Paenibacillaceae > Paenibacillus > Paenibacillus medicaginis. The sequence continues at coordinate 128,542 of NZ_JBHIRY010000008.1, read as the reverse complement.
TGAAAGAGATAGAACACCCTCCGAATCTCTAAAGCAGTCTTTAAAAGAAATGAAATTAATGAAAGAAAAGAAGATACCAAAAAAGTCTTGGCGGGATTATATTGAGGAGCAAAAGAGGGAAAATTAGTTATGTCTTTCATTGTCATACCTACGCCTGTTTTTATCAAGGATATTGAATATTATAAGAAAAAGAAGAAATATAGAAAAATAGAGGACGATGTTTCTGAAATTGTCTCTGAGCTTGAATCTGGTAATCTTATAGGAGATGAGATAACTGGCTTGAGGTTGCCAGATAATCAAAGCTCTTATAAAGTTAGGGCTGCAAATTCAGACTTAAAAGTAGGGAAATCGAATGGATACAGAATAATTTACTATGTCATCAGAGATGATCAAGAAATTTTTCTGCTTACAATCTACTCTAAGAAGGATAAAGAGGATATTCCGACAAAAGAGATTACCGATATAATTAATGCCTATTGTACATAAAGTTAATCAGTCACTCATTCGAGTGACTTTTTTTGTCTGTATATTAATGGTAACCCCGAACGATTTATTTGAAATCCGTAAACGTGTTGAATAAAAAGTATAACCAATCCCCAATTCGGATGCTTAAATATAAAGTAGGGAAACCATTTTCATGGCTTCCCCTATTAAAGCATACCGCTCACCCACGTGATTCAACTTGGTTTGCCGTTCCTCTTTCACTCCGCCAGTATTCGAATGTGATACCCAAGAAAATCGAAGTCGTCTTACTTGAAGTTCACGTTTTTTGGTTTCCTCCATGGCGACTTCCAGTCCAATTATTCCAACGTTTCCCGCGACTCAGGCAGCCCTTACATCGACCCCTGAGCCCTGTCCTGGGAAGGAAGCAGCGTTTTGCCCTGCCACTTGCGTCCTGTCCAGCGAAAATAATGGAACACACCCCGTACCCACTCGTCCGCCGCATGGGCGATCCATACCCCGATCAAACCCATATTGAAGTAGATGCCCAGCAGATAAGCGAGCGGAATCTTGATGCCCCACATGGAAATGCCCGCCATCATGAGCGGAAAGCGCACATCCCCGGCCGCACGCAGCGAGTTGATAACCACATGGTTGAATACCCTTCCCGGCTCCAGGAGGATACAGAACAGCAGCACACTGGCGCCAGTCGCAATAATGACGGGATTGTCCGTGAAAACCGACATGACATGATCACCCAAAAAGGACACCGGCACAATGACGCCAATGGTAATGATGAATGCCCATTTTAAGCTGCGCAGCAGCTGGTGATACGCCTTTTCCTGCTCCCGCGCCCCGATCATCCTGGCAACGACGATTTCCGTCCCGTCTCCGATCGCCAATCCAAAAATCATGAAATAATAAACGATGGAATTCACATAAATATGGGTCGCCAGCGGGATATCCCCCATGGAGGTTACAATTCGGGTCACCACCATCTGGCTGAGATGATAAGACATCCACTCCAGTCCGGCAGGCACACCGATGGTCAGCATGGCGCGAAGCTCCAGCCACCGCATCTGAACATAATATTTGAGCTTGATGGGAACACCGATCCGTTTATACAGCAGCGCAAAAATCCAGATACACGCGATCAGGCGACTGACCAGTGTGGAAATGCCTGCCCCCAGTACACCCAGCTCGGGGAGCCCGAAAAAGCCATAAATGAGCAGGGCGTTGCCCACGATGTGGATGATATTCATGCCGATACCCACGACCATCGTATCCCGTGTATAACCATGGGCGCGGACAACAGGGCCGATTGTCAAAATAACGGCCTCCAGGAACAACGAGCCACCCGCCAGCTGCATATAAATTTCCGCATGTCTGCTGACTTCCGGTGTCGGGTGATAAAACGACAGCAGCATGTTATGAAAAACGATAAACAACGTGCTGATCACAAACCCTGCAATCAGGTTTACCGTAATCGCCGACGCAGTAACCTGGCTCGCCTGCAGTTCCTTTTTTCCCCCGAGAAGCTGGGCAATAATGACACCTACTCCCAAGCCTAGCAGGTTGAACATAATGATGCAGAACTCGATTAGCTGCCTCGATATGCCAACGGCCGAGACGACATTGTCGGAAATATGGCTCAGCATAAACGTATCGACTGTACCCATCATGATATGAAACAAGGACTCTACAAAAATAGGCCATGTGATTGAAAATACGGTAATCCTTTTGATACCCTTGGATGCACTCTGCACGGGTTGTTATTCCTCCCTGACATAACAAGCAACGATTTCATGAATTTTCTGTTCGGATGAAAATCTGTCTTTCCGCCTTGCTTCTGTTATGTATGTGTAAATCTGAAACACACGGCAAATCAAAAGCGGCGCTGACTGCACCGCCGCTTCCAACAGCTCATTAATTTTGACTTTCAAATTGAATGAATTCCTCAAGCTCCTTGAACAGCTTTTTCGGATTCACATTGTCCGGCACGACCAGCGTCAAAGGTTCATCCAGCTTCAGGACATACATACCCAGGATCGATTTGGCGTCGGCCATGCCGCTCTTGCTGTGGATCCAGATGTCATACGTATAGTTGGATACAATTTTGTTGATTTTTTCGATGTCATTTACATTCTTGACTCTGATTGGTGTCATCATGAGCACAGCACCCCTTTTCTGTAGTAACCAGCCGCCGTTTACAGACAGCATAGGACCTAACCCTATCATACCTTTACCCGGATGCGGGGGCAATGATAATTCCTGCTGTATTTTTCCTTACATTCTTCGAGTCCGTGTTCTGCTACTCTTCCCTTGTTTCTGTTCCTGCTCCACGTGCTTCAGGACCCGCGTTAACTGCTTGACCGAAGCATCCAGCCGGTCCAATCGACTCCCAATACCCAGCAGTACATATCTCAACAGGATCAGGCATAAAGCAGCAGGAAAACCAACATCCGTAAAAAACGCAGCCACAGCTTCGATATTCCAGTTCATTCACTTCTGCCTCCTTTATTTGTTGTATCGTTATAGGAACTAGTGTTCCCATAACGAAAATATATATACCGGATTTCTATACCTGTTGGCTGCTGGCTATACTGGTTAGCTGCTGTTGTAACGATAGGTTGTCGGCTGTATCGGTTTACTGCTGGCTGTATCGGTTTACTGCTGGCTGTATCGGTTTACTGCTGGCTGTTTCGGTTTGCTGCTATCCGTCGGTGGCAGGTGAGCGATCAGGAAAAATACGGTATGATGGAAGGAATGCTAATAACAAGGGCTCTGACAGAAACCATCAATGGACAATAAGGAGTTATTTGATCATGAAAAAGTTCGTATTTGGCTGTCTCGTTGCCTTTTCGGGTGTGCTGCTGCTCTGTATTAAGTATCTGCTGATCGGCATGCTCGCCATTGCCACCAGAAGCAGCTATGACTTCATTGAACTGCATACCGGCTGGTCGATTTGGCCTTACACACTAATCGTCATCGGTCTGCTGTTTATCGTAGCGGCCAGTTGGAAGCATTTGAATGCCAGCTACCCGAAGGATCAGATTTTTGAGAATAAAGACTAGGAGTCAACAGAGACTATGCCCTAAGTGTGTGAGCAGAAGTTGTCGGTTTCCACCAATACACTCAATCTTTCCTATTGTGAAAAAAAGCCGCTTTTTATCAAGCTGCCGGACCCCCCGGACCTAATTGGTCAAAATTCGGGGCATTGGGCGAGAAAATGCTCCGATAACGTCATCCGTGTCCGCAAGCAAGCGAAAAAAGCCGAGTTCTACAGAAATAAGAGCTTTCCGGTCCGACTCCGCACATGGTACGCGCAAACGTAAAGTACACTCAGAAATCGTAAAGTTCGGCGATTTCTGAGTGTTATTTCTAAGTAGAAGTGCGCACGGAGCACCTCAAAACATGCGAAAGAAATCAACCCTTAACCGAGCCTGCCAGCCCGGAAACAAAGTATTTCTGGAACAGCAGATAGACACACAATGTAGGAATAATGGAGATCAGCACACCGGCGTTCAGCAGCGTGTAATCGGTTGAATGCTCGCCTTTAAAGGCAAGCAGCCCCGTTGTAATGGTCTTCATCGTATCCTTGGTGATAAAAATCTGTGCCAGCAAAAACTCGTTCCAGGTCGCCATAAAGTCAAAAATGATGAGCGTGGCGATGGCGGGCATGGACAAAGGTAATATAATCCTGAAAAATTTCCCCATATCCCCGCAGCCGTCAATCAAGGCGGATTCGTCGAGCTCCTTCGGAATGGTGCGGAAGAAGCCGCGCAGGATCAGAATGCCGAACGGAATGCCAAATCCGACATACACGAGAAAAATCCCGGGATACGTGCTGACAAGATGCATTTTGTTCAGAAATATATTCAAAGGCACCAGTGTGGCCTGCATCGGGATCATCATGCCGATCAGGAAAAAGGCGAACATCGAATTGCTCCATTTAAAATTCAGCCGGGTCAGGGCAAACGCTGCGAGCGCTTCGATCAGAATGCCCAAAGGTACCTTGACGAGACAGATGAACAGCGTATTTTTCATATACATGCTCATTTTGCCCTGGTCCCATGCTTTCAGAAAGTTATCCCACTGAAATTTCTCTGGCAGCGCGTAGAACGGGCTTGTCATCAGATCCGCTCTCGATTTCAGCGCAGTGAAGGCGATAAACAGAACCGGGATCAAAAATATGACCGCCAAAACGATCAGCAATACATACCGCAGCATCGTTACGGCCGGATGAACTCTCAACTCCTCCATGCTGCACCACTCTCTTTCTGCACGTTATACATGGGATTTCTTGGTTGTGTAATACACATAAGGAATGATGATGGTCATGGAAACCAATACTAGAATGAAGGCAATGGCCGAGCCCATCCCGATATTGGCAAACTTGAAGGTCTGGGCATACATCCATGACGAGAGCACCTGAGTACTTTCGGCTGGGCCGCCGCCCGTCATGCCGTAAATAATGTCGTACACTTTCATGGAAGCAATCAGCGTTGTGGCGATCACAATGACAAACGTTTCACGCAGCAGCGGCAGTGTGATATACAGAAATGACTGATACGGTTTCGCTCCGTCGATTAAAGCCGCTTCATACGGATCCTGCGGGATGCTTTGCAGCCCTGCCAGAAAAAGCACCATGGGCTGTCCGATGCCCTGCCACATGGCCGCAACGAATACCGCATACAGCGCGATATCCGGCTCTGCCAGCCAAGCGTGCTGCCAGCTTTCGAGTCCGAGCAATGCCAGCATTTTATTCACAAATCCCTGTGTCGGGTTGTAAAGCCAGGTCCAGCCGGTGGCCACAACAATGCCTGACAATACATAGGGGAAGTAGAATACACCGCGGAAAAAGATCCGTCCCTTCAGCTTTTTATTCAACAGCAGCGCAAGCCCCAGACCTGCTCCCATGATCAGTGTCAGCGAGCCGATCATCCAGAACAGATTGTTTTTCAGCGCTCTCAGGAATACAGTATCCTGCGTGAACAATTCCGCATAGTTGCCTAAGCCTACAAACTCCTTCTGGGGCGCAACTCCATTCCAGCTGAAGAAACTGAGAAATAAGGTGTACACCGCCGGCACAAAAATAACCGTTAAGTAAATGATTAAAGCAGGCAGCAGGAACAGCCACGGTTTAAGCATTCTGGTTGTCATGCCATCCTCCTCATTTCTGTTTGCTTTTGTACGCAGATACGGCGTTCTCCATATTTTCAGCAGCCTGCTGCGGGGTCCACTCGTTCAGCGCCACTTTATCCTGTGCTTCGAACAGCTTCTGCACAACCTCCTGCGGAAGAGCCTGGTCAGTGATCAGGAAGCCGCCATCCTTTGCGCTGTCAATCAGCGGCTGAACATGTGGTGTCTTGTCGGAGACGGTGAAGCCCAGCGTAGCTGGTGAACCATAATCATCGATAAATTTATTGACTACTTCAACGCTGGTTAAATACTCGCCAAGCTTGAGAGCCGCTTCCTGCTTCGCAGGGTCGGACGAGCCGTTGAGCTGCAGCATTTCAACAAATACGGATGCGCGTGCCGGCGTTTGTTCTGTCGGGAATTTGAAGACATCAAATTGTGCCGGATCAAAGCCATTTTCGGTAATGTTGCCGTCAAACCAGGTTCCTTCGTTAATGATTGCCCCCGATTGCTGGTAAAACAGCATTTCTGCTTCGCTTGGATCTAATGAGGAATAACCCCTCGGGAAGTAACCTTTGTCCGTATATTCTTTAATTTTTTCAAACGTTTTAACGACTGCCGGATCGTTCCATGATGCCTCCAGATTGTTCAGCTTGTCATGCAGCTCCGGGCCGGCAAAATGCTCCAGCAGCTGCTCGGTCAGACGCATCGTATGCCAGCCACCTTTACTGCCGAAGGCCAGAGGGGTGACCCCGTTGTCCTTGAGCGTTTGCAGCTGGGACTCAAATTCGGCAAATGTTGAAGGCGCTTGCAAATTCAGCTTTTGATACAACTCCTTCGGGTACCACATGCCTAGTACATTCAAGTGCAGCGGAATACCGGAAATTTCACCGTCATAAGTAGACATATCAATCGCGGTTTGATTGTATCTTTCCGACCATTTATGGTCCTTCGCCACCTGAGTCAAATCCATGGTCATACCATTTTCCGGGTAAAAGGAGCCCAGCGTGCCGCCCCATGTAAACCACATATCCGGCAGCGTCTTTGAGCTTGCAGCTACCTTGAGGTTTTCCTTGAACGGGTCAACCTCATACTGGGTAAGCTCCACATCAATATCCGGGTTAGCTTTTTCAAAATCTTCAACCGCCGACTGCAGCCATGCCCATCCCGTATTCAGCGTCCAAAAGGAAATGCTGACCGTGGCGCTGCCGGAGGATGAGTCCTCCTGACTTTTCTGCCCTGCATCCGAAGAACATCCCACCGCACCTGTAACCACAAGCAGAACACTAGCCAGCAAAACAACCCACTTTTTCATCATATATGTCCCCCTACGTTTGTTGGTTGATAGCTTGAATGCGCAGTGCCTGATAAGGCTTGCCCGGCAAGTCCACGCGGCAATTTCCTTCATAGGTCCCCGGCAGCGCAGTCATCGTCATGTTCCATGTATCGATCAGTTCAATGGTAAACGTGATGCCCTCCGGCAGCGGCAGCATGCGGAATCCCGGACGGCTTGAGCCGAAATAGGCGAGGTAATATTCGCCATCCACTCCGCCCGCAGCTATATCCCAGTGAAAATCCGTCTTCAGACGATCGAGCTGCGGCCCGGCTTCGATGATTTGGCGAAGGAACTGAATTCTGGACGGGCTCTCCCCGTGCAGGGTTCCTCCGTGTGACCACCAGATGATATTGTCTTCATGCAGAAAAGTTTCCCCATGTGTGACATAACCACCATTCAGCATGCCTTGCCAGAAGCATTCCACCATCCGTTCCGCCGTGATGTTGCCCCATCCGTGGTTCAGATTTCCTTCATAGCGGCATTCATCCACAACAATGGGTTTTCGGTAGGTCTCCTGCCATTCCCCGACAAAATGAAGATCATGATGCTGGATGCTCGCATGGGTAACCCAGGGTTTGCCATGGTCATACCAATGCAGGTTGCTGCGGTAATGGATACCTGGATGGTGCCAGTTATGAATAGAGCGCAGGTGGCCGTATGGATCACGCTCCTGAATGATTTTGAAGAACCGGTCCCAGTCCCGCATCGTTTTGGCCTTCATCAGATCGAACTCATTGGCCAGCGACCACCAGATATTGCGAAACGACGAGAGACGGGCAATAGCATAACGCAGATAAAAATCGTCCGTCTCAGGATTCATCCCCGCAAATCCCCACCGGTCATAAGGATGAAAAAGGATGAGGTCGGCCTCGATGCCAAGCTGCTGCAGATCCTCGATCCGGCGTTCAAGGTGCTGCCAATAGGCAGGATCGAATGCCGTGAAATCCCACCCTTCTTCCAGAGAGCCCGCAAACGGGTACAATGCCGGTTCGTTCAGATTGTAGTCATAGTGCTTCGGAAAAACACACATCCGTATTTTATTAAAAGCACCCGCTTCCGCCAGGCTGCGCAGGGTAAGCTCCTGCAGCTCTTCATCCTGGTGGTTCCATACATAACTCGTCGTTCCGAAGGGAAAGAAGGCTTTGCCGTCGGCATAAGCGAAATGGACTTCACGATCCACGCCAACGGGTCCGTGATTTTCTGGGGAAGGCTCAACACATGTGAACATACCCTGTACCAGATTTAACTCAGGAACATTACTGACCGTCTCATAAGACCATTTCCCCAAGGTATCCGGCATAAAACGAACACGGTAACAGCCTTCCCCGTCATAAAATCCGTCTGCCTCAACAATCCGGTGTCCCTGACAGAAGCGTGCTGCAAACGACACATCTGTAAAAGGATTACCATCCTGCGGGCCGGGGAGGGACAATTCAAATCTTCCCCAACGTTCAATCTCCGGCGCTTTCTCTAGTTCCTGCGTCATTCTTGATTCGCCCCTTTCGCTACTGTGCATTCAAGCTCCTGCACCATTATTCTAATGATTAAGGCTTGGGGAAAGTAGCGGGCGAATCGGCTTTTTCATATGCGATTTTGACGCGAATGCAGATGCAGCAGACGCTTCCGGTCCCGGCAATAGATCATTTTTGCAAAATCATACGTTTTTTTTACTTGAGCCCGCTAATGTATGCCGGCTTTGATCATTGATTGCGGTATTCAAGAGGAGTGAGTCCCGTACGGTCCTTAAACAGCTTGCTGAAGTAATAGGGGTTGCTGTACCCGAGGTCAGCCGCAATCTCGTACACCTTGTGGCTGGTTTCGCGCAGCTTTTTTTGGGCGATTTCCATTTTATTGCGTATGATGTAATCGCTGAAATTTTCACCGATTTCCTTAAGAAAAATTCTGCTCAAGTACCCCGGGCTCACGTGGATAGATTCCCCGACCTTGGCCAGTGTAATATCCTCCAGCAAATGCCGGTCCACATATTCCTTGGCTCTGCGCACAATAAAGCTGTCGCTCTGTTCGTTGCGGGGAAAACGCAAAAGCGCGGACATATAGGCGTCAGGCAGGCTGGTAATATCCCTGGAGGTTGAAGGACCACAAGCAAAGATCAGCCTGACGTTCAACAGCTCAAGCACCTTTTGCCGCAAGCGCTTCAGATAACTTGACATATCGCCATTCCCGGTATGGGTGCGGACAGGCGCAATCCAAATGATTTCACGAAAGTTTCTGTGAAAGACCAAACCTCCCCAGTCCTTGGCCGTCAGCTTGCCCACGAGGTGCAAAATGGAAAGAAAGCGCAGCTGCTCCGCATCTTCATTCTCCTGTACCGCGTCACATCTTTTGCGAATAATCGCCAGTTCATAACCTGCCTTATAGGATTCGTCCGCCAGCTCGGGCAAAAGCTGCAAAGGCTCCGCCGGAAACGTAAAAGGATCCAGTAGCGATAGGCAGAGCCCGTTTTTTTCTTCTTCCGTACGCTGCGAGGGCTCATGTGGGGTCAATTTAAGGCGGGAGATGACCTTTTGCATTGTGCCTGCAATTTCGTCTTCATCCATGGTAGGTTTATGCAGATAATCGGCTGCTCCCAGCCGGAGGGCCTCCCTTACATAAGAAAAAGTATCATAGCTGCTCAGAAAAATAATTTGGATTTCCGGCTTCCTGTGCCTGATTTTTTGCGCCAGCTCAATCCCGTCCATACCAGGCATGCGGATGTCGGTCATGACACAGTGAATGCTCTCTTGCTCCACAATCCGCAGTGCTTCTTCCCCGTCAGCCGCCTCGGCCTTCCAGCAGATCCCGAGACTTTCCCAATCCAGCATATAACGCAGTCCCATTCTCACAATGGACTCATCATCAACGACCAACAGATTCCACATCTCCGTCCCCCCTTGTCTCTGATGCTGCCGATTTCAGCGGTATGTTAACAATAGCTTTCGTGAGACCCTCACTCCGCTCTAACGACAGTCCATACGGCTCGCCAAACCTGAGCAGAATCCGTTCGTGCACATTGCGCAATCCGATATGGCCACCGCTCCCCTCTCCAGCTCTGTCCCTCTGCTCCCCGTTCTCTTCCCGCAGCGGAAGCTCTTTGCCGGCAAAGCCTGTGCCATCATCCGTTATTTCAATGCACAGCATTCCGCTCTCTAGGTACGGTTTTGCCACAACGGAAATGTGCAAGGTTCGGTCCAGCCCTTTGGCTCCGTGAAAGATCGCGTTTTCCAGCAGCGGCTGCAGCAGCATGGGTGGAATGGGCACATGTAAACATTCCTGCGGAATATTCCAATCCACCGTAAAAACACTGGTGTATCTCAAATCCATCAATGCGGCATAATCCTTAAGCAGCCGAATCTCCTCATCCAGCGTCACCAGTTCGCTGTCCAGCTTCATATTCGCCTGCAGCAGTCTGGCTAACGCTTGCAGTAGCTTGGCAATATGAGGCGATTGCTGAAGTATGGCGAGCATGCGAATGGAATTCAGCGTGTTATATAGAAAATGGGGCTGAATGCGTGCCCGCAATGCGTAGAGCTCGGCGTTGCGCTTCTGGCGTTCCTTCTCCTCAATGGACTGCACCAGCTTGTCGAGACGGCTGACCATCCTGTGATAGCTGCTTTCCAGGCGCCGCATTTCGTTGTCTTCGCCAACGGGGGCGGGAGCTTTGAAATTGCCCTGCTCAACCTGACGCATGGAGCGGATCAAGCGGTTGATTGGCCTTGACAGCTTTCTGGCCAGCAACCAGGAAATAGCGGCTGAACAAATCACCGCCACCGCCGCCACCAGGAAAGTAAAATAGCTGATGGAACGGCTGCCAGCCAGCAACTCCTCACGATTGACTCCCAGGTACACCTTCCACTTCAAGTAACCGCTTTCAAGAAAAACGCCGCTGTAGCCCTCCTGCCCCTGAGCAGCAGACGCAGGCACCTCCCAGCTGCCCTGCTGCTCTCCCGCACCGATGGACAGCAGTCTGGCCGCAAGGGCGGGATCGGATGCATAAATCATATTCCGGTTCTGATCAAGGACCGTCACCTTAACGGTTGGAAGCTCCAGCGTCTCTACAAATTTGGGGATAAAATCGGGACTGATGAAGATGGCCATGACAGCCAGCGGTTGATAGTTCTCGTCCATCAGCAGCCGTGAGCCGATCAGGGCAGGGAAGGTCCCGTCTTTAAACTGCCTGATCTCCCGCACACCCGTAATGGCAAAACCGCCCCGGTCTGCAAGCGTTTGACGGTACCAATCCTCATCCGTCACCTTTTCCCTGGGATTAATGACCGTATTCCCGCTGATTCGGTAGCCGTTAACGGTTCCGTTCATACCATAGATCATTAGCCCCTTGATCGAGGAGTTTATGGAAGGATAGGCGCCCATAAGACGGGCCATCGTTCTCTGCGCCTGGATTTCCGCCGTTCCCCACTGCTCCTTGGCCAAATAAGGCTTATTTAAAAAGCTGAAAATGTCCGGCAGATAATACGGGATCATCGTAAACCGGTCAAAATCCCTGACCTGGCGTTCAATCGATGTATTGAGCTGGGCCAGAATGACGTTCAGATCCTGCTCGTTTCTGGCCTGCAGCATCATGGAGGATTTACGGTAGGCCATCGTGCCGATCAGCAGCGCCGGAATGCTGCTCAATAGAATGAACACGACAAAGAGCTTGGTCTGAAACCGGATGTTGGACCATTTACGCATTTCCTCACCCCTTGAAGTCTTAGATGCCTTAGAAGTCTTAAACTTGCCGGTTCGTACAAATCACTTATTGTCTGCCGCCTGCATCGCAATAGCAGGAGCAGAGCAGGAATTACGTTCCACAAAACGTGTGTCGACGGAGAATTTGGCTTTGACCTGCGCACCGTTTTCAATAAATTCAATCAGCTGATCCACCGCCAGCATGGCCATTCTTTCTTTTTCCACGTGAATCGTTGTTAGCTCGGGCGTCACAATGACCGATTCGGATATATTATCGAAACCGATGACCGAGGTGTCCTGCGGCACCCGAATCCCCAGCTCCGCCATCGTTTTCATCGCGCTGATGGCGATATAGTCACATTCGCAGAACCAGGCAGTGGGCAGTGGGCGACCGCTGTCAAGATAGGCGCTAAGCTGCTTTTTCAAACTTTCCTGGGAAGTCAGAATCGTCGGTGATACAGAAATCACATCCGCATCCGCAACGGTAATCCCCCGTTCCGCCAAGGCCTCCATAAATCCTCGTCTGCGCTCCTCAAAATTATGAATACGGATATCAGACGCCATGTAACCGATGGAGGTATGCCCGATATCGCAAAGATAGGAGCCCGCCTGATAGGCACCCATCACATTATTAATTTCGACGAATTGCACCGGCAGCGTGTCGTAGCAAGTGTCCAGCACCAGCAGATTGGGCAGGCTGTCGTGAATATACATGATTTGCTCACGCGTCAAATTAGTGCCAAGCACGATGACACCGTCGCTGCGCTTTTCTTCAGCAACGGTCTGGATTTCTTTATAGAAGGATTCCATGTCCACCGTTGAAAAAATAAGCACATAACCTCTTTGTCTGCATCTTTCTTCAATAAATTGAATCAGCTCCTTGAAAAAAGGCTGCTGGTAATATTTGTCAAGTACGATGCCTGAGTTCGTGCATACCAGGAAAAGCAATGATTTATCGCTTCTGGCCGCTGCATTGGCTGATGCCCTGCTCTTGGGGATATACCCCGCTTCCTGGGCAATTTGCAGAATACGCTCGCGCGTGTCTGCTGAAATCCCCGGTTTTCCGCTAAAGGCAAGAGAGACGGCTGACTTGGATACGTTAGCCATCTTAGCTATATCTTCCATTTTCATATGAAAATTCTCCAATCCTACAAAGTTAACCACAGTTAAGAGAAGTTTATACTGTTTGCCGTCAAGTTGCAATGTTTAGATCGTTATTTTAGTGTTTTTTAGTTCATTCTACTAAAAAACATGCCATACCTCCTTAATATTGTGCTCATCATTAAACTATCAGGGTTTGAAAAGTATAAATGTAATGTGCTGTTTAGTTCATTTTTGCAGCCATGTGATGTTAATGCAGGAGAAAAACCACCGCATATCCCAGCGGTGGTACTATACAGCAATTAGCTGTGGATTTGAAAACCTTTGATGAAGTAGCCTATTTATGGACTGCAATGAGCAGGACATCTCCTTCAAAAGGATGCATATCCATGACCGTCATGTTATCCTGCGTCGATACCGGGGTCTTGGCAATACGTCTGTTTTCCAGGTCGAAAATAGTAATTTCGTAATCCGTGAGATCTGCATTTAATTTTAACACCGTGTTCACAGGAACATATATGGCCGCTTTTTCGTATCCCGGGGTCGCAGCGGCACGAATCTCCCGGGTATTGTTCATAACGATATCCCATGGCTGCAGACCGGCCAGATCATATATTTCAAACAGCCATTTGGCAAAGCCGTAATCCCAGGCTCCCTCGAACTTTAGCGCCGTCGCCCAGTCATAAGGAGCGTCGAAGCCTTCCCCCGTTACCCCGAAGCGCTTCCCTTTCTTATGCCAGCTCCATATTCCGTGCGCCCCATAAGTAATGCCTGCGGCCGCGCCCGATAGCAGACTCTGCCAGGCCGCTTTGCGGACATCATAACGGGTATACCTTCCATATACCCTGCGGCTGTACCCCATCATCTCGTAGCATGGCTCCGCGTTCAGCACCGGTCGGGTCACGGGTTTGTTATAAAAATCCAGTGCCATCTCATACGACATATGCTGAAATTCGGAATTATGCCCGGACTGGTACATATAGAAGTCCAAATCCGGATCATTAACAAAAACCTCAGGCAGTTCAACCAGCCGACCCTGGATATGCAGCGTAGTGAGGCACTCCGGGCTGATCTCCTTTACAATGCTGAGTGCGGTCCGGTAATACTCTTTTGCCCGTTCAGATGGAAAATCCGTATCACCGCTGATCACATAAATCGGATGAAATTTGGAAAATAGGCTGGCAGCATACCGCACATACGGCTCCACCGCCTCAAGTGGCATTTTTTTCTCCTCACGCAGCTGCCCTGCCCAGGTGTTGGGAATATAATTGCACCAAAGCAATACCAGAGCAGGCACGAAGCCTCGATCCACCGCCATTTGCACCATCTGCTGCGCTCTGGCGAAATAAGCCTCGTTCAGGGCATGAAAGTCGAAGCTGCCGTCCGGGTTGACCGCAAACGGCTTGATATCGAGATCGCTGCCGCTCGCATCCCACTGCTGCAGCAAATTGATCTGCAGGACATTGAAGCCCTGGCTTCTGCGGTAATCCAAATAATAGACCCACTCTTCAAGCGTGATGTTCGTAAATGCGCTCCAGACTGTATCTGCCAAATAGAAAAAAGGTTTTCCCTCATGGACAAAATGCCGCCTATCACCTGATAAATCAAGCTTAATCATCTGTTAGCCACCCTTCTTTTCAAAAAAGGAAAACGGCAGGTTGCTCCACCGTTTTCCGCTGGTTCACTGGTTTTACGAAGTCACCATGCTTGCCTCTGTATCCGTCCGGCCTTCATGGCGGGCTTCTTCCTCCGCTGCGCGCTCTTTGACAAGCGCCTGTCTGTCAAGCGCTCTGAAGAACGGATAATAGATCAGCATACATACCGGGATCAGCAGCAGCTGCGCAAAGGCGAGCCGCCAGCTGCCTTCAATGATGCCCAATGCAAAGATCGGTGTGCCGAAAGGCGGATAAATCCCGATCGGCGCAGGCAGAAGTCCGACGGTCGTTGCGAAATAACCGATAATGCAGCAGACGACCGGGGCAAGGATAAACGGAACAGCCAGAATGGGATTCATAACAACCGGGATACCAAAAATCATGGGTTCATGAATCGAGAAAAACGTTCCCGGAAGGCCCAGCTTGCCAATCGTGCGAAGCTGCTTGCTCTTGGCCAGGAAAGTCAACAGCAGGGCGAAGGCAAGCATCGGCGCATAGTTGGCGAAGATCGACCAGAAGGCCAGACCAATAATGTTCGGAAGCGGGCTGCCGGCTTCGAAAGCATTCAGATTGGCAAGGTCAAGACTCATCCAGATCGGCTTCACGATGGCCAGGGTCACGATGGCTCCATGAATGCCGAACATCCAGAGCAGCTGCATGACGATCAACGCGATAATCAACGCTCCGAGCGAGCCTCCCAATCCTTCCAGTGGCACCTGCAGATAGCTGTAAATCAATTGGTGCACCGTGACATAAGGGGTCTGCATAAACACCCCGGCAATGATCACAAACACGACAACAACCAATACGGCGGGAATCAGCCCCATAAATGTTTTAACGACGGTTGGAGGCACGCCATCCGGCATTTTAATGGTCCAGTTGCGGTCAACCACCCAGATATACATTCTTGCCGCCAGAAGTCCGACGAACATAGCCACAAACAGCCCTTGCGCACCCAGCCATTGAAACGGAAGCGCCCGGACCGTATCGAAGGTTTCGACAGGCGTCAGCACAAGAAATGACAGCAGGGCGGTTGCGGCCGGAATCAGCGGGTCTTTGTCAAACGATTGCGCCAGCCTGTAGGCGATGAAAAAGACGGCATAAAGCGAGATAATGCCGGTTGTCATCGTGGACCCGAGACCGATAATGCTTTTAATCGGAGCAATCAAATTTTGATAGGGCTCCCAGGCCAGCGCAGAGAACAGCGTCGAAAACGCGCCGATGATCAGGAAAGGCAGCGTGGACATCAAACCGTTGGAGATCGCACTCATATAACGGTTTTTCTGGATTTTCCCCGCAAACTTCTGCAAATTTTTAGTGGTGTTATTTGAAATAGCCATCATGGTCAACTCCTGATTAAGAGTTATGGTAAAACTTTTTTAGAGAACGCTTTCAATTTACTGTGCTTCATTCCAGCCTTCTAAAATAAACAACGGGTTGACGCCAAGCTGCCCAATTACAGCTTTAAGGCATCGGACAGCACCTTTTCACCGTTCATCATGCCATAATCAGTAATATTGATCACGCTGACCTTGATTCCTTTCGGTTTATACTTTTGTCTGAATTCATCTTCCAGATACCCTACCTGCGGTCCGATCAGCAGAATGTCGGTTTTGTCGGCATATTCGGGAAAATTGCTTTCCGACATCGCTCTGATTTCCACATCCATGCTGTCTTTTTGAGCAGCCTTCTGCATTTTCTGAACAAGCATGCTCGTAGACATTCCCGCTGCACACACCAGTGTAATTCGCTTCATCATGATTCCTCCCCGATATTGACAGTCTGTTAGTCTTTGTGTTCGTATTGGCTGATTCTGTTGTAAAGCTCTATCATATGTGCCGCCAAGTCCTTGATTGTAATGGCCGACATCAAATGATCCTGCGCATGAACCATCAGCAGTGTTACGTTATGCTCCGTCCCTCCTGCCTCCTGTTGAATCAGACGGGTTTGCAATTTATGCGCTTTCACAAGTTCGTTTTTGCTTTCCTCCAAACACGCCGCTGCTTGTTCCGCCTGCCCCTTTTGTGCATAGTTAATCGCTTCCATGGCTTTGCTTTTCGCGAAGCCAGAGCTAGTGATAAGGCCCATAATGATTTCTTGGTACTCATCCATGACGACACCTCGTTTGTTTCAATTTACGGATTCAGTGTACCGCATACTTTTCGAGATATATATTCATTCCTTTTCCGCTGTGAACGGAAATGTCTTCGCAAGGAAATCAATAAAGCCTGTGTTTAACAATCATCCGCGAAAATTCACTGAAATTTTCGCAGTCCAGCAGCTGCCGAATCATATCCGGGCTGTCCGCGATCCTGATTAACTGATCATACATTTCCGTAGGAGAGTCGGCGCCGTTTCTGCTGATGCTGAGCAGACAAACGAATTGCACCGGCTTACCGGCCCAGTCGATAGGTTGCTCCAGCGTGCAAATCGCCCATACGGTACGGCTGCTCTGTGGAGTAATGGGATGTGGGATAGCAACAAGATTCCCGTATGAAGTCGGGGCGGCTTGCTCCCTTTCCAGCACTAAACCCACAAATGCCGCAGCCGATTGAACCAGTCCCATATCGTGAATTTTGGCGCCAAGAAAAGAAATGACCTCTTTCCGCGATGTGAAGTTTTGCCTTAAAAACACAAGTTCCTCCATAACATAACGAAAGGTAACCTCCCCTTCTTCCGTCAGCAGATTCCTGATTTTGTGCAGATCGCCGTCGCCGAGAAGTGTCTCAACGACCACAACGGGAACAGGCAGCGGGTCTTTGATCGGGATCGTGCTTACCAGAAAATCGATATTTTCCAGAGAAAGCTGCTTAAGCTTGTAATACTCGGTCGTACCGGCAATCTCCAGCTGTGAACCGAATTTGCTTTTCAGCTTGTAATAGAGAAGGCGTGCGCTTCCTACACCGGAGGTGCAAACCACCAGACAGCGTTTAGGCCGCTGCATGCCGGGGGATCTCTCCATCGCTGCCCCGATGTGAATCGCCAAATACCCCATTTCAGCTTCGGGGATGCTCGTGTTCATTTTGCTCTCAATGAGTTTGGCAGCAATGACTCCCGCCTGAAAAGCCAGCGGATAACGGGTCTTCACCTGATCCAGCAGCGGATTGCGGATACTCATGCTGTATCTGATGCGATTGAGAGCGGGCTTCAGATGCAGACAAATCCCCATGAATAGCTCCTGGTCCTCTTTTATGCCCAAATTCAACTCTCTCTCAATCTCTTCAATAATCTCTTTTCCCAGCTCATATATTTCCCGATCAATAAGCTTCTCCACATCCGTTTCTTCCTTGCCGCCTGCGGAAATTTCGTTAAACCACCTGGTGCCGCCCAGATGCATGGCAATATAAGCAATCTCTGCTTCTGGAAAAAGAAGCTTGAGTTCTTTTTCAATAAGGCTGACGATCCGCCGGGAAGCCTCGTATTCCTCCATCTTGCGAAAATGCTCCAATTCATCAGACAAACTGCATAACTGGTTTCCTTCCCTGATGCGCCTGCAGGCGATAGCGATATGAGTAACCAAATTGCTGAAAGCGATATCAGATAACACCACATTGAACTTTTGCGTCTGCTCCAAAATAATGCTCTGAATCACAGTCATTTCTTGCGGAGTAACGATGGATGCAAACCCGCTCTCACGGCTGGCGGTCCCGCCCCCCGAACGGTTCACAACAAATTCGGACATGCAAAAACGGAGCCGTACCTCGCTTCCTTCCAGACGGACGCCATAATTCGGACGCGCATCGATGCTTACCTCATAGAGCTGTAGTGTTTTTTTGACCTCCCGGAAATCGTTCTGCACCGTAGACCTGCTGACATACAATTCATCCGCCAAATCTTCAAGCTTCAAATAACCGCCTGCCAGCAGCAGCCGTCTGATCAAATAAAGCTGGCGGTATTCCGGCAAGCCCGGATCATCAGGCTCGTGGTACGAAAACAGCTGCTGCAGCAGCTCCTTGAACGCACGATCATCATGAATTTTCAATTCGTAACCTCTGGACCTTACAGGCTCAATCGTTGCTCCCCGTCCGGCCAGAAATTCGTCCAGCTCCCTGATATCATTGCGGACGGTCCGTGAAGTAACCTGTATTAATTTAGCCAAATGCTCACTCTTGACGGGCGCATCCGCAGCAAGCAAATGCTGCAGAATTGAAATCATACGGGTATTCATGCTGACCACCTTCTGAACCCTTGGATTTTGGTTGCATTACTTTATTTTAGAAAATCAGTTAGTTTCCCATCCCTTGTCATGTGATATATGAAGTTTACATCGCGCTTATTTTCAATGCAATGTTTATAAAAATTAATAAATTTAATTTAGTTTATATTTAGTTTATTTCGTGAATTATCAACTAAACTTATTATTGACACCGCTTTATATCGATGTTACGATGGCGTCATAAATGATATAACAGTCTAATGTTTAGTTTATACAACTAAACAAATCTCGATTTTTAGTTAATTCACCCCACTTTATCCATCCATGAGGAGACATGATTTATGAAAAAGTTGAAACTGGGTTATGCTCCGACACGCCGTTTTACGTTCAGCGCCGAAGATGCCTTCAAGTACAAGGTCGCCATTCGCCAGCAGATTGAAAGCTTTGGCATGGACATCGACATCGTCGATCTGGAAGGCCTGAATCAGGAGGGGCTGCTCTATGACGATCACATCAATGCAGACTTGATTATTAAACGCTTTAAAGATGAAGAAGTGGACGCCGTCTTTTTCCCGCACTGCAACTTTGGCACAGAGGATACCGTGGCCCGTGTAGGCAAGGCGCTCGGCAAGCCTGTACTGCTGTGGGGGCCGCGCGACGAGGCTCCGCTTGCGGACGGCATGCGCCTGCGCGATACGCAATGCGGACTTTTCGCGACAGGCAAGGTGCTGCGCCGGTTCAATGTTCCTTTTACTTATGTGACGAACAGCCGGGTCGAGGATGCGGTATTTGAAAGAGGCTTTACCAATTTCGTGGCAGCGGCCAACGTTGTGCGCCAATTTAAAAGCCTGCGTATTCTGCAGATTGGCCCCCGTCCCGCCTCTTTCTGGACGATGATGTGCAACGAAGGCGAACTGCTCGAAAGATTCGGAATCGAGATTCATCCGATCACACTTGTGGATATTCAGCTCAGATCCAAGAAGATCGCTTCCGACAACAGCCCTGAGCTGCTCGAAACAATCGATTACATTAAAGAAAAGCTGGATTACAGCGAGGTTACGGAAGACGATGTGAGAAGAATTGCCGCATTGAAGGTAGCCATGAAGTCCTTTGCCCGCGAAACCGGCAGCTCCGCCATCGCCATTCAATGCTGGTCCTCCTTGCAGGACGCCATGTCCATCATGCCTTGTCTTGCCAATGCGATCCTGACCGATGAACAGATCCCTGTTACCTGCGAAACAGACATTCACGGTGCCATTACTTCCATCATGGTGCAGGCTGCGGCCATGAACGAAGCTCCGACCTTTTTCGCTGACATTACGGTTCGCCACCCTGAAAATGAAAACGGCGAGCTCCTCTTCCATTGCGGGAACTTTCCCGTCTCCCTTTCCGTCGAGCAAAAACCGAAGCTGCGCAAGCATTTCCTGTTCGATGACCATTCACCGGGAACGCATGAGGGCCAAATCAAAGGCGGCGGCATGACGATTGCCCGTTTTGACGGCGACCACGGCGAATACTCCATGTTCCTCGGACGCGCAAAGGGAATCGAAGGCCCGTATACCCGTGGCTCTTACGTATGGGTTGAAGTCAATGACTGGCCGCTCTGGGAAGAGAAGCTTGTCAAAGGACCTTACGTTCACCATTCCGTAGGCATTCATGCCAACGTTATTCCTGCTCTTTATGAAGCCTGCAGTTATATTCCGGGGCTGACTCCCGACCCTGTCGATCCGACGGAACAGGAAATCCAGCGCTGGCTGCGTGGTTCTGACCTTGCTGGCAAATAAACTCCAAGGAGGACATTATGGATATTCAAGCATTGAAAATCAAAGCCGCCCAGATCCGCATGGATCTGCTGACCATTATTCACCGCGCCAAAACGGGACATACCGGTGGTTCGCTCAGCAACACGGATATTTTGACCGCCCTGTACTATGAAGTCATGAATATTGACCCGTCCAACCCGAAATGGGCCGACCGCGACCGTTTTATTGCAAGTAAAGGCCATTCCGTGGAATCGCTGTGGTGCATTCTCGCCGACCTGGGCTTCTTCCCCAAAGAGGAGCTTGAAACGTACAGCCAGTTCGGAACACGTTTGATCGGGCATCCGAACAACAAGGTTCCCGGCATCGAAATGAATACCGGCGCGCTCGGTCACGGCCTCCCCATTTCCGTAGGCATGGCCCTGGCGGCCAAACGCGATGGCCGCTCCTACCGCGTATTCTGCCTGATGGGTGACGGCGAGCAGGCGGAAGGCTCCAACTGGGAAGCCGCCATGGCCGGAGCCCACTACAAGCTGGATAATCTCGTCGGCATCATCGACCGCAACGGGCTGCAAATCAGCGGTTCAACGGAAGATGTCATGGGGCTGGAGCCGCTGGAGGACAAATGGGCTGCCTTTGGCTGGAACGTCATCTCCATTGACGGTAATGACATGGAACAGCTGGTTAGCACGTTCCGCTCTGTACCTGAAGTTGAGGGCAAACCAACACTCATCGTAGCCAACACCGTCAAAGGCAAAGGAGTATCCTTCGCTGAAAATGTGCCGGCCTGGCATCACCATGTTCCCAATGATGAACAGTTGGAGCTTGCCCTGGCGGAATTAAGCGCAACTATAGAGCAATTAAGTCAAGAAGGGCAGGTGCACAAATCATGAATAAAATTCCGAACCGGCAGGTCATCTGCGAGACATTGCTTGAACTGGCCAAAGACGATCATGACATTATGGTGCTGGCCAGCGATTCGCGCGGCTCTGCCATGATGGCCCCTTTTGCCAGCACTCTCCCCGAGCAGTTCGTCGAGGTGGGCATTGCCGAGCAGAATATCGTAGGCATGTCGGCAGGACTGGCGCACAGCGGCAAAAAACCGTTTGTCACCTCTCCCGCCTGCTTCCTCAGCATGCGCAGCATTGAGCAGATCAAGGTGGATGTCGCCTACTCCGGAACAAATGTGAAGCTGATCGGCATCAGCGGTGGTGTCAGCTACGGAGCGCTGGGCATGTCCCATCATTCCGTGCAGGATATCGCCGTGGCCAGAGCCATTCCGGGCCTGGCAGTTATACTTCCCGCCGACCGTCATGAGACCAAGAAAATGACCGAAGCGCTGGTGAACTACAACGGAGGTGTGTATGTCCGGATTGGCCGCAACCCGGTGGAAGATGTGTACGAATCGGATGACTATCCGTTCGAAATCGGCAAAGCCGTCACCATGAAGGAAGGCACGGACCTGACCATCATTGCTGCCGGAGAGACGGTTCGAGTCGCCCTGGACGCCGCCGAAGCGCTGGCCTCAGAAGGGGTCTCCTGCCGTGTGCTCAACATGCATACGATTAAACCGCTGGATGAGGCTGCGATCATCGCCGCCGCGCGTGAAACCGGACATATCATTACCGTCGAGGAGCATAGCATATTCGGCGGTCTGGGTGCAGCCGTCGCTGAGGTTGTCGTGCAGAACCAGCCTGTGCCCATGAAGGTATTGGGTATTCCAGACGAACCGGCCATTGCGGGCAAATCAGCCGAGGTATTCCAGCATTATGGAATCACCGGCGAGAATATCAAGCAGATCGCACTTGAGCTGATTAACAAGTAAAGGGCGGGTCGGAATGAAAGACAATGCGAAGTTTATATTGGCAATTGATCAGAGCACTTCCGGTACGAAAGCTCTGCTTGTCAATCATGATGGTGCCGTTCTGGCCCGCAGCTCCATGGAGCACCGCCAGTATTATCCGCGCCCCGGCTGGGTCGAGCATGATCCTCTTGAAATCTATGACAATGTCAAAAAGACGGCGCAGGCCGTTCTTGAGCAGGCCGGTGTTGAACCGGCTTCGCTGGCAGCGCTGACGATTACGAACCAGCGCGAAACGGCGCTGATCTGGGACCGCTTCACAGGGCGGCCAGTATATAACGCTATCGTATGGCAATGCCAGCGAACGGCCGCAGCATGCTCCCGCTTGAAGGAGGAAGGGCATGAACCGCTGATCCGGGCGAAGACCGGACTTATGCTCGACCCTTATTTCTCCGCTGCCAAGTTCAGGTGGATTCTGGACCATGCGGAAGGAGCGGCTGATCTGCTTGCCGAAGGAAGGCTGCTGGCAGGCACCATGGACAGCTGGCTTGTCTGGAAGCTCACGGGCGGCAAGACACACGCAACCGATTATACGAACGCCAGCCGCACTTCCCTTTTCAATATCCATACACTCTCATGGGACGAGGAGCTTGCCCGCCTGTTCGGCGTCCCCGCCTCCCTGCTGCCGCAAGTCCAATCCTCGGATGATATTTACGGATATACAGAGGATACGGATCTGTTCAAAGAGCAGGTGCCTGTCTCCGGAGTCATCGGTGATTCCCAGGGAGCCCTGTATGGACATCTCTGCTTTGAAACCGGAACAGCTAAAGCCACTTACGGCACAGGCACTTCGGTACTGATGAATGTGGGACAGCAGCCGGTTGATGGCGGCGAAGGACTTGTTACGGCCATCGCCTGGGGAGCGGGCGGAACCGTGACCTACGCGCTGGAAGCCGTCATTCGCTCAACGGGCGACTCGCTCAAATGGACACGCGACAATCTGGGGCTGTTCTCCACCTTTGAAGAAATGCAGCAGCTGGTCGATGCGACGCCGGATAACGAAGGTGTTTACCTGGTTCCCGCCTTTGTCGGCATGGGCGCTCCTTATTGGGACCCTTACGCAAGAGCGGCGATTACGGGCATGACCCGCAGAACCGGCAAAGGCCACATCATCCGTGCCGCCTTGGAAAGCACTGTCTACCAGGTGCGTGATGCCGTCGAATTCATTCAGGAGCAGTCCGGTATCCCGCTCCGGGGTCTGCGCACGGACGGTGGAGCATCGGCCAACTCATGGCTGATGCAGTTTCAGGCGGACATCCTGGGAGCGCCTGTGACCCGTTCCACCTGTGCCGAACTGTCAGCCATGGGTTCGGTCTACCTGGGGGGGCTTGGCACAGGCTTCTGGTCCGATCTGTCCCGACTCGCTTCCAATCTCACCATGTATGACTCCTACAGCCCCGCCATGGACCCAGCCCTGAGAGACCGCAACTATGAGGGCTGGCAGCAAGCCGTACGCTCCGTGGTACAGCCAGGCATCCAGCCGCCCCATTTCCATTCACAGCTTATCTGATCTTTATTCGAAGCGTTGACGCGTTTTTCTGTAAATGACCATTACAGATAAGGGGGAACCTGCTTGAATATCAGGATGAACGGGATTCACAAAACCTTTGGAACGAACCGCGTGCTGTCGGGTGTGGACTTTGAGCTCCTTGAGGGAGAGGTTCATGCCCTCATGGGCGAAAACGGGGCGGGCAAATCCACTCTGATGAACATTCTTACAGGCCTGCATAGCAAAGATGAAGGCATCATTTTCATTGACGGCAAAGAAGTGAATTTCTCCAGTCCCTCCGCAGCGGAGCAGTACGGCATTGCATTTATTCATCAGGAGCTGAATATTTGGCCCGACTTGAGCGTGCTGGAAAATCTGTTCCTGGGGAAAGAGATTACTACAGGCTGGGGATTTTTAAACAACCGCGAGATGAAAGCGCTAGCAAATGAACAGATGCGCAGGCTGTCTCTTTCTCTTCCACTTGACCAGCCTGCCGGAGCGTGCTCCGTCGGCCAGCAGCAAATGATTGAAATCGCCAAAGCGCTCATGACTGACGCCAAGGTGATCATTATGGACGAACCGACGGCCGCCCTTACGGAACGTGAAATCCGCAAGCTGTTCGAAGTGATCACCGCGCTAAAAAAAGACGGCGTCTCCATCGTATACATTTCCCACCGCATGGAAGAGATATTTGAGATTTGCGACCGGATCACCATTATGCGTGACGGGATCACCGTCGATACCCGGGAAGTTTCTCGTACTAATTTTGACGATGTTGTGAAAAAGATGGTGGGCCGTGAGCTGACCGACCGTTTTCCGCAGCGGCACACCACTCCCGGGGAAATTATGTTTGAGGTCAAGAACGCTTCCAGAAGCGGAGTCTTCCACCGGGTCAGTTTCTCTGTGCGCGCCGGTGAAATTCTGGGTATTTCCGGCCTGATGGGCTCCGGGCGCACGGAAATGATGCGGGCCATTTACGGCCTTGATCCCCTGGAAGAAGGAGAGATACGTCTGAACGGTAAGAAGGTTGCCATTAAGCATCCATATGAAGCGGTTAAACTGGGCATCGGTTTTATTACCGAGGACCGCAAGGATGAAGGACTGGTGCTCGACTTTTCAGTGCGTGAGAATATGGTGCTGCCCAGCCTGTTCAGCTTTGAGGACAATAGCCTGATCAATGAGCGCAAGGAAAAGGAATACGTTGATCTGCTGATTTCGCGGCTGACCATCAAAACGGAGTCCCCCGAGACACCGGTGCGCAATCTGTCGGGGGGCAATCAGCAAAAGGTGGTTATCGCCAAATGGGTGGGCATCGGCCCGAAGGTGCTGATTCTCGACGAGCCTACCCGGGGTGTGGACGTAGGTGCAAAGCGGGAAATCTATCAGCTCATGAACGAGCTTACCGAGAAGGGCGTTGCCATTATTATGGTTTCCTCCGAGCTGCCGGAGGTCATTGGCATGAGCGACCGGATTCTCGTCGTGCATGAAGGACGGATTGCCGGAGAGGTCATCGGCCATGAGGCAACCCAGGAAAAAATCATGACATATGCCACGGGAGGTCAGTAATATGCAGGTTTCTACAGGTGAAGTTAAAGCCGGCAGCCGCCAAAACCGTGTGGGCTCCATGCTGCAAAAGGCAGGTCCCCTTCTCGGTCTGCTTATTTTGATTATCGTTGTATCCGCACTAAATCCCGCATTTTTGGAACCGCTTAATATTTTGAATCTGCTCCGGCAGGTAGCCATTAACGCTTTAATTGCATTTGGCATGACCTTTGTTATTCTGACCGGAGGCATCGATCTGTCGGTGGGCTCCACGCTTGCGCTATCCAGCGCACTGATGGCAAGTTTGCTTGTATCCGGCTTCCATCCCCTACTGGCCATTGTGGCTGGGTGCGTTATCGGGGCTATCCTTGGAGCCGTCAACGGGCTGATGATCACCAAAGGAAAAATGGCTCCTTTTATCGCCACATTAGCCACGATGACCATTTTCCGCGGACTGACCATGGTCTTCACGGAAGGCAATCCGATCACGGGACTCAGCGACAGTCTCATGTTCCAGTTGTTCGGACGCGGTTACTTCATTGGAATTCCCGTGCCCGCCATCACGATGGCGATCACCTTTGTCCTGCTGTGGGTCGTGCTGCACAAAACCTCCTTCGGGCGCAAAACCTACGCCATCGGCGGAAATGAGAGGGCTTCCATTATATCAGGAATCAAGGTACACCGCGTCAAGATCATGGTGTATTCACTGGCAGGTCTGCTCGCCGGTCTGGCTGGCGCCATTCTCACCTCAAGACTCGATTCCGCTCAGCCGACTGCAGGGACCTCTTATGAGCTTGATGCCATTGCGGCCGTTGTGCTTGGTGGCACCAGCCTGTCCGGAGGACGGGGGCGGATTGTCGGCACCCTGATCGGAGCGCTCATTATCGGCGCGCTGAACAACGGTCTGAACCTGCTTGGCGTTTCCTCATTCTATCAGCTCGTCGTCAAAGGCATCGTGATTGTGATCGCCGTCCTGATGGACCGCAAAAAAGCCGCTTAAGGGGGATAACATGAGAAAATATAGTATTTTTCTGCTGCTCGCGCTTAGCCTGTTCCTGCTGGCCGGATGCTCGCTTGAACCCCCTTCCTGGGCAAAAGCCAAGGCTGCCAGCGATCTCAGCAATGTCAAGATCGGCTTATCCATGTCCACGCTGAACAACCCGTTTTTCGTCTACCTCAAAGACATGGTGGTGAAGGAAGCGGATAAGCAGGGCTTTGAGATCATCGTGGTGGATGCGCAAAATGATCCGGCCAAGCAAAACAATGACGTGGAGGATCTGATTCAGCAAGGGGTCAATGCTCTACTCATCAATCCTACAGATTCATCGGCCATCTCGGCGGCTGTACAAACGGCGAACGGCGTGGGCATCCCTGTCATAACCATCGATCGGGCCGCGAATAAAGGCGAGGTTGCCTCCCTCATCGCTTCCGATAATGTCGGCGGCGGTAAAATGGCCGCAGAATACATTGTGGATCAGCTTGGCGAAGGCGCAGTCGTTGCGGAGCTCGAAGGCATTCCGGGCACGTCTGCCGCGCGGGAACGCGGACAGGGCTTCCATTCCGTCGCGGATACAAAATTGAAGGTGATTGCCAAGCAGGCAGCGGATTTTGACCGGACGAAGGGCCTGAACGTGATGGAAAATTTGCTGCAGGGCAATCCGGATATTCAAGCTGTTTTTGCGCAAAATGATGAGATGGCACTTGGCGCTGCGGAAGCAATCGCGGCCACGGGCAGGGATATCCTGGTGGTCGGCTTTGACGGAAGCGCGGATGCGCTGCAAGCGGTCAAGGACGGCAAGCTGTCCGCCACCATCGCCCAGCAATTTGACCTGATCGGCCAAAAGGCGGTGCAAACGGCCGCCGAGATTCTGCAGGGCAAGAAGGTTGAAAGCAATATTCCGGTGCCCATCAAGCTGGTTACGAAGGATGACAGTAAGTAGCGTGAAGGTATAGTGCGGAAATAACTGCACATGCAGCAAACCTTGATCATAAACTTCTGGTCTGAGCCTGACAAAAGTTAATGATTAATCTCTGATCTTCAGTTAGAGCATAAGCAGGTTCAAAAAAGAGCCCTGTTCGAAATTCGTCACCAAAATTTCGAACAGGGCTCTACTCATTATTTTAAGTCAGGCTGCATTCCGTATCCTCACTCCATATACAAACGCTCCTCATCGGCTATGCTCTGGATATCCTCCGAGCTGATGCTCATATAGACATAGCCTTCCTCTTGCCGCTTCTTTAGTGCCTCTTCCTTCATAAAGCGGGGACTGCCCTCGCCGGCGTCTTCGTCATACACCAGCAGGATGCCGTCCGTCTTGCGGAACAACAGCGCGTCTCTTGCCTTGAACTGCCAGATGCCCTGATACGGCAGCTTGCTGACCAGCCCAAAGTAATCGATGCCCCGCAGAATGTGCTGAAAATATTCCTTGCGGTCATCCTTCCACTTTTCATCCATATTGGCATGTGCGGCCAAAATTGAGCATTTGAGATCAGGGTACCGCTCCTTCAGAGCAATGACGGCTTCACATGCCCACAAATCCACGCCATACTGCCCTGGTGTAATCACCCATTCCAGCCCTTCCTCGGCCAGCGGAATCAGCTTGGAGGTCAGCGCTTTTTGGATATAGGCGATGCCTTCATGCTTCTGGCTGTAGATGTTTAGCTCATGGGCTCTGTATCCCGATACCAGCAGGTTTTTGATCATGCCACTTTTCACCCGCCTTCATCATATCATCAGAATCTCCCGGATTTCTTCCTCGGACATTGAAGACAGCTCCTCCTGGCCGGGACGGATCACTTCTTCGATCAGATTTTTCTTTCTCTGCTGCAACTCGTACATCTTGTCCTCCACTGTCCCCTGCGTGACCAGGCGGATCACCTGCACGATATTCTTCTGTCCCATTCGGTGGGCGCGGTCGGCAGCCTGCTGCTCTACAGCCGGATTCCACCACAGGTCATACAGAATAACCGTATCTGCGCCTGTCAGATTCAACCCGGTGCCTCCCGCCTTCAGCGAGATCAGAAAAAAGTCGCGTTCGCCCGCGTTAAACCTGTTGCACAGCTCAACACGCTCAGCGGCTGGTGTCTGGCCATCCAAATAAAAATGGGACACCCCCTGATAGCCAAGCTCTCTGCCGATCAGTCCGAGCATTTGGGTGAATTGGGAGAAGATCAGCGCCCGTTTGCCCGCGCTGCGGCATTCCTCGATGATGTCCAGCAGCTGCTCGAACTTGGCCGAGCTTCCCCTGTAATCCTCCACAAAGAGCGCCGGGTGGCAGCAGATTTGGCGCAGCCGCGTAAGACCGGCAAGGATCTTGATACGGCTCTTCTGAAAGCCCTCCTCGTTCAAATGCTTGAGCGTCTCCTGCTGCAGCCTCGCCAGATAGGCCGTGTACAGCTTCTTCTGATCCGGCAGCAGGCTGGAAGTTTGCATCGTCTCAATCTTCTCAGGCAGCTCTGTTAATACGTCGGTTTTCAAGCGGCGCAGCAGAAAAGGCCGCACCCGCTTCGCTATCTGTTCGCGGGTGAGATCGTTGAAATCCTTGCGGCTTTGGAAAAGCTCGGGGAGCACGACGTTATAGATCGACCACAGCTCTTCCAGATGGTTCTCCACCGGTGTGCCTGTCAGGGCAAAACGATGGCTTGCCTGTACAGCCTTCACCGCATGTGCTGTCTGGGTGGAATGGTTCTTGAACGATTGCGCCTCATCCAGAATGAGCGAATGGAACGGCTGTTCTGCGTACAGGTCCACATCCATCCGCAGCAGCGGATAGGAAGTAATGATCACATCCGCCCGATAGGCGTCACGCACCAGGCTGCTGCGGGCCGTGCGGCTGCCGTCAGCGATGACGGCCCGAATATCCGGCGCGAACTTCTGCAGCTCGCTCGCCCAGTTGTAGATGAGCGAAGCCGGTGCAACAATCAGAGCCGGAAGCTTCTGCTCCCGAATGTCCGGCAGGACCGAGACGATATACGTGATGCTCTGCAATGTCTTGCCAAGCCCCATATCGTCGGCCAGCACCCCGCCAAAGCGATAGTGGGCGAGCGTCTTCAGCCAGCGGAATCCGACACGCTGGTAGTCACGCAGCACCCCGGCGAGGCTGTTCGGCACGGGAAACTCCAGCTTGTCAGGATTGCGGACATCCTCCAGCAGCCGCTGCAGCGTGCTGCCAAGCTGGAACAGGGCTGTGCTGTCGTTCTGCTCCATAAGATGGAGTCCGCGCAGGAGCGGAACACGGATATCGTTATCCTCGAGGTCACTCCTGCGGATGCCTACTTCATTCATGAAACGGACGATCTCCTGCAGCTCCTCCCCGTTCAGCGGCAGCAGCGCGCCGTTCGGCAAGCGGTAATAGCGCCGCTTCTCCTCCAGGGACTGAAGAACAGCGCGGATCTCCGATTCAGGGATACCGTCCATATCGAATTTGAATTCCAGCCAGTTCGTCCGCTCGTCCACATCAACACGAATTTTAGGTACTGCAGGCTTTGGAGCGATCCTGACTTTGACGGCGCTCGTCGCATAAACCTCCACCAGCCGCTCCAGCTGCAACACGGTATGGTGCAGGAAATCAAATTCCGCATCTTCATCCTCCATGACATAACCGCTGTCCGTCATGGCAAAAGAGCTACTGTCCATTAGCTCCAGAATACGGCCCTCCTGCTCGGTATCCCGCATCAGAATGCGCCCCGGATTCAGCCTGCGGCTGTCCGTTTCCAGCGGATTGATGGTGACTTCGCCGTAGCAAAATTCAAGCCCTGCCAGCAGCTTGCCCCGGACACGGTCCAGGTACAGCTTGGCTTTTAGCGGCTCCTGCACCACCTGCTCCGTTACAGCTTCGGAAATATGGACGGTGCCAAGCTTCATGAGACCGGGAACAACTTTATCCATAAAGGCCTCCATCTGCTCAGGCGCAATGCTGATGTGGTGCCTGTTGCGGGTTTCCAGCATTCGCTTCAGCTCCGCCAGCCGTCTTGCATACTCCGGCTTTAGCGACATGAACTTGCCCTCGCTGATGGCTAGCCCGTAATCCTCCATAACCAGCAGATCGGTCAGACCATCCACATTCATCAGATAGCCCTCTTCGTTCGACTGGTCGAAATCAAATTGAAGCGGCAGCGGCTCAAGGGAAATCTCAATCCCCTGATACATCGTTCCGTCATGCTCGAATTGCACGTCAGGGATGCGCGACAGCGCTTGCTGCATGGATGGCCAGACAGAAGGTGGTACGAGCAGCATGCGGTCGCCGCTGACACTTTTGGCGCTTCCGGTGTAAGTGCTTGCTGTCTCGCGGTACAGCTGCTCATGCTGATAAATGTCCAGCAGCTGCCGGATGACAGCATCATATTCGTCCGGAAAGCTGTGTCGTTCTGGATCGTACGTAAAGTGTTTGGAGAACACGTAGCTTTGGCGGCGGCCGACGGCGTGCAGAAACTCCCTGATCCTCTGCACGACGTATGTCCGTTTCGGACCAACCTTCATTTCGATGCCGAACATGTACTTACGGTAGGCATATGGAAACGGTCTGCAGATGAACTCCGCCTGCAGCGGCTCCCGCGTTTCGAACAGAGGACGCATGCCCGTCGGAGGCTGCGGCTTGTCCGAGAACAGATTCAGGACACTGTCAGTAAGCCGTTTATCCAGCGAAGGGCTGCTGCGTCTCGCTTCACGACTCGTGTAACGCTCTGTCATCCGGCCCGGCTGATCCTGCTGGTTCTCCGGGAATAACGCGGACTCGTAGGAACGGACCGGCGGACGGCTGCCATGCTCATGGTCATGAATTTCCAGCAGCACAGCGGCGATATGTTTGCAATATTCCCCATATGACTCAAAGGCGGGACAAGTACACTGCGCATGCACATCACCATCCTCCATATTCACAGTAACCTGGTGTAAGCTTGTGCCCCGCACCTCAGCTTCATAGAAGTGTCTGTCAGGATGATTTGCTGTGAAACGCACCCTGCCTGCGCTTTGATAAACCTCTCCCTTTTCATAAGAGAAACGGCCGCACAGTTCCTTGATGACCCGTTTGGTCAATTGAAAACTCATATCTATTGAATCCTTTCGGGAAAAAACCTGTTTTGTCTATTTTAGCATATGTGGTGGTAAGAGATGTGCAGGGGTACTTTGGTATGCGCCGGGCTGGTACCCATGGCGGATGGTAAGATGACGTCCGGGCGAGTAGCATTCGAAGATGGTGAAGATATACCCGGCAGACCACTTGAAGAGGTTGGTGGAACCGATCCTTGAGGGAACCGAAACTAAGGGGGCTTGCCGTGAGCTTAACGGACTGGAGCGCCCCTATTTGCTGCTCTTCGCCCCAAAACGCCACTATTGCGGACCGTATAGCCTTTATTCGCCCCGAATTGCTGCCGTAGAGTAATATTTTGATCAAATAGATGCATCTCAGTCCGCAATATTAGGCAATCCCCCGTATTTTTAACGAATAGGGACTTTCCAGTCCGGTTTCAATCATCCTTGTTACAGATGAAGCTGATAGGTGCGAATACGCTGCGAACCACTGGCCTTATCAAGCAGTTTCTTTTCCACTAACCCCTGCAAAATCCGCCTGGCGTGCCGGTTGGTTACTTTCAAATGCGCAGTCAACTCTCCAGGAGTGAATGGCCGAAGCTGACGTCTGGCATATCGAAGAGTTTCCGCCTCCAGCCATGTTAAAGTGGAAGGTACATCCGTCGCGACAAACCTGCCAATAAAAGCGAGCACCAGTTGCTGGCACTGCTTTGTTTCTTCCACAATCGAAGGATAGGCAATCGGAAGAAAAGTCCAGCCATCCAATGCAAGCAAGCAACGCCGACGGCATAAATCCTTAAACCTCCTGACATCAAGGTCCCTGGCATGCGGCCCGTATCCCTGGATTTCAATTCCTCCTTTGGCATCCCCGGGCGTATACGCCAAGTCCAAATACCGGTATCCGTTACTAAAATCTCTGACCTCCCATTCCGGGAATAAATGGTCCAGGCTTCCTACAGCAGGGAACCAGACTTTCCGCAGAAACTCCACCGTTCCATGTCCCAAACCTTGGCTAAGTCTCTCCCTTCGCCTAGGGTTAGATTCTATTTCAAGCTGGTTGTTTAACCAGACCTCATAGTATTCTTCAAATCGCCACAGCTTAAGTCACCTCCCGTACTTTTAAAAATCCTAAAAAAACAAAAACCGCTCTATCAATGTATCGGGAACCTGCGGTTCGGGATGCATTTTATAAAGCGGCATGTTCTTCATGACCTATACGATCGATTATACCGGAAAACATCGTGACCAACAATGAAAGAGCAGTATAAAACCGTCTTCTTGGACTGGATTAGTCTGTTTTATTATGGGGATTAACCTCTCTGCTGTGATAAAATCGTTGTATAAGAGGTTGCTGCAGGACCTCCACAGACACATTGAAGGAGTGAACCATAGATATGAGCCGGTTTATTGATCAATACATACGAAACGAGACCGAACAGCAGAGAGTCGCAAAAATCGATGAGCTGGCCGCCTCGTTTGCGGAGAGAGCTGCCCGGCATGACCGTGAGGGGGCTTTCCCGTTTGAAAATTTTGCTGATTTGCGGGAAGCCGGATATTTGAAGCTTACCGTGCCAAAAGCTAATGGAGGGGATGAAATCTCCCTCTATGAGATGGTGCAGGCACAGGAAAGGCTGGCCTACGGAGACGGCTCCACAGCGCTTGGCGTCGGCTGGCATCTCGGGCAGATGCTGTACTTGAGAACGTCGGACAAATGGCCGAAAGCGTTGTTCGCCGACTTCTGCCACGCTGTCGTAGAAGAGGGTGTCATGCTGAACGTATTCGCAAGCGAGGCTTCATCCGGCAGCCCGAGCCGAGGCGGCAGACCGGAGACGACCGCTGTCCGCACCGATGGCGGTTGGCTGATCACCGGCCGCAAAACGTTCAGCACGCTCTCCCCTGTTCTTGACCGCTTCGTCGTGACGGCCTACCTCCCGGAAGAGGATACCGTGAGCGAGTTTTTGGTTCATTCCAGCGACCGTGTAAAAATTGAGGAAACCTGGGATACGCTCGGCATGCGCGGTACCGGCAGCCATGATGTCGTGCTTGACCAGGCCTTTGCGGCAGACGATGCCCGCATTCCCGGCAAAGGAATGGATGAAGGCTCCGGATGGCTCCTGCACATCCCAGCATGCTATATGGGAATCGCATTGGCGGCGCGCGACTTTGCGGTGGATTTTGCCGCTAACTATAAACCCAACTCCATTCAGGGGCCGATTGCCGGGCTTCCGCTTGTGCAGCAATCCATTGGGCAAATGGAAGCCGAGCTGCGGACGGCGCGTTGTCTCCTTTATGCGACAGCAGACCGCTGGGACCGCCATGAAGCGCTGCGCCCCGAAATGCGTCCTGAGTTGGGACTTACCAAATACACCGTAACCCACAGCGCTTTGAAGATCGTTGACTTGGCAATGCGGATTGTGGGGGGCACCAGCTTGTCCAAAAAACTGCCGCTGGAGCGCTATTACCGCGATGTGCGGGCAGGACTGCATAATCCGCCGATGGACAATACGGTGCTGCAGATGCTGGCTGCAGATGCTCTGAAGGAAAGGGAGCAAGGCTAAGGCTGAGGAGTCCCGTCAGCCCTATAATGTGAATAGACCGCTCTCTCCTGAGTTGGAATCAGCGGTCTATTTTTCTACTTATATTATATTGAAGCAAAATGTAATAGATTAGAATATCGGGTTGTTAAAAGCCTGTATATCATTTTAAGCCTTAAAGGGCTTAGGTACTGGGCATATTTTCGCGTAACTTTCTCCCATTCTTCATCAGTTATCGAAAGATTAATACTCCTGAAAACGGACTTATCCACTAACATCAGTTCTGCTCTGTGATCATGGGCAAAGCACTTGGATTGAGTTTCTGCATTGATAATATGTTCCTCAAACAACTCTTCGGATTCCTCCAAATCGGCCAAATCCTGCTCGGTCACCCAATCAGCCAGCAAAGATGATCCATTATCAAACAATGGGGCGAGACGTACCGATCCGTCTTCCAAGCTGAGAAGCTCAACATTTCTCATATGCCGGTCATAGTTGTCAATCAAGTAATCGAACACTATTAATCTGTCCAGGCTTTCCCTAATCTCGGGAAACTCTGCTACAAGATTTCTGTATCGGTCCGAGCGGACCGCTGCCTCCAGCCCCCTGCTTACCAAATAGGAGGTTACAGAGATTTTATCTCTGTAAGGAGTTTTTATTTTGTAATCCTCGCTTGCACAAACCAAAATCTTCGCATCCGCTACTTTCAGCTCATCCAGCCAATAATCAACTACGGACACACCTATTAATCTGCCAATGTCGCTGGCCAGGCACTCCATCACGGCCTCAACATGATACGTATTAGTCTCGTTATTAAAAGCGGATGTTTTTATATAAGTGTTATTCCTGGGATCCATCCACTTCGTTAAAACGCCCGCACTTGAAGTCGAACTGCTCAACTCAATTAAATCCTCCACATAGAGCATCAGCCAGCCCCCCATTTATCCAGCACGACTGATATGTACGTGTCCTCCGGATGAAATTTAATCCAGTAAGGGCTCCCTGGTACAGCGCCACGCGTCTTTTTCAACACAGCCAAAGTGTCATATTCAGGTAAACCGAGCTCTTTTAACAAGTCTTCTGCATTTTGTCTTTCAGGCGGGAATATTCTCTCTTCCAACCAGGTTTTTATGACCGCATGGTGTAAGCGCCCGGCGTCTGGCGGGATAAACCTCCCGTTTCTGTCCTTAAAAGCCCAGGGAATGTGGTCATCCCGGCTCATATCTAATGAATAAATATATTGCCCTTCATGATCACAATCGATCATAAAGCTGCCAATAACCTCTTCCTTATACATAAACGGATACTTCTCAGGCTGAAAAAAAACATTAGGCATAATACATACCCCTTATCATTAACCTGTTTTTTCAAACTACTGACATGATATAATTCACATTCTACACTATTTGAGTCGTTCGCAGGACGCTGAACAGTTGATCAAACCTGGCTTCTACCACTCATATTGATCGCTAAAGACTGCCGCCTCAAAAATGTAGGATAAAAGAATGATTTGATAACATGTCATTCGCATAAATGGAAAAGGATGTTACTATTAATCATGGACGTTTTTAGATAAAAAGTATACAACAACATAAGTCAGGTCAAAAGATTACAAAGCTAATCATTGGTATAATTACAGCCGTGGTTGTTGGGGTGTTAAGCCGAAACAAAAAAGCCCGCCGTAAAAGCCTGTTTCGAGCTTTCATGGCGGGCGCTGTAATAGATTTAAAATGCAGGAATTGCGATATCAGCGTAGTTGTCCTCAAAAAACTTCTTCACTTCCGGACCGCTCATGCGTTCTGCCAGCTTGCGGATTGCCGCAGAATCCTTGTTATCATCACGTGCTACCAGCGTAATTGCAAATTTGGAGTCCACATCCTCTTTGATCAGCGCATCCTTTTTCGGCGTCAGACCAAGCGGAGCGGCATAGGCGGGAGTCATGGCCACCAGATCTACATCATCCAGCGTACGGGCCAGCATCAGCAGATCGACTTCCTTGAACTTGAAGTGCTTCGGATTTTCCACGATATCCGCCTGGGTGGCGTTGATGCCTGCTCCTTCCTTCAGTTTAATCAGGCCGTTCTTCTCAAACATGACCAGCGAACGACCGATATTGGACGGATCATTCGCCATAGCGATGGTCGCGCCCTCCGGCAGGTCCTCAATCTTCTTGAAGCGCTTGGAATACCCGCCGTAAATCGCGTGGTAAATCGGCTGTATCCCTACCAGATGTGAATCATTTGCTTCATTATATTGTTCCATGTAAGGGACGTGCTGGAAGAAGTTAGCGTCCACTTCACCGCTGGCCAGCGCCGTATTCGGCTGTACATTATCGGACAGAACTACAATCTCCAGATTAATGCCGTCCTCTTTGAGCAGCGGCTTCACCAGTTCAAGCACATCAGTCATCGGCGGAATCAGCGTCGCTACCTTCAGCGTCATTTCCTCCTTGGCTCCCGCAGCCTGATCGGCCTTCTCTCCTGCAGTCCCGGATTGGCCGGACTGCTGCCCGCAGCCTGCTGCAAGCAGCATCATGGCCGCAAGCAGCATCAACAGCATATTATTTTTCATATTTCGCATGGAATAGCCTCCATCTGTTCATCTTTTTCTAGTTCAGGCACAAGTCCCCCGGTTACCGCTTATCCAATAGCCTGGACAGTGCGCTGCCAGCAAATTGAATGGACTGCACCAAAATAATCATGATGATAATCGTAAATACCATAATTTCTGTCTCAAAACGCTGATAGCCGTAACGGATGGCAAAATCCCCTACTCCTCCGCCGCCGACAACCCCCATAACTGTGGAATAGGAGATGAAGCTGATCGTCGCCGTGGTCAATCCCAAGACGAGCCCGGAGCGTGCCTCCACATACAGAAATTTCACGATCATCTGGATCGTCGAGGCGCCCATGGAAGAGGCGGCTTCCATCACCCCGCGCGGAACGTCCAGCAGGGATTGCTCCACCAGTCTCGCGTAGTAGGCAATCGCCACCACAGCCAGAGGCACGGCCGCAGCCAGTGTGCCCAGCGCAGTTCCGACAATCAGACGTGTGAATGGAATCAAAAACACGACCAGCAGCAGAAACGGAAATGAGCGGACAATATTTACGAAGGTGTCCAGGACCGTAAACAGCAGGCGATTCGCATAGGGCTGTCCCTTTCTGCACAAAAACAAAACGGTCCCCAGCGGAAGACCTGCGAGCAGTGCGGCCAGTATTGAAATGCCGACCATGACGAAGGTTTCGCCGATGGCCTGCCAGATTTCGGACTGATACTTCACGACATCCGCCATCATCTGCTCAAGCATTGCCTATTGCCTCCAGTTCATCCGCTGCTACCGTCCGCACAATTTGTCCCTGCTCCATGACAGACACCCGGCTGCATATCTTCCTCACGACACTCATATCATGGGTCACGATGAGAATGGTCACACCGTAGGAACGGTTTATATGGTGCAGTACCTCCAGAATGTCCGCGGTCGTCTGCGGATCCAGCGCTGAAGTCGGCTCGTCACAGAGCAGCAGCTTCGGACCGTTGGCCAAGGCTCTTGCAATCGCAACCCGCTGCTTCTGTCCGCCGCTCAGCCGGGAGGGATACTGCTGCGCCTTATCCTCCAGTCCTACAAATCTCAGACATTCCTCGATGCGTGCAAGCCGCTCCGGCTTTGACACCCCCGCAAGCTCCATGGCCATGGAAATGTTCCGGCTGACAGTGCGGTTCAGCACAAGATTATACTGCTGAAAGATCATGCCGATCGAGCGCCGGGACTCCCGCAGCTGCCGGGCGGACAGGGCCGTCAGCTCCTGCTCCCCGACAAAGACCTTGCCCTGATCCGGACGTTCCAGAAGGTTGACCATCCGAAGCAGCGTGGATTTGCCCGCTCCGCTGGCACCGATGATGCCGTGAATCGTTCCCTTCGGAATATGAAGAGAAACGTCCCGCACCCCTTCCAGCTGACCTTCTGGCAGGCGGTAGGTTTTGCTGACATGCTCCAGTGAGATGATAAACATCTCCTCCTTCCGTCAAGCCGACACACTGTATTACTTATTTATAATACTGTTATATCGTCCGTACACCTGTAAATTATAGGCCATGAACTAATCTGTGTCACTATTTTAATCTCAGCCCCTTTTTACCACGTCAAAATTGTCTTCGATCAGCAGCCAGTTTTGCGGAAAGCTCAGGCCCAGCTTCCAATAGCTCATCCCCCGCAGTCCCAGCTCTTTGACCAAATCGAATTTGGCCTGAATCGAACGGGCATCTTCAAACCACACCTCATGCTCGCGGCCTTGCCCGTTTGTATAACGGAAAAACGGAGCCTGCGCCCTTGTACTGTATTGAATCGCCACGTTGTTGTCGGCGGCGATCCCGATCGCCTGCTGCGGGCTGACCGCCCTCGCCACAGTTCCTTGCACAAACGGCAGGGTCCAGTCGTACCCGTACAGATTTTGCCCCATCATAATTTTGGAGGCAGGCATCTCCGTCAGCGCATATTCGATGACTCTTCTTACCGGACCGATTGGGGAAACGGCCTGAGCCGGACCCCCGCTGTACCCCCACTCATAGGTCATGATCACGACAAAATCGGCAATCTCCCCATGTGCCCGGTAGTCGTGAGCTTCATACCAATGCCCCGCCTGTGTGGCACTGGTTTTGGGGGCGAGTGCGGTGGACATCAGCCAGCCTTGCCGCTGAAAGCGCGTTTTGGCTTTGCGCAAGAAGTTATTGTATGCCTCCCGGTCGGTCGGCCGCAAAAATTCGAAATCGAAATGAATATCCCGAAATCCGTATTGGCTGGCGGCGGCCACAATATTGTCCAAAAAACGGTTCTGAACGGGAATATCATTCAGTAAAATACGTCCAAGCTCACTGCTGAACTGGTCGTTCTCCTGATTCGTAATGACCATCATCAGCACAACCCGGTTGGCGCGGGCGATCTGCGGAAAATCATTCAACAGCGGCTCCTTTAACGATCCGTCCCTGAGCGCTTGAAAGCTGAATGGCGCCAAATACGTCAAATGTGGTGCGGCTGCCCGCGCTCCTTCCACCAGCCCCGGAGCAACCGCTTCCCCCCGTGGCTCCACGTAAGCGTTGAATTCGGCGCTCACTCTGGAACGGGGCGGGATGTACAGCCGAAACCCGACAGACAGTGACTGGCCTGGAGAGATCCCGTTCACGCGTGCCAACTCCTGATAAGTCATACCAAACCGCCGGGCAATCGACCATAGGCTGTCGCCCCGTTGGACCCAATAATAGCTGCCTACAATCGGAATCACCAGAGTTTGTCCGACCACGAGACGTTCCGGGTTCGGCAGTTCATTTGCTTGGACGATATCCTCATAAGGGATGCTGTATGCTGCAGCAATGCTGTAGATCGTCTGATTGGCCTGGACAACATGAATCTGCATGTTGGTCCCTCCTAACATAAGATAACACTACTACTATCCTATGAAGCGAGAGGATTGGCCTATTCCAGTGTCATCAGAACACAGGCTGGGTGATTTCGGCTTTATCCATATCCGTGCGAAAACGGAAGACGACGCTGTTCTGTATCATGGAAAAATCAGACATGATGCCCCGCTCAAAGAATATTTTATTTACAAGTTCTCCTGCAAAAAAACGAGAATAATGTTATCATTCATGACATATTAACTTTTCCGGAATTATATCGGTAATATTCATGTTAATTTTAATAACGTTAATCTATCCTGCTGCTTCGTTTGATGAAAGGAGAGGGTCTAGTGAACAGATGGCTTGGCCGGTCATTAAAGAGAAAGATGAGCTTTATTTTAATTCTGGCAATGATTATTCCAATTATATCTTTGGGTTTTTTTTCATATGATACCGCATCCTCCCTCTCAGAAGAAAAAGCCAAGCTCACAGGCATGAATATCCTGCGCCAGCTCGATACCCAGCTCCAGCTGATGGTTAAGGATGTCGAAAGCATGTCGGTTTTTCTGATCGGCGATGAAGACGTACAGCAGTATCTGCGCGCTTCCCGCAGCAATGTCGTACTGCGCACCTCCATCATCGTTTTTCTTACCAATCTGGTTTTCTCCAAAGATTATATCGCTAACATCAGCATCATTCCGAACGACAGCAAAGAAGTCATATCTTATTCAGCCAAACAGTTTCAAGGACGTTCAATTGCCCTGCCAGAGGACAGTAAGCTCCCCGAAGAAGCCCAACCCGAAAAGCTCTGGTCCATTCCTTCGGGAGAAGAAGGCGCAACTGCCGGAAGCACGATTACACTGACCCGGCCGATCCGCAGCACCTATACGTACCAGCCGTTCGGTTTCCTCGCCATCAGCCTGAACCAGAAAGTCATTTCCCGCTACCTTCATCAATCCGGCATGGAAGGTGATGGATATGTGCTGCTGCTGGATGGAAATCATCGCATCATCGCAGGACAGGAACAGGTATCCGGGGCGAGGGAACTGGCCGAACTCTTCCCCGGCATCAATCTGTCGGAGACGGCATCCGGCTTCCTGAATTACGGGAAGGGCAGTGACCGGAAGACCCTGATGTATTATAAAATGCCCAATACGGATTGGACGCTGCTGGGCGTCATTCCTTTCGCACAGTACAGCAGCGAGAACCAGTACCTGCTCCGTCTGACCGCTCTGGTCATCGCGGCTGCCGCCTTCATCATTGCGGCAATTCTGCTTTTTCTGATCTCCACCATTACGAGACCGCTACACCGGCTGTCCGTATTCTTGAAGCAGGGCAATCTGGAGGATAAGCTTCCCGTCCCCTCGACGGATGAGGTGGGCCAGCTTATTATCAGCTATAACCGCTTAAGCCGCCGCATCCGGCGCCTGACCGCGCAGGTCAAGGAGAATGAGGCCCGCAAAAAGGAAGCTGATTTGCTTGCACTGCAGGCTCAGATCAATCCTCACTTTCTTTACAATACGCTTGCTTCCGTCCATTGGATGGCCTTGATGAACAGGGACAGCAGCATCGCGGTGATGGTGGACTCGCTGAGCAGCTTTCTGCGCTTCAGTCTGAACCAGGGCGAGGAGTTCTGCGAGGTTCAACAGGAAATCGCCCATGTAGAGAGTTATGTACAGATTCAATCCATCCGTTACCCGCAGCAATTTACAGTAGATTTCGAAGTCGATCCCGACTGCAGGCACCAAAAAATGCTCAAGCTGCTGCTGCAGCCCTTGATCGAAAATGCAATCCTGCACGGGGTGCTGCAAAGCGGGGAGCATGGCCGCATAAGCATCAAAGTAAGCGCATCAGGCGAGGGGATGGAATTTACTGTTCAGGATAACGGGGCAGGCATGAGCCCTAAAGTACTGGAACAACTTCGTTCTTCTTTATCAATGGGCAGACACCCCCGCTCCGGAAGCGGAAGCTACGGACTGCGCAACGTGCATAGCCGTCTCGCGATGCATTATGCCGAAAATACGGGCCTTCATATCGAAAGTGAGCAAAGCCGCGGCACCCGGATTTCGTTTAAGATTCCAGAAAGTATAAACTTCTTGGCATAAGCTTCCTGGAATCGCAAGAAAAACTACCGCTAAACGCGGTCTGGCTTCTGTAAATGTACATCGATAGTCGTTTTTCTTACCATTCCCTGCATTGGAGGAAATGAAGCATGAAGTTGTTGATTGTGGACGATGAGATCATCATACGCAACGGACTAAGCAGTGTGATTCCCTGGAAAGAACACGGTTTTACATTGCTCAAGCCTGCCGCCTCTGCAGAAGAAGCGCTCAGCCGCTTCCCGGGCGAGCAGCCCGAGATTGTGTTTACCGACATTCAGATGACCGGCAAGAACGGGTTGGACATG
Source organism: Paenibacillus medicaginis (assembly GCF_042138635.1). Classification (NCBI taxonomy): domain Bacteria; kingdom Bacillati; phylum Bacillota; class Bacilli; order Caryophanales; family Paenibacillaceae; genus Paenibacillus; species Paenibacillus medicaginis. Next base: position 87,016 of record NZ_JBHIRY010000008.1, on the reverse strand, counting down.
ACTGCCGAAATTAAAGAGGCCTATCCACAGACCGAGATCGTAGTCCTCTCCGTTCATGACCAATTTCAATTTACACAGCAGGCAATTCGCTATGGAGTGGCTGATTATATTTTAAAAACGAGCAGTCCGGAGGAAATCATCAACGCCGCCGTAAATGCGCGCAGCCGTATCCTCAGCAGACCTGTGCAGCGTCCTGACAACAAGACGGAGGGCGATCAAACGCGGCAAATCAGCGTGTTCGAAGACCTGCTGCTGAACGGCCGCATGCCCGCAAACGGCGAGCTGCACAGGCTGAACAGCCTGCTGCCTGGAATAAAGCAGCTACTGGACGAGCCCCTGCCTCCCCTGCAGGTGCTGATGATATCGCTGCTCTCCGGACAGCAAGACAGCCTGACCGATGGCGCTTTGTCCTCGGTGGAACAGCAGTTGAAGAGCCGGTTCCCCTCCGTCTGCCTCTGGAAAGGGCAAAAAATGCTGGCTGTCATTAATCTCCATGGAGTTCAGAATCCTAATGAGCGGCTCCTGGAGACAGCCGAGCACATCGAACAGGAGTTGGACCTGGGCCTGTTCATTTCCGCCGGGCCAGTTGTTCAGAGCCTGCACCAGCTCCATTCCTCCTATATTCAGGCCAAGCAGCTCCACGCTTACCGCTGGTTCGCCCATGACAGCAGGCTGGTGACGTCTGACCAGATGCAGGGCCGGAAAGGAGTCGATTTGGCTCGCTCCCCGGAAGATGAGGCCCGCTTCATACGCGCGCTTAAGAGCGGGGAAAGGGACAGCCTGCGCTTGCATGCTAAGGAATTATCCGTGGCGGTTCGGACCAATCCGCAGGCTACTCCCGAATCCTTTCACGCCTATATCCAGCTGCTGCTGATGACAGGCTACCGCTGGCTGGAGCGCTCCGCCCGGGATAGCGGTGCTGAAATGCCAGCTGCCGGGCTGCGGATGCCGTCACTGGAAACGCTGCTCACCGATCCCGAGGCAGTGCTTACCCGTCATCTGGAGGAAATGATGGACATTTATCTGACATGGTCTGACAGCACCAACCGGTACATTAAAGAGGCTATCGCTTTTATGCGCGGTAATCTTGTCCACAATATCACGCTGCAGCAGGTTGCCGCCCACATCCATGTTCATCCGAATTATCTGAGCGATTTGTTCAAACGTGAGACTGGAAGAAACTATATTGAGTTTGTTACGGCCGAACGGATGGAAAGAGCGATGACCGCGCTGTCGGCAACCTCCCTGCGCGTGAAGGAAATCGCCAAAAGCGTCGGTTATGAGGACATGAAGTATTTCACCCGGCTTTTTAAACGCCATACCGGACTCACTCCGTCTGAATACCGTAGCAACTGCTGAAATTTATCCCCCCTCCCCTTAACTCTCCCCCCTTACCTGCAGGTGGGAGTTTTTTATATTATAGGAGAAACATTTACGGATGGAGGTAAGAAAACATGACAAAAACGTTCAAAGCGCTTATTGCTGTACTTACACTGTGTCTGGTCGTGACCGGTTGCGGGGGCAGCGGAGGCAGCGACACAGGTACTGCTGGAAATACCGGCAGTGGCGGCAGCGGTGAAAAAATCACGCTTTCCATCTGGCACAACTATTCCGGTGACGATCTTCGTGCGCAAACGATGCGCCGGCTGATCGACGAATTTCAGCAGGAGCATCCAGATGTGACGGTGGATTCGCAGCCTATCCCTACCGACGCTTACCGTCAACGGATTCAAACGGTGGCAGCCGCCAAGGAAATGCCGGATCTCTTCCTTACCTATGCAGGCAGCTTCACAGATGAGTTCCAGAAGGCCAGCCTGATTCAGCCGATCACCGATGTGCTGGAAGAGCACAAAGATTGGGCTGACGGATTCCTGCCTGGTGCTACCGATATCTACACCTACGATGGCGAAACTTATTCCGTACCTGTCGCCATGTCGGCAACCTCCTTCCTCTTCTACAACAAAGAACTTTTTGAACAAAACGGCGTTGCAGTCCCTGCTACCTGGGAAGAGCTGCTGGCAGCCATTGAAAAATTCAAAGCAGCAGGCATTACGCCAATTGAGCTTGGCAATCAGGCTCCATGGGTAGCTCAATCGACCTTGTTCGGCGTATTGGCAGACCGTGTAACAGGCACTGACTGGTTCATGAACGCCAAGGATGGCAATGGAGCTACCTTCACGGATCCGCAGTTCCTGGAGTCTTTAAAATATTTTAAACAGCTGGTTGACGCAGGAGCCTTCCCGGAAGGCGCTAACAGCCTGGATAATACGCAGGCTGAGCAGCAGTTCATCCAGGGCAATGCCGCCATGATCATGAATGGTGCTTGGTCCATCAGCAACTGGGCCGCAGCCGCCTCCGAGGAGCAAATGAACAAGGTGGGCATTGCGGTATTCCCGACCATGCCGAAGGGTCTCGGCGAGGCCAACACCATTACCGGCGGTCCGGGCGGCGGCTTTGTGCTTAACGCCAATCTCGAAGGAGAAAAGCTGAAGCTGGCAAAGGAGCTGTTCTACAAGCTAAGCAATGCGGATGCGCAAAAGGCAATCGCGGAAAGCAATTCCATGGTTATGTATAACGTGGAAATCGATGAATCTAAAGTAACTCCTTTGTTTTATGAAGCGTTCAATCTGGTCAAAACGCTCCAATTCAGCCCTGTATATGATCTGTATCTGTCCGCTGCCGGCGGTGAGGCCGTCAACAACGGACTGCAGGAAATTATGCTGGGTGGAGAACCTGCCTCCGTGGCGGAGAAGCTGCAAACCACTCAAGCAGCCGCTACAGGCAAGTAATCTTTTTTGAAAATACAAAAAAATCGGTCCGCACCCCTCCGGGTGCGGCTTCCACTTGAACGGCCAAATACCGCACATTGAGTAAAACAGAAAAAGGAGGAGGAGGTTATGAGCACTGCCGCCGCGCGTTTAAGAGGCTTTCTTTTATTATGTCTGGTGCCTTCTATTATTCTCTATGGATTTTTCGTCATCGTCCCTATCATCTGGTCAGCCTACTATGGCTTCTTTGACTGGAGCGGGATCGGTACAGCCAAGTTTGCCGGCTGGTCAAACTACATTGCGGTAATACAGGACCCGCTGTTCTGGCGCTCGTTCAAGAACAACATTATCATCGTCTGTGCATCGGTGTTCGGCCAGGTTCCCATCGCCCTTGTACTGTCGCTGCTGCTGCTCCGTAACCGCTGGTTCTACCGTGTCATCCGCTCCGCCGTGTTCATGCCGATGGTGCTGTCCACCGTCGTCATCGGGCTGATCTGGAAGTATATCTACCACCCGCAAATCGGCATTTTGAACCTGCTGCTGAATTCTGTGGGCCTGGAGTCCTGGGCGCAGCCCTGGCTGTCCGATCCGGACATCAATATGTACGCGCTCTCGGTGCCGATCATTTGGGCCAACATCGGTCCTTATCTGATCATTTTTATCGCTGCTATACAAAATCTGCCGTCCGAGGTAGAGGAGGCCGCACTCCTTGAAGGGGCAACAGGACCGAAGAAGCTGTTCTACATCACGCTGCCGATGATCTGGAATACGATCAAGGTGACTGTGATTATGTGTATCGCCGGCAGCCTCAAGGCGTTCGACCAGGTATTCGTCATGACCCATGGCGGCCCGGCGCACACGACCGAGCTGCTTGCGACTTATATGTACAACAGCACGTTCGCCGTGTACCGCTATGGCTACGGTTCGGCGATTTCCACATTAATTGTTGTGCTCAGCGCTCTTCTGATCCTGCTCAGCCAGATTCTGATGAACCGAAAAAAGCTGAAGGAGAGCTGATGCCTGATGAAACAACAACTTGGTCTCACTTCCGGGCTGCCGATTGCCCGGCAAGGGGGCAGCAGGAAGCGGCAACCGGTTTCGCTTTGGATACGAAATGTCCTGCTGGCATTCTATGCGCTATTGACCCTTTATCCATTGTATTGGCTTTTTATCAGCGCCTTTAAGACTAATGAAGAATTTTTCACCCGTCCTTTCGCACTGCCGCAAACACCGTCCTTCGACAATATGATCCGCGCGTGGAAGCTGGCGGGCATGGGGCAGGCTATGATGAATTCGGCCGTCGTGACCATATTGGCTATGCTCCTGACGCTGATCCTCGGGGCGATGTGCGCGTTCGCTCTGTCGCGCTTCAAATTCCGGCTGCAGGGCGCCATCGTGGCTTACTTCCTGCTGGGCATGCTTATCCCGATTCACAGCACGCTTGTCCCGCTGTTCATCATGCTGAAAAACATCGGCATGCTCAATACGCATTGGGCGCTGATTCTGCCCTACACGGCCTTTGAGCTTTCGCTCGCCATCTTCCTGATCGCGGCCTATATGACCTCCATTCCGAAAGAGGTTGAAGAAGCCGCGCTGATCGACGGCATGGGTTACTGGGGATTGTTCCTACGCATCATTCTGCCGTTATCCGTCCCCGGTATGGCGACGGTGGCGATACTCGCTTTCCTCCGTTACTGGAACGAATTCGCCTTTGCCCTCGTATTCATCAACTCGCAGGCGCTTAAGACACTGCCGCTGAGTCTGTCCATCTTTTCGGACGGATTCGGAACAGACTACGGGCTGACCATGGCCGCCATGGCAATCGCAGTGGTGCCTACCATCGTGATTTATCTGATTTTTCAGGAGCAGATCATGAAGGGAATGGTCGCGGGAGCTGTGAAGGGGTAACCAATCCGCATGGATTGCAAATAACCGGCCCCTGAAACTTGTCACCCGGGGCCGGTTATTTGCAATTTGGGGTATCTCTCGGTTTGCTATTATGCAAGATATCTAATTAATACACCAGCAACAGTTACACCAATTCCAACAGCCCAAATTATTATGGTTAGTTTTGCCTTATTTACTTTTGACTCAACAAAAGTTTCAGAGGCTATTTTGTTTGAATTAAGTTGTTCATTTATTAACGTTTTCATACGATCTTCATTAGGAAGTTTATTTATATTCTCTTGGATAAACAACTTCAATTCTAAAGTGGAGTTTTGCAAATCAGATTTGGATGGTTTTTCTTTTAAATCAGATTTTAACTCCGCTTGATCACGTTCAAGAGTTTCAATCCTACGCAAAATTTCATCCATTCTTCCTCCACCCCCGTTTCCTGAGTTGTCTTCAAAACAAAAAATCATTCATCGTCATCATCGCTTTCTTCATTAATCTTTAAAACATAGTTATGTAATTCAATCTCATTGTTCTGTAATATAACAAAACTATATTCCCCTTCCATTTCAACAGTAAATCCCCCTTTTGTGCTGGCACTGATATTAACTCCTATCCTTGTGTCTGCCACAAAAAAAGACTGCAATCCGTTTCAAAGGCGCAGTCTTTTTTAATCAATGTATTAGTTATGAACCAGGCTCAGCCCTCTCCCGGATAACGAAGTCCCCACTGGCTGCGGCACGTATCCAGCAGTCTCATAATACCCAGCGATTCCTCCAGTGTAATCGTTGGGCTCTCGGTAAGGCCTTCGCTCAGACAGCGGCCCACCTCTTCCGCCTCAAAGGCATATCCGGTCGAAGCCCGATCATCCTGGAAAGTCTCAACCTCTTGGCCGCCGACATGCAGCTCCGCCGTTTTGGAATTCAAGAAGGACGGAATACGAATATAACCCTCAGTTCCATGGATATAGGCATCATTGGTCAGACCAAGACGCACCGCTCCGTTCAGCATCGCCGTCCGGCCCCCGCTGTAAGACAGCATGATCGAGAACTCCTCATCGACACCCGTCTCACCAATATGAGCCTTACTGTATATGTCCTCCGGCTGATAACCAAAGATCATGGAAGCGAAGGATACCGGGTAAATTCCCGCATCCAACAATGCTCCGCCGCCCAATTCAAGGTTCAGCAGTCTGCCCTCCGGATTCCAGCCGGATCGGAAACCGAACTCGGCCTTCAGCAGGCGCACCTCACCAATCATGCCGGCATCCAGCCATTCCCGCACCTTGCGGATCGTCGGCAGGTAGCGGGTCCACATGGCCTCCATCAGGAACAGATTCTTTTCCCTGGCAAGCTTGATCATTTCCTCCAGTTCACCGCTATTAATCGTAAAAGGCTTTTCACATAGCACCGCTTTGCCCGCATTCAGAGCGTCCAGCACATTTTCCTTGTGAAAAGGATGAGGCGTTCCGATATATACGGCATCCACTTCAGGATCGCTTAACAATTCCTCATAGCTGCCATAGGCATGGGGAATTTGATACTTCTCCGCAAATTCGCTGGCGCTTTCTAATGACCTGGAGCCGACTGCATACAACTCCCCATTCGCCACATGAGCAAAATCATCCGCAAATTTGCCGGCAATCCAGCCGGTGCTGATAATGCCCCATTTCACTTTTTTTCCATCATTCTGTCCCATCTCTCCGCCTCCTCAAAGTGATAATCCACACCTGCCGCAAGCTGTTCACAGAAGCTATGTAATCGATTTCTTTTCCATTCTATCAAATCAGCGCACGCAAAAAAAGGCGATGCCATAACAAATATTACATCACCTTTCTTCACCTGCCTGCTCCATCATATATCGCTTAATCCGCCTCAACATACTTCCATTCATCTTCAGGCATGTAATATTCATCTGACGAGAAGCGCTGCTCCTTGAATGGATCGGCCGTATTATGAAAACCATTGCGCTCCCAGAACCCCGGCCGGTCTTCCTTCATGAATTCGATCCCGCGAATCCACTTGGCGCTTTTCCAGAAATAAAATGCAGGCACAACCAGACGCAGCGGCCAACCATGCTTGGCGGTCAATGGTCTGCCGTCATAGTTCCAGGCCAGCAGCACGTCGTCCTTCATCAGATCCGCGAGCTTCAGATTGGTTTCGTAATCCGGATCGGCATGAATCATGACGTACTTAGCTTCAGGTTTTACCTTCATTTCCTTCATCAGATCCGTGAAACGCACACCCTCCCAAGTGGTGTCGAACTTGGACCAGCGGGTTACACAATGAATGTCGCTGACCGTCCGCGTTATAGGCAGCACCTGCAGCTCATCAAAAGTAAACGTCCGCTCCTCCTCCACCTCTCCGAAAATGCGCAAATCCCATGCGGCCAAATCATATTCAGGCACCGCTCCTTCATGCAGGATGGGAAAGCTCTCGGTCAGCGTCTGTCCGGGAGGCAAGCGGCGCGCCCGCTCCGCATCCAGCTCAGGACGCTCCGGCACCCGGGCCGCCTTGAGGCGGTCTGCTTTGTTCTGCATCTGTTTCTCCTCCTATTACGGAATTTTCGGAGCTTGGGCCGCTCCAGTCGTACTTTTATCTATATAAAACTATACCCTAATTGTCAACCTGTCAGTCCCTATTACCGCTTCGACAGGCTTCCATACTCCCTCGGAATATAGTATAATCATAAAAAAAGGGAACAAATGTTCTTATGAACAGAGGAGGAAATGCTGTAATGGCCAAAAAAACCTATGAACAGACGACAACCAAGCAAACCCTGAACCGGGTTAAGGCCGAAAGCATGCCTTTTGACTGGTCCATCAATCCTTACCGTGGCTGTGCGCACGGCTGCCATTTTTGTTATGCCAGAGCTTTTCAGAGCTATATTGGCAAAGAAGCCGACGATGAATTCCAGAACCATATTCTCATAAAAATGAACGCCCCTGAAGCGCTGGAAGCGCAGCTGTCCCGGATGGCGCGCAAATATAACTATGATATTGGTGAATTGGTGGAGCGTATAGGCCACGTTGCCATCGGCACCGCAACCGATCCTTACCAGCCCGTGGAAGGCAAAACCAGAATCACACGCGAATGCCTTAAAGTGCTCGCAAAATACCGGATTCCCACCAACATTACGACACGCTCCCCTTTGATTTTACGTGACCTCGACGTGCTGCGGGAAATGAATATTACCTCTGTAAATATCAGTCTGGGCACACTCCACACGGAAATTATCCGCAGGATGGAGCCTGCCGCCCCACTGCCGGCCAAACGGCTGGAGACTGTCGGGGAGCTGTCTGCAGCCGGGATACGAACCGGATTGTTCATCGCTCCGATTCTTCCTTATCTGACCGACTCGGCCGCAGACCTGGATGCCTTGTTCTCGGCTGCAGAGCAGCATAAAGCATCGTTCGCGATGACCTCTATCCTGAGGCTGACACCGGATGTAAAAGCATGGTTTCTGCATGCCCTGGAGCAGCACTATCCCCATCTGCTGCCCGCATACAGGAAGCTGTATAGAGGAGCTTATGCGGATTCGGATTACAGGGAGGCAAAGAAAGCGGAAATCCACAGCCTGCGCGTGCATTACGCCCTGCAGGACGAAATACCTTCCGCTCTCAGCACCGAGCCTTTTAATCAGGCAGGCTCCTGCCCGATGATGGCTTTTGAGTATTCTACATCTTCTCCTGTTCCTCGTACCGGGCCGGAGGTGGAGCAGCTCAGCTTTCAGTTTTAGCGCGATATAACACACAGGCCATAGACTTCCTCGTTAATGAACCCTGGTGCAGCAAATTTGCCGCACCAGGGTTCATTTTTTTGTATTACGAAGATCCTCCCCGGCTTTCTTGCGTTCCTGCAGCCGCATAATGATGTCATAAAGCACAGAATCGGCCGGTAGCTGGTCTTCGATCAGCTTATCGAATAAAATCGGCGGCATACTGTCATGCTTTTCAATCCAGCCGCACGCCAGCAGCGGCGGATTTGTCGACTTTTTTTGTCAAACCCGAAATCACAAAGGATTGCCGATTTCCTCATTTAAAAAGTAAAATCATTGGAAATTTGGGGTCAACAGCAATTGGAGGAATGCTTCGTTCCCGGAGCTTCTCACAACAACCTAAAGGAATGCCACGACGGGTCAAATCCGTTTTAAGGCAGCGCATTGCCTCTTGCACTGACGTACAGGGTGTACCATTCTTCCCGGGTCATCAGCCCTGCCTGACGTTCCGCATCCTGGCAGGCTGTAATGCGTTCAGGATTCGCCGTGCCAATGACAGGCTGGATCAAGGCCGGATGCTTCATTAGCCAGGCAAGCACAATCGCCTCCCGCGTCGTACCCTTTTCCTCGGCTAAACGCTTGACCAGCTCTGCCGTCCGCACGATATGCTCAGGCTCATCCGGCAGCGCTCTGCCGGAGAAGCGCCCCTGCGCAAGCGGTCCCCAGGCCTGAATCTGGACATCCTTCGTGCGGCAAAATTCCATTAAGCCTTCTGCAAATCGTACAGCCGTGCCGGCCTGCTGGTTGACATGGACCGTTTCGTCAAGAAAGTGCAGATGCGCCAGGCTCATCTCCAGCTGATTCACGACAAGCGGCATGGACAGGCTGCGCTCCAGAAACTGAATCTGTCCCACGCTCATATTGGAAACACCAAAATGGCGGACTTTACCGGATTCCTTCAGTTTCGTGAATGCAACCGCCACCTCCTCGGGCTCCACCAGCGGATCAGGGCGATGCAGCAGCAGTACATCCAGATAGTCGGTACCCAGCCGTTTCAAGGAATCTTCTACCGATTCGAGAATATGCGAATAGGAGAAATCAAACATGCCCGGCAGATCCCCTTCTGCCAGGCGGATGCCACACTTGGATTGAATCACAATCTGCTCCCGCAGTCCTGGCTGCGCTTTCAGAACCTTCCCGAACGTTTCCTCTGCCTTGCCCCTGGTGTAGATGTTGGCGTGGTCGAACATCGTAATGCCGATGGAGCGCGCGGCTTCCACCGCTTTTTCAGCTTCCTTTATATGCTCCTGCGTGATAGGCTCGCTATTCCAGCCGCCACCAAACGGCATGCATCCCAGTACGAGACGGCTGTCCGAAATCCCCCGCTTCTCAATTGGCATGATTCTCATAGTGCATCTGTTCCTCCTCCGATTGGGATAAGTATAGAATGAATTCACGATCCATTCTATCTTACACCCAACCAAAGCAGGCTGTCATGAATTAATTGAAACGTTTACATCGGGAATATTCAGCCAAAAATCCCCATGCTTATGTATCGCTCGCCAGTATCAGGAGCGATGCACAGCACCCGTTTGCCCTTGCCGAGACGCCGTGCTTCCTGCAGGGCCGTCCATACGGCAGCACCGCCGGAGGGACCGATCAAAATCCCTTCCCTGGCAGCCAGCTCCCGCACAGTCGCAAGCGCAGCCTCATCCGCAACCTGGACAATTTCATCATACACCCCGGTGTTCAGGATGGCGGGAATAAAGCCGGGACTTGTCCCCACCAGCTTGTGAGGGCCAGGCTTTCCTCCGGACAGTACCGGCGAGCCCTGCGGCTCGACCACCACGATCCGGATCTCCGGCAGATGTTCACGCAGCGCCTCGCCTGTGCCTGTGATTGTGCCTCCTGTGCCGGATGAGGCCACGAATACATCCAGCCTACCCTCCATCTGCTCCAATATTTCAAGGGCGGTCGTGGTACGATGAATATCGGGATTGGCCGGATTTTCGAACTGCTGCGGAATGAAGCTGCCTTCAATTTCCGCACCCAGCTCCTGGGCTTTGCGGATCGCGCCGGGCATGCGTTCCTCCGCCGGAGTCAGCACCACCTCGGCTCCATAGGCTTTCAGGATGTTGATCCGTTCCTTCGTCATATTGGACGGCATGACCAGGATCGCCCGGTAGCCTTTGGCGGCGGCGTTCATAGCGAGCCCGATTCCCGTATTGCCGCTCGTCGGCTCAATGATCGTCCCGCCAGGGCGAAGGAGTCCGTTCTTCTCCGCCTGAACGATCAGATTATAAGCCGCCCGGTCTTTCACGCTGCCGCTCGGATTAAACATTTCCAGCTTGACATAGACTTCAGCATCTTCCGGGCCTGTCAGCCTGCCCAACCGGACGCAGGGAGTGTCCCCGATTAATTCAGTAATATGATAAACCACTTTGGCTGTCATTTGATTTCCCGCTCCCCTTCACCGATCAGGTCCAGAAAAGCCGCTGGCAGCCTGAACTGTCGGTTATTGACAAGAATACTGCCAAACTCGTCCTCCATCTGCAGGGCATTATTCTCCTTAATCTCTTTGATGTCGGTATGGAGGCGTTCCATTTTGCGGTCCAGTTCATCTGCGGCGTCCGCGGCATCCTTCAACTCCTGCAGGAGATGGTCCGGAACGGACTGATTGTATTTGTAAAAGATTTTGTGCTCAAGACTGGCCCAGAAATCCATCGCTATGGTCCGGATTTGAATTTCTACGCACACCCGTTCCTGGCGGTCCGACATAAACACCGGAACCTCCACCAGCATATGCAGACTTTTATACCCGTTCGGCTTGGGGTAGTGGATGTAATCCTTGATTTCCAGAATCGTGAGATCATCCTGATTTTCAAGCATGCTCTTGACCCTGTAAATGTCCGAAATGAAAGAGCAGGTAATGCGGAGGCCGGCAATATCCTTAATGTTCTTTTTGATATCATCAAGCGATAAGCCGCTGTTTTTCCGGTATATTTTTTTCATAATGCTTTCCGGGGACTTCAATCTGGATTTGGTATGCTCAATCGGACTATAATCATGCAGGGATTGAAACTCTTCCTTGAGAATTTCCACTTTGGTTTCAATTTCATCGAGCGCAAATTTGTACATCATCAGAAAACGTGTTAACTCGGTTTTAATCTTTTTGAACTGTTCTATCTGTGCTTGTTCACCCATACGGAATCTCCTTTGCTTGTAAAGCGCGTGCCATGGTGCCGGATAGCTATACGAAAATCTTATCCATGCTGATTAGGCGGCAAACGATTATGTAAATATAATAACATTGTTTCGCTCAGCTTTCGAATTTCAGCCTGCATGCAGACGAACCGCCGCAGGTTCTTCAAATTTTTACGTTTTCCTTTATCCACGACAGGCTGTCAAATGCTATACTAAACAGAAACCAACAGATACATACAAAAAAAGGATAGGAGAATGACTCTTCCATGAATACCAGACCTCAAAAAGTAAAGGGAAAAGAGCGTTTTCCCTTCTCTTTGCTGTGCCTGACGCTTGGGGCCTTCGCCATCGGGATGACTGAATTCGTCATTATGGGTCTGCTCCCCAATGTGGCCCAGGATTTAGGGGTGACGATTCCCCAAGCCGGGCAGCTGATCACCAGCTATGCCATCGGTGTCGCTGTCGGCGCGCCTGTTCTGACGATCCTCACCCATAAGGTGCCGCAGAAAAAGCTGTTATGTCTGCTGATGATCATTTTTATTGTTGGCAATGCCTTGTCCGTCATCGCGCCCAATTATGGCTTTCTGATTGCTGCGCGTATAGGAACGGCCTTTGCTCACGGCACTTTTCTCGGTGTCGGTTCTCTGATGGCCGCCCGTCTTGTCCGTCCGGAGAAGCGGGCCGGTGCCGTGTCACTGGTTCTGTCCGGCCTGACCGTCGCCAACATAATTGGCGTCCCTTTCGGCACGTTCATCGGACAGCAGTTAGGGTGGCGTGCATCTTTCGCTGCTATCGTCATTATGGGGTTAATCTCCCTGGTGGGAATTATACGCTTTATCCCGGTCATGCGACAGGACCAGCACACAAGTATTGCCCAGGAAATCCGTAGCCTTGTGAATCCGCAGGTGTTGCTGATGCTGCTGACGGGAGCATTCGCCTGTGCCAGCCTGTTCGCGGTATTTACTTATATTACCCCTCTGCTGATGGACATCAGCGGTTTTACCGAAGCAAGCATCACGTGGATTCTGGTCTTGTTCGGCATCGGAGTAACTATTGGGAATATCGTTGGCGGACGGCTGGCTGATTGGAAGCTGATGCCGTCCCTGATCGTCAACTTTGGCGTACTGGCCGTTATTCTGGCTGTGTTGACCTTTGCTCTCCAGAGCAAAGCCCTGGCGATCATCACCGTCTTTGTTTGGGGAGTCGCCGCGTTTGGCATGATGCCTGGACTGCAGGTTCGCATCATGAACCTGGCGTCCGAGGCTCCTTTGCTCGCAACGACCAGCACCCACTCCGTGCTGAACCTCGGCAACGCCAGCGGCGCTTTTTTCGGTGGTGTGGTCATCACGTACATGGGACTGCACAACCTGCCCTGGGTATCCGCAGTCATTGCTCTGGCCGGGATGGCGGGAGCAATTGGCAGCCTGGCGCTTGAGCGCCGCCTGAATTCCGCGGGCAAGCCGCAGGTGAAGCTGGGCAGCTCTGCTTAATAAAATCTTACACACTGAAAAGGACTTCCAAGAAGGCTTGGAAGTCCTTTTTGGCTTCAACCAGAAACAGCTTGAGCTTAACCCTAACTTTACCCTATAAGCTCCTCACGTGACAGTGGTTCACCAATCATCTGCTTCAACAGCTTCTTCATCATGACAGAAGACTTCACCTTGATCTCCAGGCAAGGAGAGACTTCAACCGCATATGCTCCTGCGGCTACAGCTGCCTTCAATTCAGCCGCCGTTTCACATGTCTGTTCCAGACGATTGACTACACTGCCATACTGCAAGCATTGATGAGTATCGCTGCCTCCCACGACCGGCAGTCCGAGCGAAGCTGCAAATGCTTCCACCTTGCTCCGGCATGCGCCGACCCCCTGTTTATACATATCCTTGGCATTGAGATCAAAGGCATCGAGCCGCAGCAGCAGCTCGCGGTCCAGGTGATGAAGGGGCGTGGAGTCCCGGAACGGATGAGCCCCGATTTTCCATAAAGAATGGGCATCCGCCAGATCAAGCAGCTCCCGAAAAGAAATGAAATGACCCTTGCGAGTAAACTCGTCAAGACCCGTACGGGCAGCGATGACATCCTCCCTGCGTCCGATGAGCAAAATATGCCCCGTCTCAGCAATATCCACCTCCATGCCCGGGAAAATTTTGACCCCTTCGGCTTCATAATAGTGCCCGTTATAGGGATACGTGCTGTCCAAAGTTTCATACAGATGATAAAAATTCGAGGTATTAAAATGCTCCGTAAGCGCCAGCGCATCCAGATCATTATGTTTGGCTTCAGCTATCATTTCACGGAAATAGTCCAATGAAAATGCGGACTTTTTGGATAGCTTGCCATGGGTGTGAAAATCAATATTCATAAAAAAACTTCCCTTCACTTGTTAGTCTCCTTCTGACCCGGTACAGGCTTAATAAATCAGGGACGGAAAACGGTATCCCAGCCAGCATAGAGCTGCCACCAGCAGGCGCAGCAGGTAAACACCCTTTCGCCAGTATATATCCGATATAACGGGACAACTCCGCGACACCCTGCCGGGTTGAAGATTGCCCGCATACCGTCACTTCACCACTGAAATCCCCACTGTAATAATGCGGGATCAGTCCGTTAAACAGCTTGCACAAGGTCGATTTGCCGGAGAAAGCTGGAGAAGCTTCAACAGCTCCGTTCGCGTTACAGCAGCAAGCTCCCGCGAGGCTAATCAACCTGTAAAATGGGGCCAACTAAGCGTACGTTTAAACCTCTCCTCCCATGGATATGCTTAAATTTGACATCGAGGTAATCTACAGGAGGTGCTTCATCCATGCCAGAGTGGGTTTTAGTCATTTTACATACGCTTGTTGCCATTGTTGTACTGTTCGTAATGACCAAGCTGCTCGGGAAAAGGCAAGTGTCGCAGCTCTCTCTGTTCGAGTACATCACCGGGATTACGATTGGCAGTCTTGCCGCATACATCCCGCTTGAAAGCCGTGAAACCTGGTATCTTGGCGTCATCTCGCTCGTTGTATGGAGTCTCGTCTCCCTGGTCATCGAGTATGTTCAAATCAAAAGTAAAAAGTTCAGAGATACCGTAGATGGAACCGGGACCGTTCTGATTAAAGATGGAAAGGTACTGGAGGATCATCTTAGAAAAGAACGCGTTACTATGGATGAGCTTATGAGCCAGCTGCGCAGAAAGGGCGCCTTCAAAGTGGCGGATGTGGAGTTTGCTGTCATGGAAAACAGCGGCGAAATCAACATTTTACTGACCAAGGAGAATCAGCCGCTTACTCCTAAAATGATCGGGCTTGCCCTGCCTCCCGAAAAGGAGCCGCAAAGCATCGTAGTTGACGGTGAGATCCAGGAGCGGGAACTATCCGAAGCGAGCAAGGACAAGAAATGGCTGCAATCCGAGCTGGGCAAACGCGGAGTAGAGCTGAGCGATGTATTTCTCGCACAGGTGGAATCGAATGGCCGCCTGCACCTTGACTTGTATGATGACAAACTGCAGTCCGGCCAGCCTGCTCAATCCAATTCACTGCTGGACGCCCTTGAGTCATGTCAGGAGGAGTATAAAAAGCTGGCTGCAAATGCCGAGGATCAGCACGGCAAACAGATCTATGAAGAAGGTTATGCCCAAATGACAAGGCTCATCAAGGAGACCCGGAATAAGTTAAACACCAAGAGTTAAAAAAGTCTGCCCCCGTCAAAAACCGGCTTTTCCTCACATCCCGGCATCCGCCTACATAGGATGTTAGCAAAACATCTGGACACTAACGGATCGGGGGCAGAACATACAGATGGCAAGATTCTCATTTGAAACGTCCTTGCGCAGCGCAATCGTTGCGGCGGCGCAAGCGTTAAACCGCAGCGGTGCCTCTTTCTCCACCTTTGAGCGCGCTTACTGTAACGAACGATACTGGATACGCACTCCCCAAGGCGGATTTCAGATCAGACCTGAGGTTACCCCCGCTGATGGGATACGCAATCTATTTATAGAAGGCAGAAAATACGGGTTCGAGTGCGCCACCGCCATGGTCATAGTCCTCTATAAGGCCGTGCTGGATTCCATCGATGAGAGCGAGTTTAACCGCTTGTTCGCCGACATGTTGCTCTATGATTGGCATTATGACAGCGATTTGCAGCTTATTGAATCCCAAGGCAGCAGCCAGGCAGTTCCAGGCGATATCATGTATTTCAAAAATCCCGAAGTATCACCCCTGAGGCCTGAATGGAAGGGCGAAAATGTCGTCAAGCTTGATGAGTACTCTTATTACGGGCATGGTATAGGCATCCGCACTGCGGAACATATTATTCGCACACTGAACAGCCATCGCTGGCCTGGCAGCATCGTTTCGGCTTATTTGACGGATCAGATTATTCATCCGGATTTCAATTACCTATCCCATTTTGCCCCAGGCAACAACCTGAATACGGATATAACACCCTTGCAGATCGAAGCAAACGAAAGAGCGGTGCTCGCTGCTGTTGGCAGACGCCAATATATTCGGTACTGAGTGCGTAAAAGACTGCAGTTTCTCTTCACATTGGGCACATACCCAAATGATCTTATCCCTTCGACAACTCCCGATGAAGTAGCGACAATACACTCCGTAGTTCTCCAACCGGAACCTGACCCGGAGCGGACGAACGGCCGGCAGAGCCGAAGGTGACCGCCGAGCCGAATAGCTCGCCAGCCAGGCGGCTGATCACCCCTCGGCCCGTCATGGACATCGTAATGAGCGGACGATCGGCATGCTGCTCCCGCATGACGCGCGTGGCCTCCAGCAGGGTGAGGACATCCGCCGTGCTTCCCGGCATGACTGCAATTTTCACGATATCCGCGTCCAGCTCCTGCGCTCTGCGCAGTCTGGATACGATCTCTTCTGCCAGAGGGGTTTTGTCAAAATCATGATTGGACAAAATGACCTTCACTCCGGCGGCATGAGCCGCTTCGACCAGCTCGGGCACGTACTGCTCCTTGTTGAACCACTCGACATCGATCAAATCTGCCTGCCCCGTGGCCGCGGCCGCTTTATTTAAAGCCACATAGTCGGCAGGAGCAATGGGCCGCTGCCCTCCCTCATCGGCAGTCCGGAAAGTAAACAGCAACGGAATATCTCCTAGCTTCGCGCGCAGCTCATTCAGCGCTTTCTTCACCATTTCCATATCATCCGCATGCTCGTAGAAATCGACACGCCACTCCACAATATCAAGATCAAGCATGCGCAGCTGCTCCGCTTCCGCGATCAGCCTGGGCAGGGTCTCCCCCGTGACCGGCACGCATACCTTGGGTTCGCCTTCCCCGATGACTACGTTTTTCACCTGGACTGTTTTGTACATCGTTTCCGCTCCTTTGGCATGTCTTCGTCTGTTATTAATCTACAACGACCCGTGTACAGCAAGAAAGCAGGCCTGCTGCGGCCTGCTGCTCCACGTTTTTCCTATTATATCTTTACACTTCGTCGGCTGCAAAGCGTAGCCCCATCTGCCGTCTCGCTTCATCCATCACTTCGGCCACTGCCAGTGAGTTGGCATGGGAATTGATTTTGCTGTCCCGGTCACTGCACTTGATCATATCGATAAACTCAAGGGCTTCATAATACATCGGCTCATGAATTTGCGGTTTGGTGAGGTCTTCCACATTGCCGTCCCGGTAATGAATTTTCACATCGTACGGCTGATTGATCTTGTCAATGACCATCGTCCCGAGCTCGCCCTGGATTTCCGCAGGAAGATAGGAGTTCGAGATTTTGGAGTGCATCACCACACCCTCCATATCCGGGTAACGCATGATCAGACTTCCTTCCCCGTCCACACCGGAAGCCAGCATGACACCGGTAGCCTTCACCAAGTCAGGCTTTCCGAACAGTGTGACCATTGGATAAATACAGTAAATACCCAGGTCCATCAATGAACCGTTGGAAAATTGAGGATTGAACGCATTCAGCACTTTTCCTTCTTTATAAGCATCATAACGGGAGGAATACTGGCAGTAGCCGGCAAAATAGCGGCGGATCGGACCAAGCTTGAAAAGATTTTCCTGTATCACTTTAAAGTTCGGCATGAGCGTAGATTTGAGGGCCTCCATCAGCACCACATTGTTCTTCTCCGCTGCGGCGATCATCTCCCGCACCTCGCGCGCATTCGAAGCCATCGGCTTCTCGCACAGGATATGCTTGCCATGATTCATGCACAGGATCGCCTGCTCCGCATGAAGCGAATTCGGACTTGCAATATAGACGGCATCCAGGCTGCCTTTCTCCAGCATTTCCTGCAAATCCGTGAAAACCTCAGGCTGATTGTATTGCGCAGCAAATTCTCTGCCTTTCTCTTCAGTGCGTGAGTACACAGCGGTCAAAGCGAACTGCTCGGTTTCAAACGCACCTTTAATGAAACGCTCCGTAATCCAGTTCGTCCCGATGATGCCGAATCGTATCAAAACATCTCATTCCTTTCACGAGTAGTTATCATGATGACTATTTTCTCACTTGCGCATGTACCTGTCCATACAAATCCTGTATGTACCAATATTTTTAGCGGACGGTTCCGCTAATGGACCAGAGCGCCCTTAATAACGGCATTCCAGTCCGCCAGGATGATCACGTGCGCCGTCTGGTCTTATCAAGCTCCGATTTCGGTTTTGAATCAAAAAAAAGAGAGACTCTACTAGGAGTCCCTCATATATCATCACGATTAATCATCTTTCAGAGGCAGCTTCAACAAGTATAATACAGGCTGATTGCAGGCCGAGACTTCATGTCATTCGATTTTTGATCCACCTGTTCTATTTGCTCACTTCAACCTTGGCCAGTTTTTCATAATATTGCACCAAGCTGCCGTGGTCGCAGTCTCCCAGGCCATCCACCTTCAATGCCTGCATCATTTCCATGACGCTGGCCGTCAGCGGTAAAGGCACACCCACCTCATGGGACGTTTCCAAAACATTGCTTAAATCCTTAATATGCAGATTAATCCGGAAGCCGGGGTCAAATTTGCGCTCCATGACGAGTGGCGCTTTGGCATCCAATACCGTGCTGCCTGCCAGCCCACCGCGAATAGCCTGATATACGAGCTCCGGTTGAACACCGATTTTACTCGCCAGAACAAATGCCTCCGACATTGCCGCTATATTAATGGCCACAATGATCTGATTCGCAAGCTTGGTCACATTACCCGCGCCGATATCACCTGTACGAACGACCGAGCCGGCCATGGCCTTCATCACATCATAACATTGATCAAAAGTTTCCTGTTTTCCTCCAACCATGACGGAAAGCGTGCCTTCAATAGCCTTGGGCTCTCCCCCGCTGACTGGAGCATCAAGCATTTCAATGCCTTTTTCCGCCAGTGCTGCCGCAATCTCTTGACTGGTCAAAGGAGCAATAGAGCTCATATCGACCACCACCGTGCCAGGCTTGGCTCCTTCGATAATTCCGTCTGTGCCAAGCACAACTTCTTTCACCTGGGGTGAGTTGGGCAGCATGGTAATCACGATATCCGTCAGCTCCGCTACGCCCTTGGGTGTAGATGCGGCCGATGCGCCTGCTGCCACCAGCTCTGCCGCCGCTTTATTGGTCTCAAGTACGACCAGTTCATAACCTGCTTTGATCAAATTTTGGCTCATCGGTTTACCCATAATCCCAAGCCCGATAAATCCTATCTTCATCAACTATCCCTCCAAAGGTTTAAAATTGAATATCAGAGCGCACCCATATCCGTTAAAATGTTTTTCAGTTTAGCTCGATTCACTTCAGAAGCAGCCGTATTAGGAAGGATTGAAGCACCTACAGACACACCAATCAGATTCATGGCTTCTTTGGTGACCACAGGAAAGCTGGCCAGATTGAACGCCATCCGGAGTGGCGCCAGCTTAAACTGTGCTTCAAGTGCACCCTGCAAATCTCCATTTATATACTTATCATATATTTCAACTACGAGAGCCGGCACGATGTTGGCTGTTGATGCTACGCAACCCACAGCTCCATAAACTAAAGAACCTAAAATCATGACATCTCTGCCAGCCATTACTTTAAAGTCTTTGCTTCGGGTCCTGCGTATATATTCTGCAGTCAAGGTCATGTCCCCGCTGCTGTCTTTCACGCCAACCAGATTCGGGATATCAGCTAATCTTTCAATCAGGTTGGCGGAAATATTATTTCCGACACGATCCGGATTGTTATATAGAAGAACAGGGAGAGGTGTTGCTTCTGCTATTTTGCGAAAATGCTGATACAATTCTTCCTCCGTGGGGGTGAGGAACATAGGTGGAAGGATCGTCAATGCCTGTGCCCCCAGGGCTTCCCCCATTCTTGCCAGTGTCACACATTCCTTCGTCGTAATCGCACCGATTCCCATGTATACGGGAACTCTGCCGTTGACCTGCTCAATGGTCGTTCGAACGGCTCTTTCCTGCTGCTCACGGTCCAGACCATAAAACTCTCCATTGCTGCCAAGTGACAAAATCCCGTGTACCCCTCCGGCAATAACATGCTCTACCACACCACGAAGCCCCTGTTCATCCACAAGTTCATTTTCATCTACCGGTGTCACAATTGGCGGGATGACTCCCCGAATCCAGGTTGTATCCATCTGCACTCTTCCTCTCACGAATTATTTTTCAGGTTACAGGAGCTGGGTTAAATAGCGCCAAATCGTTGTGAATCCCCCAATGATCCGCCCATGTCTGCTTGTGTCCGCTGGCGACGTCCAGGATCAGGTGGAATAATTCCCAACCCACGTCTTCTATGGTCGCTTCTCCTGTTGCAATTCGGCCCGCATTGAGATCAATGAGATCATGCCATTGCTCTGCCAAAGAATTTCTGGTAGCAACCTTAATCACAGGAGCTACAGCCAAGCCGTAGGGCGTCCCTCTGCCCGTAGTGAACACCTGTAAATTGATGCCGGAGGCTAGCTGCAAAGTTCCGCATACAAAATCGCTGGCAGGTGTTGCTGCAAAAATCAAGCCTTTTTCTGCAGCCCTTTCCCCGGGAGATAAAACGCCAACAATGGGGCTGTTGCCTGATTTTACAATGGACCCGAGCGATTTTTCCACAACATTGGCAAGCCCGCCCTTCTTATTCCCTGGTGAGGGATTGGCGCTCCGGTCTGCTTGCCCCCGCTGTAAATAATCGTCATACCACTGCATCTCGCGAATCAGGGCACGGCCGACCTCTTCATTGACTGCGCGGGGGGTTAACAAATGAACGGCGTCCCTTACTTCCGTAACCTCTGAAAACATGACCGTAGCGCCTGCGCGTACTAATAAATCAGCGGCAAAACCTACTGCCGGATTCGCGGTCACCCCGGAAAAAGCATCACTCCCGCCGCACTGCAAACCGACAACCAGATCGGAAGCGGGACATGTGACACGCTGACGCCGATTCAGCTTATCCAGCCGGGCTTCAGCCATCTCCATAATGGACTTGACCATGGGAACAAATCCGGCGTGCTGCTGTAAGGAGACGATCTTGCCCATGTCTCCGTCCGGCACCAATCTTTCGGGAACCAGCTTCTCGCAGCCTAACCCGACAACCATGAGCTCCCCGCCAAAGTTCGGGTTTTGCGCCAGATTTTGCAGGGTTCGAATCGGAATCACGGCATCCGGAGCGTTAATTGCAACCCCACAGCCATAGCTATGTGTTAATGCTACGACATCTTCGACATTCGGATATTGGGGCAGAAGCTCTTCTTTGATTTTCTTTACGGCATATTCCAGCACACCAGCAACACATTGCACACTGGTCGTAATGCCCAGTATATTTTTCGTTCCGGCACTGCCATCCTCATTGCGATACCCCTCAAACGTGTAGCCCTCCAACGGAGGAAGCCGCTTCGGCACATGGGTTGCGATAGACAGCTCCTCCAAACGGGGCGGGGTCGGCAGTTCAACTAAAGACTCCTCAATCCAGCTCCCTTTTGCAATCGTTTTCAATGCGAAACCGATCATTTCTCCATAACGAATAATGGGCTCACCTTCACTAATATCGTTCAGAGCTACTTTATGCCCTTGGGGAACGTTGCTGATCAGTTCGAGGCCGCAAGGGAATTTCGTCCCTTTAGGCAGCCCGCCCGTATTAACGATGATGGCAATGTTATCTCTTGGATGCACTTTTATATAAAGGGGGTCTTCCCTTTGTGTCTGTTTTAAAGTCATGTCGGTTATCTCCTATCCATACGAGATTCCAGAAAATCAGATTGGCTTTAACTCAAAACGTTTAATCTCTCCAACGATGAGCAAATAACAAATGATTACCATAAAGGCATTGGCCCCGACAAAAATGAGCGCCCCATTAAAAGAGCCTGTTGCCTGAAGAATATACCCGATAACAATTGGGGTCGTAATACCCGCAATATTGCCAAACGTATTGAACAACCCGCCGCTAAGTCCCCCCATCTCTTTTGGAGAAGTGTCCGATACAACCGCCCATCCTAATGCGCCTATGCCCTTTCCGAAGAAAGCCAAAGCCATAATGGAAACGACCAGCCAATCCACTTCTACATAATTGCAGATCACCATGGAGGTCGACAGCAGCATGCCTATAACGATTGGAGTTTTTCTCGCTGCGGACAAGGACTTCCCTTTTCTCAGCAGGAAATCGGAAATGATTCCTCCCAAAATACCACCGGCAAATCCGCAAAGAGCGGGCAATGAAGCAACAAATCCGGCTTTCAGAATGGACATCCCACGCTCTGTAACTAGATAGACAGGAAACCACGTCAAAAAGAAATAAGTAAGCGTATTCAAACAATATTGGGCTATGTAGATTCCCAGTGTCATTCGGTTGGTAAGCAGCTGCTTTAAGTAACCCCATTTGGGCGTGCTTTGCTGATTTCCTTCCTTTGCCTGATCCAGATGAACAAGGGCCCCGCCTTCTTCAATATATTCCAGTTCCGCTTGATTTACTTTGGGATGATCTTTTGGGCCATACACCATCTTGACCCATATTGCACACATGGCCATTCCGACAAGCCCCATAATGATAAACACGAATTTCCATCCAAAAGAGCTTGTGAGCCAGGCCATAATAGGGGCAAAGATGACGGTTGCAAAATATTGGGCTGAATTAAAAATGGCTGATGCCATGCCGCGTTCCTTGGTCGGGAACCAGGCGGATACGATTCGGCTGTTGGCCGGAAATGACGGCGCCTCCGCCAAGCCCACCATAAAACGAAGCACAAATAACATCACGATCGCAATACCTGCGCTAAAGAACCCTACGAAACCCTGCAATAACGTAAACAGTGACCAGAAAAAAATGCTGAAGGTATAGATCTTCTTTGAGCCAAAGCGGTCAAGAAGCCATCCTCCGGGCAGCTGACCCAACACGTATGCCCACGAAAAAGCTGAAAACACATATCCCATGAGAACCGGATCCAGACCAAGCTCTCGCGACATCGGAGTCCCGGCGATCGATATCGTTGCACGATCCGCATAGTTAATCGTTGTGATCACAAACAATATAAATAAAATCATGTAGCGAACACGGGTTTTCCTTCCATACTCTACTCCAGGAGAAACTTGGTTTGAAACCTTCGGACTGTTTATAGCCATGCTTCAGTAGCCCTCCCAAAAATGTTTTAGTAGTACGTGTACATAAAACATCTCACCCGTGAGTCTTATAAAACGCTTTCAAAACACCTCCTCCATATCTTGTTCTTTTTCCAAAACCATCGTAATCTGTAATCATAAAAGAAGTAAAAGTCATAAATTTTAGTTTTCTCTTAATAAATTTAAGAGCACGGGAGGGGAATTCTGATCATGGACTTAAAGCAGCTGGAATATATGATCCAAATTGCAGAAGAGAACAATATCACGAAAGCCTCGGAAAAGCTATTCATTACCCAGTCCGCATTAAACCAGCAGCTTTTAAAGCTTGAGAAAGAGCTTGGCACACAGCTATTTGTCCGTTCAAGGAACAATTGGCACCTGACACAAGCCGGCGAAATTTATGTAGAAAATGCTAAAAACATGCTGCGAATCAAAAAAGATACGTATAACCAGATCAACGATATGATCGAAACAAGGGAAGGCAACTTGGTTATTGGGTTAACGCCGGAACGTGGTACGCAAATGTTTGCCGCTATCTATCCAATTTTCTACAAAAAATATCCTAAAGTAAAAATGGATCTGATCGAGCTGCCCGTCAAAAAACAGCAGGTTGAAATATTACAGGGGAACATCGATATCGGGTTTCTAACTCTACAGGACTTTCAAAAAACGAATGATAACTATATCCATTTATGTTTTGAAAGCATTATTTTGGGTGTTCCCTCTGCTCATCCCCTGGCAGATCTGGGAGGCAAGCTCGGCGAACCCCTTCCGGAAATCAGTCTGAAGCTTTGGGAAAATGATTCGTTTGCTGTCATGCAAAAGGGATCGACCCTTCGCGATATCTTTAATCATTTGATCAACGAAGAAAACATAAGCCCTCATATTTTATTGGAAACCAGAAGCTGTCATACCTTATTCGAAATGGCGGCTCAGGGGATTTGCTGTGCAGTATTCCCCATTACTTATGCCAAGCCCGACGCTGCGGTATCCTACTTTTCCATTCGTCAGAATCCAGTGTGGGAAGTAGCTGCCAGTTATAAAAAAGACAGCTATTTGAGTCATGCGGCAAAAGAGCTGATATCCATTGCTACGGATTATTGGTTGGAAAAGGTGCGGTGAAGTTGGCGTACTTCTTTGTGTTGTTTGTGGGCGCTCCGGCTCCCTACCTTTGTACGAACTGGATGAGAGTATGACGACAACTTTCTATGATTTTCTGTCAAAATCATAGAATTTGTATTGATATTTTCCAGGCTGGCTATTAAGATAGTTTTGAAAGGAGGTGTGATACATAATTTCTTAATGCAGTCTCCAACCGGAGTCAGAACTCTTGAGCCCTCCCCTTGGTACATAACGCGCGGCGTCCAGCGAAATCCGGAATTTGTAACCGGCCTAGGCTAAAACGCTTTCTTACGGCGAAAGTCTGACCTCCCATCGTTTTAAATTTAAAACAGGAGGTATACGTAACCATGACCAAAGCTGGCATCCGCAAATTTTTCTTGATTTTCCTCATTACACTTCTCATAACAACAAACATAAGCATTAATATAGGTACACAGCATGCATCAGCGGCATCCAACGCAACGATTACATTAACAGCCGATAATGAATTTACCCTGTATCACAATGGTGCCTTGGTAGGCTCAGGAAATCAGTGGACGCAGGCCAACACTCTTAATTTGAACCTGCAGCAGGGCAAAAACGTGATCGCCGTCAAGGCGACCGACCTTGGAATGCAGGCGGGACTGCTCGCTGATCTTGTATACCAACAAGAAAGCATCGTTTCCGATTTTAACTGGAAAACGACGGCCACCTATACCGCCGGGTGGGAGCAAAGCAATTTTAATGATTCCTCCTGGCAGCACGCCACCGATTTCGGAATGTACGGCATATCTCCCTGGAATAAGCAGGTCGCAGGAATGCCGGACAATACATCCGCCCGCTGGATCTGGATAGGTGATACCTACAATAATCCTGCGGTGAAAGAGGCCTATTTCCGCATGGAGTTCACGGTGTCTGGCGACGGTCTTGATGTCAGCAATCCGATTACAAACGTAGGCGAATTCGCCAATGTGCAATATAAACTCAAAAGCAACGTTCCTATGCCAAGCCTGATCAGGCAGAAAATAGGCATTACAGGAGACATGTTTACTGAAATCCCTGCAACCGGCAGCTTCTCGATTACTGCGGCTGAATATGCACAGCTTTCGTCCACACTTGCAACCAATCAAATTTACCTGGATGAAGCGACCGACCAATCCATTAAAATTACCGAGGTGGCTGCCGTCCCTGCTTCATCCGGCTATGTTGTCGAGTACGCTATCCCCCAATTTGAAGAAGTATTTGAATATTACAGCATTCCTGAACAAACCGTCACGTTTGATCAGAACAACCTGGTCTATCCGTCCGGCGGCTCCATTGTCTCCTTTTCAGATGTCTCATCCTCCGTCTATAGTGACGTTCCATCAGCGGTTTATTCGGATGTCCCCTCGTCTGTGTACACGGATATGGTTACATTCGGTGCCGATGATTTCATATCCTGCAGCAAATCCGGCTCTGACTTCATCTGCAATTTCAAAAAAGAGCTGATCAACCAAAAGAACGGCGGCAAGGAAACTCTCGTGGAAGCAGGCGGGACGCTGACCCTCAAAGCTCCAAAGCTCAAGGGAACTTACAAATATAATAAATTTGATCTGAAATTCACTGCAGGTGAAAGCGCCAATGTGTACGTTAAAGGCAAGGCACAGTTTGAAAAGGAAATTAAAGTGCCGCTTTACGGACTGGAGCTGGATGCCGGAAAAGTGGGAAAGGCGACGGTTGGCATCTTCCTTGTCATCGGTATTGACGGAAACGTCAGCTTTGAATTTGTGGTCGACCAGGGTTATTCCCTTGAAGCAGGAGTAAAAGGGAAAAATGTCCTGTACATCCCTCGGCTTGGCACCATTAAGCCTTACAGCAGTGTGGACAGACATTTAAACGTTACACACCAGATTGAAGGCACATTAACCGCCAGAGCGGGCGCACAGGCGGAAGTGGGGTTAGAGGTGCTCGGTATCAGTCTTGTGGGTATCAAAGTGTTTGCAGGAATCGAAGGCAAGGGAACCTGGACAAGCAACCTCAACGTTCCATATACCATGACTTTGACGATTGACGCGCTGGTAGAAGGGGACGCTAGTGCTATTGGCAAAAATTTTGATCTGTTTGAATTCCGCTGGAACCTGGTGAACCTGAGAAAAGAGCCGTCATCCGGCAGTTCAACCAATCTGGCATTGGGGGCAACGATTACCGCCGATTCCACCTATCCCGGATATTCGGTAACCAGGATCAATGATGGTGACCGCAACACGACGGTCGGCGGTGCTTATAGCTGGGCCAATGATAACAGGACGCCTCTGCCTCAATATGTAACGGTTGAAATGCTCAAGCCGGCCAGCATTAACCGGATTGATCTGTACACCACTGCCGAGTATCCGTTGGCCGATTATGATCTCGACTATTGGAACGGATCGGCCTGGATCAGCCTCGTGAAGGTAACTGCCAACACGCAAACGTACAGGACGCATTCATTCGCAGGCGTACAAACCTCCATGGTGCGGGTGGTTGCCCGTAAAGGACCTACCAATCAGCTTGGTTATGTCCGTATCAATGAGCTGGAGATTTACGGAACGGTCAACGTAGCCCGGTCCGCCTCCATTACAGCGGATACGACCTTTCCCGGCTACTCTGTTGCCAGAATCAATGATGGTGACCGCAATACGACGGTTGGCGAGGCCTATAGCTGGGCCAACAATTACAACTCGCCTCTGCCGCAGCATGTTGTCGTCGCTTTCAGTCAGCCCGCCACCATCAGCAAGATTGACCTTTATACATCCACCGGCTACTCAATGGCCGATTACGGTTTCCAATACTGGAACGGTTCGGCATGGGTAAATCTGGTCACTGCTACAGGCAATACGGATGTGTACCGGAGCCACTCCTTCCCGGCAGTCCAGACATCCCAGATTCGGGTAGTCGCGAGCAAAGGGCCGATCGATCAGCCTGGATACGTCCGTATCAATGAGCTGGAGATTTATTAAGCTTATAAAAACATGTAAAAGATGCCGTCTTGTATTCGAAAGACGGCATCTTTTATTTAAACCAGCCCTTATCCTTAAAGCGGGTAATGGCCTCGATCCGGTTGCTGACATTAAGCTTGTCAAGGATAACCGAAATATAATTGCGGACCGTGCCTGCCGTCAGAAACAGCTCACCGGCAATCTCTTTGGTCGTCTTGCCCTCGGCAATCAGCATCAACACTTCCTTCTCCCTGTCGGTCAGCGGATTCTCTTCACCGAATGTTCCGTCTACCAGCTCGGGAGCATATATTCTTCGTCCGGCCATGATGCTGCGGATCGAGGAAGCCAGTTCCTCGCTGGGGCTGTCCTTCAGCAGGTAACCGTGTGCGCCTGCCTTCAATGCCCGTTCAAAATAACCTGGCCGTGCAAAGGTCGTTAGAATCAGCACCTTGCAGCCGAAGCCCTTCAATTCCTCCGCCGCCTCCAGCCCACTTTTAAGCGGCATCTCGATATCCATGATACAAATATCCGGACGGTGTTGATGTACCAGCCTTACGGCTTCCTCACCATTGCCCGCTTGACCGACGACCTTCATATCCTCTTCTAAATCCAGCAGAGAGGCCAGTGCCCCGAGAAGCATACGTTGGTCTTCAGCGATTACAATCGTGATCATTTCTCTGCCTCCTTTACCGGCTGCTCCAGGACATTGGGGACCTGTATGACCAGCTTTGTGCCGTTGTCTGAACGAACATCTATACTTCCGTTCACAAACTCAAGGCGCTCTTTCATCCCACGCAGCCCATTTCCCCGGAAATGAGCGCTCTCCTTAGGCAGGCCTGTTCCGTTGTCTTCCACTGTTAATGTCAGTTCGGTTCTGGACGGCTCGATCCTGACGTAACAGGCGCTCGCAAAGCTGTGCTTGACAATATTCGTCACTGCTTCCCTGAGGCACATGCTCAGCACATTCTCATTCAGCAAGGAAACATTTGTCAGATGGGGATCACCCTCTACAGTAAGCGTGATTTGGGCCGCCTTCAGCATTTGCCGAATACGGGAAATTTCATCCTCCAGACTCGTTCCCCGCATCTCGGTAACCATATCCCGTACTTCCTTCAATGCACTCCTGGCTGTCTGACGCACATCTTCGATTTCGGCCCTGGCCCGTTCCGCATCCTGAGTGATCAGCTTGCCTGCCAGGTCACTCTTCAGCCCGATCAAAGATAGCTTCTGACCGATCGTGTCATGCAGATCCCTGGCAATTCGCTGCCGCTCCTCCAGCTTGACCAGCTCGGAGATTCTTTTGTTCGCGTTATTCAGTTCTCCCAGCAGACGGTCGCTTTTATTCCGGGTATACGTAGTGACAGGCAAAAGAATAACCCCAATGGTACTGACCAGAACGAAAGGCAGCTGTGAAATGAATAACGGATTCCGTGAAACGAAGCCGTAATTGATCGTTGCGATGGCAGTCACAAGATGAATCGTGTATAACGTGACAAAACCGGCCCGGTTCCGGATATTCCCGATAAAGAACGCCAGAAAGAGTGAAAAATACACATATCCGAACAACAGCGTCATCGTAATGGAAATCAAAATTTGCATGCTGGTCCAGAAGTATACGAGCCAGCCCTTTGACAGAAAAGACAGAACATAGCAGGCAAAAAAAGCGATAATCATAATACAGCCCAGTACGACCTGATACGTAGAGGACGAACGAAAAATAAAGTAGAACGGGAGAATGTACAGGACAACCCATATATAAGGGCTGAGCCCTGTACTGCGGTGAAAAATCTGATACCATTTCTGCATTGCCGTCCTCCCAGCACCGTGCGTTATAACTGAACCATTTATATTTAGCGTTTCAATCATTTTAACACAATCTCGGCGGAGGATTATTCGCCCTGAACATTAGGTTTGGTAATTAACCGATTAGCCGCAGCATCGTGATGATGTGCTTTCCGTTTCACATTGCTGTAGCCTACAAAAGTCTTCCTCTCCTCATCCCACAGCCGGAAGCGGAGCGATTGCAGACTTGTCCGAATGGTGATGGTCGTCGCTTTTTGCAGCGGAGGCGCGGCATGATGGGCCTTTTCCAAATTGTAATTTGGTACTTTCGGGCTCAAATGGTGAACATGATGGAAGCCAATATTACCTGTGATCCATTGCAAAGGCTTCGGCAATTTATAATAAGAGCTTCCTTCCACCGCCGCGTTCACATAGCTCCATTCTTCATCATGCTCAAAATACGATTCCTCAAACTGATGCTGCACATAAAACAACCAGATGCCCAGCATACCTGATACAAAAAAGATTGGCACCTGCACCAGCACGAAGGACTGCCAGCCGATCGCCCAGCATAACAGGGCGTATAGAACAACAATGGAAACATTGGTGATGTAGGTGTTTATTTTCTCTTTGCGTTTGGCTCCTTTGCGGTTAAACCGGTATGAAAACAGAAACACATACACTGGCCCGGCAACAAACATGACAAACGGATTACGGTACACCCGATAGGCTACACGTGTCCAGAAAGAAGCCTGTGCATATTCCTCAACCGTGAGCACCCACATGTCGCCTGTTCCTCTTTTATCCAGGTTGCTGCTCGTCGCGTGATGGATCGCATGTGTGTTCTTCCATTGCACATATGGACAAAGTGTAATAATGCCTGTAATGGTGCCCAGAATATCATTGGCACGACGGCTTTTGAAGAAGGACTGATGACCGCAGTCGTGGAAGATAATGAACGTGCGTACCACAAAACCGGCCGCGAGGATCGTAATGGGGAGTGTGAGCCAATAGGATACGGCAAGGCTTAAATAAGCCGCATACCAAAGCACGATCAAGGGTATAAGGGTGTTCGCAAGCTGGAATAAACTCGACTTCTCATTAATTTGTTCATAAGGGGCAACTTTCTTTTTCAGACTGGACAGGATGTCATTTCGGCTCATGCGTGATTCCTCCTCCATATTGTCGCAAGCGCTGCCGTTTTTTTAAACCACCGGATGCACTCTATGACTCTGTATCTATCATAGATAAAAGCATCCGGTGGGGGTAGTCGCAAACGTCAATACTGGAGTATGACAAATGTCATATCGTTTTTTCCTTTAGGAATGAGCCAGAGTCTGCTGCTGTGGGAGCGGCGCCTCATCCCCCTTGGCTTCCAATTTGCTCAGCTTCCTTTTTTCAACTGCCATCAAGACTAGAATGATTGCTGCAAAAGCGCTGAGTAATATGAGGATACCTCCCAATTCTTGAATAAAGTAACGAAGCTCGCCGCCTCTGAATCCCATCCCCCGCAGAAATTTGAAATGCCAGGTCAAGGGCAGGATGTTGCTGACCACCTGCAGCGGACCAGGGAGCATGGCGACCGGCAGTTGCGCTCCGCTGAGCAGGAAGGAGGGCATCATCAGCAGCATGATTCTGCCGGATGCTTTCTCCGGAGTAGGAGCACTCCAGCCAACCGCCATCGCAAACAGGCTGAGTGTTGTCGTATACAGCATAAACGGAATCAGCATGTCGAGCAGACCGGCTTCAAACCTTAACCCGCCAAGCTGCTTGATCAAACCTATGGACAGGAAGAACGAGATGCACCCGACCAATGCGTACGGCAGTACCCGCAGCAGAATTCCGACAGGATGATTCATTTCCTCCCGCAGACGCCCCTCTGACCGCAGCCGGGGAACGATGGCCAATGCAGCACCGCCGATCAAGGACAGCATCACCGTATTCACAAAGCCCATCACCGAGCTCATCATCGTGCTGTTGGTCGGATTATACAGCAGCCGCTGCTGCACCACCATATTAGAGGTCATGCCTGAAATCTGGCTGTCGGTCAAACCAGAGGCCTTCAAGCTCCCGGCAGCAAGCACGGCATTCTCCGCTGTGATCACTTCCGTGACACCTGTACGCAAGCTGGCTGTGGCCTGTGCAACGGTATTGTCCACATAAAGACCGATATTGCTTTGTTTTCCCTGCAGTCTGTTGGCTTCCAACCCGTCGGGCAGATAGATGACTGCGGAAAACTGTTCGTTATAGAGCAGCATATCCGGATCGGTATCATTTTCAAATACTCTTTTGACATGGATATACTGGGAGGCGTCCAGCTTGGTCATCAACTGGCTGCTGTAGGCGCTATGGTCCAGATCAATTACAGCAACCGGCGCTTCATTGATCTGGCTATTCTTAAAAACATAACCGAACACTGCAGCAACAACGATAGGCACAAGCAGCAAAATAAAAACGCTCTTGCCGCCAAGCATATGCTTCCATTCATCAATCAGCGCTTTCATGCACTTGTACCTCCACCGTCATTCCTGGCAGCAGATTTTCAGTACGCGGCACCTGCACACGGACCTGAAATGAACTGGTATCTGCTTGGCCTTTGTCACGGCTCATTCTCATATTGGTATATTGAGGAGCAGAAGTAATGTACTCCACCGTACCATCAACATCCTGATCCAAAGCCACAATGTGTGAGGTTACTTTGGACCCGGCCTGGAAGCCGGCGACATCCGCTTCTCCCACATAGAGATCATAATACAAATCATCCGTTTCGATCATGACAACCGAGGAGCCTGCAGATACATTCTCTCCCAGCTTCGGTACAACCCGCGTCACTTTGCCGTCTACAGGAGCCTTCAGCACCGTGCGGTCACGCTGCAACTGCAGCGATTTCAGTTGAACCTGCAAAGCTTCCTTTTGCTTGGTCAGGACATTCACATTGTATTCGCCGTTCTCGACCTCATCCCTGGATTTAGAGGTTTGCGTTAACGCTTCTTTGGCCTTCTCGGTCTTGAGACGGGCCTGCTCACGCTCCTCGGCGGTGGCTCCGGCCTGCATCTTCTGCAAAGCGGTCTGCTGCTGTGAAACCGTATTTTGCGCGATACTCGCCTGTTTGGACGCTGTTGCTACCGACGCATTGGCAATTTCGAGCTGATCCTGTGCCGTTTCGAGCGCGATTTTGGCTGAATCCAGCTCATTCTGGGCTTTGTCCAGTTCTGCCTGGCTGGCGACACCGCTCTCTTTTAACGCTTTGACCCGGTTATAGCTCGTCTGGGCCAGCTCAAGTGACTTCTGCCGGGACGTGACCGTCTTTTTGGCGATTTCGACGTTTTGCTTGGCTGTCTCCACAGCCGTCAAGGCATTCTCTGCAGATTGCTTCGCCGAGGCCACGGCCAGTTGCTGCTGCTGAATATCCTCGGCCCGCGCCCCTTTATTCACCTGAGTTTCGGCTGTTTGTGCAGCCTGAATGTCAAGCTGGGCCTGCTTTTCCGACTCTGTGATTTTATCTGCCTGCACATTCAGTGAACCCTTGGCTTGTGCGATTTGCACGTCCATCTGGGCAATTTGTGATTGCAGCTTTGCGATCTCCAACTCTTTGTCCACCGGGTCCAGGGTCATGAGCACATCGCCCTTTTTGACCTGCTGCTCTTCCTTGACCTGAATAGCGTCTACCTTGCCGCTCACTCCCTGAAAAGAGGCGTTCACCGTATCTGCAGCGAGCAGCGTGTCTTTCTCCTGTGCAGCCATACTTACTGCATCCTTGCCGCTCATCGCCATTAAAATCCCGCCCGCACCCAGGGCGACGATCAACAAAATATAAGGGATAAATTTCCTCAACATATCTATTCTCCTCGTAAAAAAATAGTTTATAAGACCTCATATAGTACGGCATCGAACTATATGAGAAAGAAAAGCTCAATTATTTTTGAACCTTTCCAACCCGTCGCTAAGCTTATGCAGAAGTCTCACTAATGTCTCATGATCCTCCTCTGTAAAATCCTGCATGATACCTGCAACCAAGGAAGCATACGTAGGCACCGTAGTATTTATAAGCTCCACACCCTTCTCGGTCAGGTGAATGGCGGTCATTCTGCGATCATTCAGGCTGGCCCGTTTGATTAAACCATCACGTTCAAGACCGTCAATCACACTGGTCATCGTGGAGCGCGTAACCCCTGAATAAGCAGCCAGCTCCGACGGAGTCAAGGATTTTCTATACACAAACAAGGGCATCAAAATCTTCATTTTGCCGACCGAAAGGCCATGCTCGGACAATTTTCCGCTTATTTCATTAAATACTCCATGAGTTGTCTGTAAATAAAACATCATGGTACGCAGGCTTCTCGCTTCTAATTGTGGAAAATGTTCCGCCAGCTTCCGTACCCGCACATCCACTTCATCACGTTTGCGGTTGGCCTCAAAGTTCATTGCCACACTCCTTTCAAACATATTCGCCATCCCATAATACGACGTCGAACTAATTTCGGTCAAGATAAATGTTATGTAAATCTAACTATATACCGCAAATGCGACTTTAACGCAAAAAGAGCCCTTGGCTGCAAGCCAGAGAGCTCCTCGTCAGTATTACAACTTCATCCATCCGTTCCTTGAGTGCGTCCGTTGAGTTCATCCGATTGGATCACGCTAACCTTTAACCGAGCCTGCCGCGATGCCTTCGACAATGCGGTCGCTCAGGATGAGGAACACCAGTAGAATGGGCAGGATGCTGATCATGAGCGTGGCGCCGATGGCTCCCCAGTCTGTCGTATACTGGCCGATGAAATTTTGCACACCGACTGTCAGCGTTTTGTACTGATCCGAGCTGATAAAGGTATTTACAAAAATAAATTCATTCCAATTATAGATCATGTTGATGATCGCCGTGGTCGCCATGACGGAAGAGGTCATCGGCAGCACAATCCGGAAAAACATCCGGTTCACGGAGCAGCCGTCCATCACTGCCGCCTCCTCCACTTCTCCCGGCAAAACGTAATAGAATCCGAGCAATATCATGATTGTGGTCGGCAGATTAAAAGCGACGTAAGAAAGGATCACAGATAACGGATTATCCGTTAAATTCAGCTTCTGGAACATACTGAACAATGGAATCAGCGTGGAATGGACCGGAATCATCAGCCCGACCATAAACAGCCCCAGCACGAAGGAACTGCCCTTCCATCTCATACGTGTGACCGCAAAGGTGACAAAGCTGGCCAGCAGTACCGTAAGCACAAGCGACACGACCGTAATCCAGACGCTGTTCATGAAATAATTGCCTATATTGCCGTTCGACCATACCTTGGCATAATTATCCCAATGTGGCTGCGGCGGGATGGCAAAGGGCGGCATGTTGAACACTTCCTGATTGTTTTTCAGGGAAAACAGCAGCAGCCAGATTAACGGCGCAAGCTGCAGGACGGCTGCGGCAATGAGAATAACGTACAGTAAAGCATATCCAGCCCGGCTCCATAATCCCCAACTGCCCCCCACCTGCCGCTTCAGCGCATGCTGCATCATCGTTCCTGATTTCATAAACGATCCCTCCCTCCTTTCCGCCTATGAATACTGAATCGTATCCTTGGTCGCCGTCACCTTGCGGATCACAAATGTTGCGGCCAGACAGATGAGCAGCAGAAAAAATGCGACAGCACTCCCATAGCCGAAATCAAAGCCGCGGAAGGCCTGATGATACATATAGGACGCCATCACTTCACTGGCCCCGTTCGGGCCGCCGTCGGTCATGACATAAATCAGGTCAAAGTACTTCAAAGACCCGACAAACGATAATACTACGGTCACCTTAATGACCTCACTCACGAGCGGAAGCTTGATGCGCAGCGCGATTTGCAGTGGATTAGCCCCGTCAATCCGCGCCGCCTCAATGAGCGATTCCGGGATATTTTTGAGCCCGGCATAAAAAATGAGAATATAAAACCCCGCATACTGCCAAATGATTGGAATAAACAGCGCGAACAGCACGATAGAGGGCTCCGCCAGCCAGGCTGGCGGATTTGGAATGCCTATAGACATCAGCACCGTGTTCAGCACTCCATTGGTGGGATGATATATTTTCATCCACAGTTGCGCAATCGCCACCGAAGACAGCAGCATTGGAATGAGATAAATTTTACGCAGCAGGTTGGCGCCTTTGATTTTGCCTGACAGCACGAGCGCAATCAGCAGGTACCCGATCAAGCTGATGCCGGAAAACAGGGCCAGCAGCAGCGAATGGTACGCACTCTGCCAGAAGGCGGTATCCGCCAACAGATCTTTGTAATTATCCAGCCCGACAAAGGACATGGGAGAGATACCATCCCATTCGTTCAGCCCGTAGTAGCCTGTCAGTACGATGGGAACGTAGATGACGGCCAGCAGCAAAAGCAGGGACGGCAGCACGTACAGGGCGATGATGAATTTATTGGACATGACTTTATTCACGGCTCGGGTCCTCCTCTATTTCCGGGCGCGGTCAATTGCCTTTCTCCACCGCCTGCTTGTGCTCCGCTGCAAACTGCTGCGGCGTGACCGCTTTGCCAAACAAGGCCTGAATCATGTTCAGATGCACCTGCGCCGCATTCGGCTTCATCTTCACATCCGCGAACAACGTAATGCTGCTGGCATTGTTCAGTTCGTTCAACAGTTCCACATACAGCTGCGGCAGATTTCCTTTCGAGGTGTCCACCTTGGTCGCCGGGATGACACCCGCATCCGTCACGGATTGTTCGCCCCATTTTGCCACAAAATATTCCACAAACGCCTTCGCTTCTTCCTTCACCTTGGAGTTTTCTGCTACGAACAATCCCACGCCGGGACCGCCCACCCAACTGTTGACATTGCCTTTGCCACCGTTCACGGTCGGGAACTTGAAGAAACCGATGGAGTCCTTAAATTCCTGCGGGATATCCGGGTTGGTCGTAAAATTCGGCAGCTCCCACGTGCCCATCAGATACATGGCTGCTTTCCCGTTCATAAACTCCGATTTGCCTTCATCGTTGGACAGTCCGTTAAAGCCTTTGTTAAACGCATTCATATCCACCAGGCTTTGAATTTCAGCTGCCGCCTGCACGAGACCCGGATCTTCGAACGAGCCGGTGCCGTCGATGGCCTTGGCCAGCGCTTCGTTCCCGGCAATGCGGTCAGCCAGATACATATACCAGAGCGATCCGGTCCAGCGGTCTTTGTTGCCGAGCGCGATCGGTGCGACACCATTGCCGGCAAGCGTCTGCACAACCTGCTTGAATTCATCGTAGGTCGTGGGCACTTGAAGGTTATATTTTTCAAAGATGGCCTTGTTATAATAAATAGGTGAAATGTTCAGCTCGATGGGCAGCGCATAGGTTTTGCCGTCCACGGCGTAAGCTTCCGTCGTTCCCGCCACAAACTTGTCCTTGAGCTGTGCTCCGTTCAGCAGGTCATCCAGCGGTGTGAACAGACCGCCTTTCACGTAAGGCTCCATAAATCCGGCCGCCCACGTAATGCCGATATCCGGTAGCTTGTTGGAGGCGGACAGCACCTTCAGCTTGTTTTTGTACTGCTCGTTTTCCAGAACCTCCTGCTTGATGACCACATTCGGATGATCCTTCTGATACTGTTCGATAATCTGGTTGACCAGCTTATTCTGCTGTGCCGAGCTGCCGGCTGGCCATAGATGCATCATGTTGAGCGTAATTTTTTCTCCGCCGCCGCCAGCCTGCGAATCGCCGTCCCCGGCATTTCCTCCCGCTCCACCGCATCCGGACAGTACCAGCATCAATGCAAGCATAACGATAAACCCTGCAAACACTTTGTTTTTGGACATTCCCAAATCCTCCCCCAGTGTGACTACAAGCTTTTAAATGTAACCGCTATCAAAAACCATTTTAGCACCGGGTGCCCGCCACTCACAGACCACAGCTATTGGCAATAACTCCATTATTATTGGATTTCTTCCGGACGGTCCGCCATCTGTTGTCTGTACCGGCTTGGGCTTACTGTCTCCAGCTCCTTGAACACTTTAATAAAATATTTATCCGTTCGGTACCCCACCCGGCTGCCGATTTCCGTCACCGAGAGCCGGGTTTGCAGCAGCAGCTCCTTGGCACGCTGAATCCGCAGCCGGGATACATATTCACTGAAGGGCGTCCCTGTCTGTTCTTTAAAAAGCACGCTGAAATAGCTGGCATTCAGATGAAGACGTGCCGCCATATCCGCCATCGTTAACGGTTCGTGGATGTGCTCTTTGATATAATCCAGCGCTTCTTTTACCGGCTCGCTCATAGTCGCTTCCCTGCGGTTAGCCTTCAGCAATGCAGGGTCCACCAGCTTCTCCAGCTTTTCATGCAGCTCCCGCTCCTCCTCAAGTCTGAGCGCCTCACCGGCCGCCTTCAGCAGCTCCTGCTTGTCAATCGGCTTCAGCAAATAATTGACGGCGCCCAGACGCAAAGCCTGCTGCACATAATCAAATTCCGCATATCCGGAAATGACCACAATACACGGCTTGCGTACATGACCATCCAGGGAGCGGATCAGGTCCAGGCCGCTGATCTCGGGCAGACGGACATCCGTAATCAGCAGGTGAAAGACCTGCTGCCGCAGCTTATCCAAGGCCTCCACCCCGTTCTCCGCCGTTTCGATCCGGTATCCCCCTCTGCCTGCGGCCTCCAGCGTCTGCTTGATGCCCTGCCGGGTACGCGGCTCGTCATCCACGACCAATATCGTTTTTAGCGTCAGTTCCATGCCCGCCGCCTCCATTTTCATTAGGAATGTCAAATGAAATCATCGTACCTGCGCCGGGTGAGCTGACGATCCGCAGGCCTTCAATCGTTGTGCCTGCCCCCGCATAATACAGCTTTAACCGCTGCTGCACATTTGCCAGTCCCATGCCGGTACCTTTCCCGGCAACAGACGGCCCTCCCTGCAGCGCTCTGTATAATGCTGCATATGTATCACGATCCATGCCCGGGCCGTTATCCGATACCGCAACTCTTGTCCAGCCCTGCCGCACAGAATGTTCGATCCGCACCTCGATAACTCCGTTGCCTCTGCTGCTTTCGACACCATGAAGAACCGCATTTTCGACGATCGGCTGAATGAGCAGTTTGGGCACAGGCACTGTGACCAATTCCGGTAACAAATCCATCCGCCATGACAGCCGTTCACCCAGCCTCATCTCCATAATCTGAAAATACCGCCTGATGTGCTCTGTTTCCTCACCAATGGTTACCCATCCGTCCCTGCCCTGTTGATCAATGGTATAACGGAACAGCCTGGACAGGGACACCATCAGTCCGGCCAGTTCTTCCTCCCCTTTTTCCTGCAAAGACCAGTTAAAGGCCTCCAGCGTATTAAACAGGAAATGCGGATTGATTTGTGCCTGCAAAGCCTTCAACTCGGTGCGACTCTGCAGCACTTCTTTCTCGTATACCACCCGGATTAACTCATTAATATTGGCGATCATGGCATTGTACGTATGGTTCAGCTCTCTCAGTTCCAGCGCGGCGGGCGACTCAGGCTGCAGAGCCAGCGCGGCAGGGCGTGATTTGCGCATCACCCGGATCAGGCGGCTGATCGGCCGGGTAATCATCGTGGACAGGAGAAAGGACATCATCAGGAATAGCAAGGTGCCGATAACACAGGAGACGAGCATAATCGTCCTGAGCACCGAAAGGCCTTCCGTCACAAAGCTTACCGGTGTCAGCACCAGCAATGTCCAGTTCGTTCTGTCCGAGTACTGCTCTACTTTGACATATTCCCGGTCCCTGAATTTCACCGTCTGGCCGCTGCTGTTTAAAAGGGGCAAAAGATCGACTGCAGGGAACCCTCTGTTGCCCACAAGCTCCCCTTTTTCGTCCACCAGCAAGATGGACTCCCCGCTGCCGCTTCCGGTCATGGGATCATTCAATTGGAAGTAGCTGCGCTGTACACGGGCAATCAGATATCCACCGCGCGAAAACCAACGTTCCAGCAAGCTGACCTGACGGATGGCCAGCAGCGATTGCGGGTCATGCGGATCGGTGCCGATCCAGACCAGGCGCCCTTTCTGCCGATTGGCCTCCGCGATATAACTGCGGTCAATCCGGCTGTCCAAGGTCCCTTCCCGCAGCGGAAAGAGTAAGGTGCCGTCGGCATCATATAGCTCCAGTGATCCGACGCTGGGCATATAGGCC
The DNA here is from genome assembly GCF_042138635.1 of Paenibacillus medicaginis. Lineage (NCBI taxonomy): Bacteria > Bacillati > Bacillota > Bacilli > Caryophanales > Paenibacillaceae > Paenibacillus > Paenibacillus medicaginis. Next base: position 47,925 of record NZ_JBHIRY010000008.1, on the reverse strand, counting down.
TGGTAGCTGAACATGATCTGCAGCAGGGACTGCCGCTGACTGAACGTAACCTTCCGGCCGCCCAGCTCCTCCAGCAGCAATTGCTGCACTCCCTGGTGATTGGCCACCTGCTCCGTCAGGCTGTCAATTTGCCCGATCAAGGCATCCAGACGCCCGTTGGCCTGCACCGCTGTCTGCTGGATGTGCCGCTCGGCGTTATTTTTCAAAATATAAGATACTCTATTGTAAATGAATGCCCCCGTCACCCCGATCATGATCACCATAACGAAGAAAAATCCGATAAAAATCTGATTGCGTAGTGTATTCAGGTTTTTCCATCTTTCCCCCATCGGCTTCGCCCTCTCAAGTCTCGTGATCTCACAAATAAATATACACGAGATTAATTGATAGCGATTACAAAATATTCTTCTGCCTTTGCTCAAGAAGGAACATTTTACTTGCCTATCCCGTTGGATGCGATTATAGGCAATCTACTATTATGGGTTCCTCCATCAAACAACGGCTGCTATAATACTCTTAAGGGAGTGATTCGACTATGGAAGCAGAGCAAATTTTCAAAATGCTTGAGGGCGTTTTAGACGCTAAACTCAAACCTCTCCAACAAGAAATAACGGATATGAAGCAGGATTTAACCGATTTGAAACAGGATATGGTCGGCGTGAAGCAAGAATTGTCCGATTTGAAACAGGACATGGTCAGCGTGAAGCAAGAGTTGACCGATTTGAAGCAGGATACGACCGAGATGAAGCAGGAAATTAGTGGTCTGCATAATAAATTGGATTTGCTCGCCTCCGAGCAGCCGGATGATACCTTAGCTTTGCTGCAAATCATGAATACAAAACTGGATAGCATGCAGAAAGATGTTGAGTTTACTTTTTTAAAAACCTCGAAAAATGAGCTGGAAATCAATCGTTTAAAGACACAGTGAAAGGCAGCAATGACTCGTAATTGCGGGTCGTTGCTGCCTTATTTGTCAAAATTAGATCACAAGTGTATCCCCTATCCCATTTCAGGAACAAAGAAATCGCCCACGGATAGAGGGACATTTTCCATGCTTTGTTGCTGCTGTTAACTGTTATATGGCGCACCGAACTCAATAATGTTGTGATCCGGGTCCAGGATAAAAATCTGTGCAAACCCGGCCACGCTATCGGGACGCGCCTCGTAGTTGACGCCAATGCTCTCCAGCCAGGCGACAGTCTTTGAATGGCTCTTCACCCAGATAGCAAAATGGCCGTCCGTCGTATCGATGCCTTTGGTGCGCAGCGTCTCCCCCGGCGGATGCTCCAGCAGATGCAGCTGTTGATCCGCGCCTACGGCATACCATACTCCTTTGGACCGGAACGGTGGCCGTTCGATTTCCGGGAAACCCAGCATCTCCGAATAAAACTTCTTTGCTCTTGCAAGATCTCTTACTGCCAAGCTTACGTGATGCAAACGTTCAAATTCTATCATGTTCAGCGCCTCCCTTGTGTGTTTAGGCCAAGCTTACCCTTAGAGAAAATCTCCTGAACAGCTTCTTCAACTGTTCAGCGAATATGGAAGGATGCTAAAATACGAACTTTGCTTGATAAACGATGACGGCATGACCTGCTATACGGACGGAAACAGGTATGCCTTCGTTCAGTAGAACTTCCACCTCGACGGTTCCGGGTCTTCCCATAGCCTCTCCCTGCCTGCTCCGAAAACGAAAAAGCGAGGGCTCTGAAGATTGGACAAGTTGATGTCGAATCAGATAAGGACCTAACGGACCGTTAGCATTACCTGTCACCGGATCCTCGTTGATACCGATTGCAGGCGCGAACATCCTGCCATCCACCAGAACATCGTCATTTCCCGCAGCCAACGTAAAAACATAGTACCCATTGCATCCGATGGACTTGCTCAACTGCGATAGTGCCCCATAGTTAGGATCGATTTGATTCATTTTGTCCTTGTTTTTTAATGGGATCATTACTTTCGAGTGCCCCGTAGAAACGATTTGCACTGGAGCATGAGCTATTAGATCGTCTTCCGATAATTTCAGAGCATTTAAAAGTTGCGCTTTATTCTCGCCCTCAATGGCAGGACCAAAATTTATGCCCCCTTGCTCCATCACGATTTTATAATCATGACTCTCGCGAACGATATCGACAGGCAGGATGCCTGCCCCGGTTTTGTGTAATATCCTTGTCGATTCCAACTGCAGTTCGGTTGCCCGTGCATAATGAGCTGCTATGGTCGCATGGCCGCAAATCGGCACCTCCACTATGGGCGTGAAGAAACGGATGTGAACATCATAATCGGGATGGCCGGATGCAAATATAAAAGCCGTTTCCGAATTGTTCACCTCCCTTGCGATTTGCTGCATTTCGGCATCCGATAGACCCTCGGCGTTGACAACAACACCGGCTGGATTCCCGGCAAACCTATCTTTGGTAAACGAATCGATTTGATAGTAACGATACTCTCTTGTCATACTTGCTTCGCCCCTCTCTAGCTTCGGTCTCATATAGAAGGTATAATGGAGGAAAATCATACCAAAGGAGTTTATATGGACTTTTACTCATTTTACTCACGCCTCGGATTTACTTTCTTCATTTCTTTAGTCTTAACACTAGCTGCTGCTGGAACAGCACCCGCTAACGCCACCACCGCAGATTCAAGCACGATGCCCCATCTTTCCGGTGAATATGATGCATCCCCAACAGGTGATATTGCCTATGTCGCTGCTGATACCCTGTTGTTGTACAACCCGCACAATTCGGAACAGCCGGACGGCCGGGAATTGTATACTTCCGGCGGAAGTCTGCTGGATCCCGCTTTCTCGGCTGACGGGACCAAATTGGCATTTATAGAGACCTGGGGGCAGACCGGGTTATTGCGTCCAAACCTTGTTGATGACAATGACAACGTGGTAAGCGCGATCAAAGTGCTGGACTTGCAGTCAGGCAAGCTAAGCAACTTGATTAACGTAGACCATTCGATTTCGGAGATAGAGTTCGCACCTGATGGAAAATCCGTATTTTTCCTGCAGGCAGAGACCAAAAAATCTGTGTCTTTCTATGAAACCAGAAGCTCGACCAGCTTTGATGTCTATCAGATACAGTTGAATGCCAGCGTTCCGGTCAGACATACACAGCTTGAAAGCACACGTATCCAATCATTGAAAGTCGCACCGGATGGACAATCTTTCTATCTTGCGTTCCCGAACAATTCCCAGCCCAACAACCAGTCCGCACAGCAGATCAGGGAATTTACTCTAGGAAGCGGCAGTGGTTCCGGTACCGCCATTTCCCTCAGTCGCAATGGGAGCATATCCGATTTTGCATGGAACAAGGAGCAGACACTGCTGTACTACCAGTCAGAAGTCCAATCCGGGGGAGGCGGATCTTCTAAAGATGAGCTGTTCGTATACAATCCTGTGACGAAAACGGAGAAGCAGCTTACCTCGTTGGCAGACTATGTCTATCGGCCTGTGGCCGCGGGTGACCGCTTGTATTTTATGACAGGCTTAAACCGTTTTATCCATAGCCAATCCGTATTATACGTCATGCCTGCAGCCGGCGGCGAGCCTATCCCAGTAGAGCTTCCGGCACCAAAGGAAGAGCTTCGTATTATTACGCTTTAAGCTGAGGAGCGCCGCAGACTGCGGCGCTTTTATATTGGTTATGGAATCGATCACGGACTTTATGGGCGGGAGATTGGACGGTTCCGTGCTGGAAATGACGCGATCAGCCTCTCCAATCCTGCGGCGAAATCACGCAAACTCCTGACGTTTGTATGATATTCATAGTTTAGAACGGAGCTTTGTTCCACGATCCGTGCAGCAAGGTGACCTGTAACCTTGAACTGCTTTCTATGGATATCATCTCTTTCCAGCCTAAAATCAAGTTCAGGCTCAATAGCACTAAACCAACCCGTCTCCTTGTATGTATTGCATAACGCCTCAGCTTCAGCCTGCCAGTGCAGGAGGCTTCCACTTTCCAGATAAGGACCGTCTACTTCCCCGGCAAAATTCAGGCATTCGACCCGTATTCGGCATTTCAGCCAGTCAATATCCGACGCATCCAGCATTACTTGAGGCGACTCATATCCGTAGACGCAAATTAAAATCCGATTCTTTCCGTCACTGGAGACCAGTTCGGCTGATGGGTAGCTTGATAGCAAGTCCTCCCACTCTTTCCCGAGCATATAAACATCCCCTCTCTACGTCAAGAGCTTAACAGAATGCGGTTTCCAAAAACAAGGGCATTACACTGCTAGCAGCACCTGATATGTACTAAATCGGGGTTGGAACAAAAAAAGCAATCAAGCAAACTTCTACGTGTAATTTTCCGTAATATCATACGCAGAAGTGGGTGGAAGTGGTATACTTAAAGATACAAATGGAATAATATAAATTAAACCAAAGGAGAGGATAGGGATGGGAACCGTGGTTAAGCCAACATTTAACGTGGATCAAATGATAACCTCCTCCGAAGCTTCAAAAAAATTTGGAGAGCTTCGTAAAAAGGCACAGCAGCTTCCTCAATACATTACGGAAAATGGTTCGGTTGAAACGGTCGTGATCGGTTACAAAATGTTTGAACAGCTCTTTGATCGCCTAACCCAGCTGGAAGAAAAAGAGGAAGAACGTATCTTGCTTGAACGTATCGAAAGCCTTGATGGGAATCCAGCATCCGCAAAATCTTGGAAAGAAATTCGCCGGAATTAACAAAACTGAATGGAAGAACGGTTTGATGTTCGTCTGCATGAAGCAGCTGAGAAAGAATATAACCGGCTGGATGGTTCTGTTCTGGAAGAGGTCAACAATGCGATTGACGAATTAATATATCGAGCAGATGAAGTAGGCAAAAAATTAAGCAATCATGCCCAGACCAAGCTTGCGGGTTGTAAAGAAATCAAACTCCGCAGTGCAGGCATCCGGATTGTGTTTCGGGTCACCAATGAAATCGTAGATGTCCTCCGCATCGTACATGTACTTACGATTGAGAAAAGGACACGGGACTTGGCTTTTACACTGGCGCATAAACGCTTAAATACTGTCAGAAGTATTCCCAAAGACCAGATGAGGAAATATCTCGAAAAGTTAGAACAGTGGAAAACACGATCCCGTTGAGACTGCCATATAAAGCAGTCTTTTTTAATTGTACTTATTCATAATTCGCTTCTGAAGCTCGTTTCTAGACCCCCCTTTTTTTAATTCAGGGTTATGTGAATAAACAACTCGCAGAAAGGCCGCCAGAAATCTCTGACAGCCTGTTATAACATCTATTTTTTTGCAAGGCACAATACAGGCACCGTATCAAACGGCCTACAAATGCAGTTATGTTTTCAGCCTATTTTGTTCAATCCGTTCAGCCTGTTGGTCTGAATGACCGTGCTGACCTCGGCCAGAATACTGTCCAGCGAAGCCGGGTCATTCACATCGTATTCATCAATGTTCAAGCGCAGCACCGGGCAGGCTTTAAGCTGTTCGAACTCGTCGATCCACGCGGAATATCTCGCATGCATATGTTCCCAGTACGATACATCGGTCTGAATTTCCATCTCGCGGCCCCGCTCCTTGATGCGGGCCAGAATGGACGGCAGGCTGCCTTCCAGATAGACCAGCACATCCGGGTGCGGGAAATACGGGGTCATGACCATCGCATCAAACAAACTGGTATAAGTCTCGTAATCCGTCCTGGACATCGTGCCTTGATCCGCATGCATTTTGGCGAAAATGCCCGTATCCTCGTAAATCGAACGATCCTGCACGTAACCGCCACCCGCTTCAAAAATGTTCTTCTGCTCTTTAAAACGCTCAGCCAGAAAATAAATCTGCAGATGAAAGCTCCAGCGCTCGAAATCATGGTAAAACTTCTCCAGGTAAGGATTATGCTCGACCTTCTCTAGGGATGTTTTAAAGCCGAGACGGTTCGCCAGGGCAGCAGTCAGCGTTGACTTACCAACCCCGACAGTGCCGGCCACCGTAATAATTGCGTCAGACGGGATATTAAAATCATTCATTGTATAAGCTCCTTTACTTGGGCGGCGATCCGGGCAAACTGTTCCGGATGCTCGACAAAATCAACCTCGCTGCCGTTAATAGGAACAATGACGGTAGCAGGTTCACGTTCAGCCAGGGAAGTCATCGCCGTATCGTAATCCTCGATCAGCTGCTGCAAATAAGCCGGATCAATCTGCTCCTCGAAGTCTCGGCCGCGTTTGCTGATGCGGTACAGCAGCGTATCCAGATTAGCCCGGATATACAGAATGATATTCGGCTTGGGTAGATCGTCGGTCAAAATATGGTAGATCTGACGGTACTTTTCCCGCTTGATCCCCTTAAGCGTGCGTTCGGCGAAGATCAGGTTTTTATAAATATGATAGTCCGAGATGACCGGCTTGTCCTGCGCAATGTACTGCAGATCCGTATCTTCAAGCTGCTTGTAACGGTTGCAGAGAAAGAACATCTCCAGTTGGAAGCTCCACTCGTCTATATTTTGATAAAACTTGTCCAGAAAAGGGTTCTCTTCTACGATTTCTTTCAGAATGGGGATGTTCAGTTCGGTGGATAACATGGAAGCAAGTGTGGTTTTTCCGGCTCCGATCGGTCCCTCCACTGCAATAAACGGGCCTCGTTTCATAAGCTCCTCCTCGTGCGGGCATTACGTGTAACAGCTCTATTCCTGCAAAATAAACAGACTCAAACATTGTACCACACGAGGGCGGATTAGCAGATATGTAAATTGTTCTGGGGCGCTCCGAGAACGAAGCTGCTGCGTGCAGCCCTAAACCTAAAACGGGCAGAGATCGCTAATCTCTTGCGAATTCTTATTTAGAACAAAAAGGCGAGGATAGGAGCTAGTTTCCCCTGTTCTCGCCCTTTGTCCTTCATGCCCATACACGTCTTGGTGATCTCCGTAAGCGCGAGGCTACCGTGTTTCCTTAATTTTGCTTAACCAATTCCACAGCCGGATATGTCCATTCATATCTGCCCGAGCCGACGGTCAAAGTTACCTTTTGCTCCGTTTCCGAGATATTCAACACACCTTCAGCAGTCCCGGCAGGCTTTCCGCCCTCAAATAGTTCCCCCATGCTGGCTCCCTGCAGCACAATTTCCGCGCTCGTATTGACCGGAATTTGCACATTGACCGTCATAGTTCCAGCGGCCATCTGCCAGGAAGACTCAATCAACCCGTAAGGAGACTCAAGCGTTGCGCGGGCCGAAGTGAGCTGTCCAGCAGCAAAATGCGGCTTAATCAGGATCTTTTTGTATGCCGGCTCGGCTTCGTTCATGTTCAGGCCTGCCACATAACGGTAAAGCCAGTCTCCAACGGCTCCGTAAGCGTAGTGATTATAAGAATTCATAGCATCACTCCAGAACGAACCGTCCGGCTTGATGCCGTCCCAATGCTCCCAAATCGTCGTGGCTCCCCGCTTGACCGAATACAGCCAGGATGGATACTCTTCCTGCAGCAGCAGCTTTACAGCGGTATCGTGATATCCGTTGTCGGACAGCACGATGCACAGATAAGGAGTTCCTACGAATCCGGTGGTCAGATGATAGTTATTCTTCACGATCAGCTCGTTCAACTCGCGGGCTGTGCGCTGTTTGACCACTCCCTCCACCAGATCAAACATCAGGGCCAGCACATGCGCGGTCTGAGTTGGAGCCGCCAGCCTGCCGGCAGGCGTTACAAACTCTTCCCGGTAGGCTTTTTTAATTTCAGTCAGCAGCTCGCTGTAATACCGCACATCCTCGGCACGTCCAAGCACCACGGCGGCATCTCTTACGATTCTGGTAGAATAAGCGAAGAAAGAAGTGGCCACCATATCAAGCGGTGTCGCTCCGACATAACTGTTCTCCTTGGCGTCCAAGCCAAGCCAGTCGCCGTAATGAAAGCCTGTGTTCCACAAGTATTCCTGCTCTCCCTGGCTGCGAATATAATCAACCCATGCTTTCATGCTGGCATACTGTTCTTCCAGCAGATACACGTCCCCATAACTGAGATACATCACCCACGGGCAGACGACAGCGGCATCGCCCCAGGCTGCCGAGGTTTGTTCTTTGCCAGGATTGGCAGCGGTGCCTTCCAGGACATTCGGAATGACGAACGGTACACTCCCGTCCTTATGCTGGTCCGCTTTGAGATCCCGCACCCATTTGCCAAAGAAAGGGCCCACATGATAGTTGAAAGCCGCCGTACGAGCGAAGACCTGGGCATCGCCGGTCCACCCCATGCGCTCATCCCGTTGCGGACAATCCGTCGGAACATCCAGGAAATTGCCGCGCTGGCCCCATACGATATTGCGCTGCAGCTGATTGACCAGCGGGTCCGAGCATTCAAAGCTGCCCGTCTTTTCCATGTCTGAATGCATGACCTCCCCGCTAAAAGCTGCAAGCAGTTCCTCATCGCCCCATGCCTCCAGCCCTTCAACCTTCACATATCTGAAGCCCTGAAATGTAAAATGCGGGGTATAGTCGACCTCTCCCCCACCCTTGGCTGTATATTCAACCCGCTGCCCTGCCGAGCGTAAGTTGCCAGTGTAGAAATTCCCCTCCTGATCAAGCACTTCCGCATGCTGCAGAGTAATCGTGCTGCCTTCCGGGATATGATTCTTGAACTTGATCCGTATGCGGCCAACCATGTTCTGTCCCAGGTCCAGCACTTTTTCACCTGCTGGGGTTGTGATGACTTTTTGCGGATATATCCTTTCCGTTACCCGTACAGGCCAGTTCTCCTGCGCTACCAGCGGTTCAAACGGCAGCTCACACATTTCCGTCCCGCTCCATCCGGAATCGTCAAATGCGGCCTCGCTCCATCCCTGCTGCTCAAGCCGGGCATCATAGCTCTCTCCGTCGTAAATGCTGGAGAAACGAATCGGGCCCAGGGAGGACTTCCAATCCTCATCGGAGGCGAGGACCTCTTCGCTCCCATCGTCATATTGAACGTGCAGCTGCAGCAGCAGCGCTCTGCGGTCCCCGTAATGTGCCCGTTTGTTATCCCAGCCAAGTCGTCCCTTATACCAGCCGTCTGCCAGCTGTACACCGATCCCGTTGGCCCCGCTCTTCAGTTGTGCAGTCACATCGTAGGTCTGATACTGTAAGCGGTGGTGATAGCTGGTCCATCCTGGGGTCATCCACTGCTCGCCAACCCTGCTGCCGTTCAGAAAAATTTCATATAAACCCGCAGCCGTAGCATAAATACCGGCCGATTTTACACCTGACCGCAAGCTAAACGAACGCCTCAGCATAAAAGCTGGCTCCGCCTGCGGGTCAATGGCCTCCGAATCAGGGGTAATCCACTTGGCCTGCCACTCCCCGCTGTCCAGCAGTCCGGTCTCCCACCATGCAGGAGCGCTCCATCCTGAATCATTGCCCCGATCGTCCCAACACCGGACCCTGAACTCGTAGCGGCTGCGGGACTGAAGGGGCGGACCTTCATATTTGACTTGAACGGACCGATCGGATTCGACACGGCCTGTATCCCAGAGCGGCGAAGCAAAATCATCCCCAGGCCGCGATACCTGAACCCGATATGCTGCCTGATGCGTCCCCCTTGCCGTTGCATTTAGCTTCCACCCGAAACGCGGACTTCTTACCCCGCTTCCCAAAAGAGAAGTCCTGTATTCGCAGGTTAACCCTTCCACTTTGAACTGGCTCATTGGCCATCCTCCTTCACCCGTTCATCCTCCGGGCTTGCAATTGAATCCAGTTTCATCTTACGATGAATGTAAACGCTTGAAATGTGCTGATTCGGACATTTTTAGATGGGTGATCGGACATTTCCTGGAGGTGTGGCTAATGGCTGTCCGGCGCAGGATCGACCTGCTGAGCGGTTCCGCTTTTTTCTCGCAAGGGCTGCCTTTATACGTGAACCGGGCCGTGGAATCTTACGAGCTTCATGAGCACCGGCATGATTTTCTGGAAATCAGCTATGTCAGTGAAGGCTCGGGAACACATCTCGTGGGAGATAACTCCTTCCCGGCCGTGCGCGGAGCTGTATTTTGGCTGCCGGTAGGCCTATCCCATGTGTTCAGACCTGCTCTCAAGGCTGGTGGGACTCTAGTCGTTTACAATTGTGTGATCTCCATGGATGCCCTGACGGGCTTGCTGCACTCTTTTCCGGGGGGAATAACGCTGCTGCCCCTGTTGGAAGTCGATCAATGCCTGCATTACCAGGATCAGCATGGCGAAGCCGAACGACTTTTCCAGCAGTTACATTATGAATATGAAGCGGAGAGGGCCGGCCGTGAGGCGGCTTTGTATGCACATGTTATTCAGTTGCTGTTATTTATCTTCCGGCTGCATACGGAACCCGAGCCAGAGGAGACACCTTCGTCGCTCCGTCTCGGGGAGGTGCTGCATGAGCTGCACACACGTTTCCAGGAAAAGATTAGTGTGGAGGAAATCGCCCGGCGGATGGGGGTTGGCCCCCGTCAGTTTCACCGTATTTTTCGCAAGCAGACCGGCATGAACATGTCCGAATATGTGCAAAATGTGCGGATCACAGAAGCCTGCCGCCTGCTCCGCACCGGAGATGGCAGGATCGGCGATATTGCCACGGCAGTGGGGTATCAGGATATGTCCTATTTTCATGCTCTTTTTAAAAAGAAAACCGGCGTCACTCCGCAGGTCTATCGGCAGCAAAACAAAAAATAAAGCAACAAAAAAAGCGACCACACTCGCTCGCTTTTTTGCTCATATTTTAAGTTTCAGTTTTCTCCATACAATATGTTTGAATAATCGCAGAAATATAACAAGTGCTGTAAAAGCAGTTCGTTTGTTTGCATTGTGAAAAGGACACTTGTGTCGATTTTCTGATAATGATTTCTTGAGTAGACTTGTCTACTTGAAGCCTCTCATGGCTAAAGCCGCGAGATTCCTGGGTAGTCCGTTCTATTGAACAGAATTAGCACGTGATATGCCGCCAGGCTATCCCCGCAGTCCCTGCGGTTCCTTTAACTATTCAGTCAGAAGTCTTTTGCCTTCGGCAAGGATATTTTTGCTTGCATTGTTGTCACGGTCATGGTGGCTGTGGCATGCTGGACATTCCCACTCCCGCAGACGAAGGTCTTTGACTTCTTTATTTTGGTAGCCGCAACACGAACAGATTTGAGACGAGGCAAAGGTTTTACCTACGGCCACAAATCTTCATCCGTACCACTTAGCCTTATATTCAAGCATCTTTCTAAACCACCCTGCACTAAAGTGCAGGGATTTATTTAAGCGACTGAAAGTCGCAGTTTCGGCTAAAGCCGGCTGAAGATAACGGACTGAAAGTCCTACCCTACACTGAAGTGCAATGAGATGTCCTCTTGCTTAAGCAAGCTAAAGTTCGTGACTAAAACTCACTCTTCGATCTTGAATACTTCGTCGATTTTGGAGTTCCCTTGGTCTTCGATATATTCTTTGATCATTTCTTCGGTAACTGCTCCGACTGTTCTACAAAAATACCCAGGTGCCCACAAATGCTGACCCCAGTACCGCTTCTTCAGCTCCTGAAATTCTTCCTGCAACATTTTGGAAGATCTTCCTTTCAGGTACTGTAACAACTTGCTTGGGGCTATCGTTGGTGGGCACGATACCAGCAAATGAACGTGTTCTTTTCCTATACTGCCTCGGATGATTTGTATGCTTCTCGCTTCACATCCTTGGCGGATTCATTCTCGTAACCGTTCTGCTACTGCACCTTGTAATACCTTATACCGATACTTTGTTGTCCATACGATATGGTATTCGATATCATACCTTGTATGGCTTCCGTTTTGGATATATCCCATTTTTCTCACCCTGCTACATTATAGCAAAGATTTAGGACACTGAAGTGTCTGCAAGTCCTGAAAGGATCCACTGGCTGAAAGCCAGTGGGTTTAGACCAGGAACTTATTAACTAAACAATCCCTTAATCGCATTCCCCGCAGCGATAGCGCCTTCTGTGCCGTACTTCCCAGCCTGCTTCATGCCCGGAATCGGTACGAAGCTTAGCGATGCCCCTATCCCTTCCGCCCAGCGCTCGGAGACGGACAACTGCTCCCCTGTTACCAGATTCACTCCGGTAAAGGCCTGCTGGAAGCCTTTCAGGGTGCCTACTCCTGGGATCATGTCCACCAGGAAGTCTCCTCCCCTGAGCATCCAGGAGTCCGAATCCCGGCTTAAGCCGAACGGATCGACGTAGGAGATCGGGTTGCCGTTCACGTAAGCATAACGGTTAAGCGTCGGCGTATCCGTGATCGTGCCTGTTACGACGTCTCGGTTGATGAACCGTTTGATTTCCGGATTATAGTAGCATGCACGCATATGGTACAAGCCGTTTGCATCCGTCATGACACCGTCACAGGAACGGCTGTGATGCATTGCCTTCATGCGAAAGCAATTCGCCATACGGCCCGTATTCGTACGTATCCGTTACTTCCGGTCAGCGTCACTGTGCTGCCGCGGCGGTCGTAATGGTACGTCTGGTAGGTGCCGGACATATCTTGACGGCCCAGCAAGCCAAGTCCATATACATAGTACCCGAGTACATTGCCGTTTGCATCCTTTCCCATCAGGACCTGGGACAAGGCTGCCTGCGGGTTGATCACATACTTGGTGGTCACTCCATCTGCCATCACCGAAGTGCGCACATTCTCACTGTTATAACAGTAGCTTGCGCCCCTCATGAGGGTAAAGTTGTTTTAGTATAGCCGTCGATTCATTCGGCACTGGGTAGCCCCCACCAGAAATAAGCCCTGAAAGGCATGTAGCCATTCAGGGCAATTATTTAATTACAATAGCCAGTAACAGATTGAATAAATCCTGATTCAGCCTTAATTAGGGCATTAACCGTTCCAGTAATTTTAACTACAATTAAATCGTCTTCATCCTTGAAGATTTCAATATTGGCGTTGTAGTCAAAAGAACCAGAATTTAGTGTGATTTCCTGAATAGCCGACAAGTCAATTCTAACAGCAACAGCATTGTCGCCTAGTTCCGCCCACTTCTTGGGTGGTCTTTCGGCATAATAAGGCATATCAAATTTAACTGCAACAACACGTCCTTCATCATGGATGTTTACTTCAGCAATACGAACGTCCTTAAGTTCAGGTACTCGTTCATACAAACTTACTAGAAAATTGTTTCTTTCCAAGACTTCATACCACACTTCTTAACCACCTCTATTTATCAAATGGATAATGCTCCATCGTACCTGGAACTTTACCTGTTCGGGTATTATCGGCAGGTCTTACATTGAAATGTGGACCTTGCCCACCTTTTTGGTGTCCTGCACTATGGTCTTGAATTACAATCTTTTTACCGTCCTTATTAGTGTAAACATACTCTCTAGTGCTAATAACTTTTCCATTTGAATCTTTTATTACATGTCCACCCTCATGTTGTGCTGAACGCATATCTACTCGATTCACCGCTTCAGGTTGTTGACTTCTCGGTATACCTGCGTCTCTTTTGGCTTGATTTAGAGCACCTTTACGGCTAACTTCTCCCGTCCCCTCAGCAAACATCTGCAAATCCAGCTTGTATCTCAGTGGAGTTGAAGTTGCTCCTTGAGTTGCTTCCTTTTTAAACAATCCCTTAATCGCATTCCCCGCAGCGATAGCGCCTTCCGTGCCATACTTCCCGGCCTGCTTCATGCCCGGAATCGGTACGAAGCTTAGCGAGGCTCCGATCCCTTCCGCCCAGCGCTCGGAGACGGACAGCTGCTCTCCTGTTACCAGATTCACTCCGGTAAAAGCCTGCTGGAAGCCCTTCAGGGTGCCTACTCCCGGGATCATGTCCACCAGGAAGTCTCCTCCCCTGAGCATCCAGGAGTCTGAATCCCGGCTTAAACCGAACGGATCGACGTAGGAGATCGGGTTGCCGTTTACGTAAGCATAACGGTTAAGCGTCGGCGTATCCGTGATCGTGCCTGTCACGACGTCCCGGTTGATGAACCGCTTGATTTCCGGATTATAGTAGCGTGCACGCATATGGTACAAGCCGTTCGCATCGGTCATGACGCCGTCACGGCCGTTGTACAGGAATGGCTGTGCTGTATTGCCTTCATGGGAAAGCAATTCACCATATGGCCCGTACTCATACGTATCCGTCACTTCACCCGCTGCATCGGTCAGCGACACCGTGCTGCCGCGGCGGTCGTAATGGTACGTCTGGTAGGCGCCGGACATATCTTCACGGCCCAGCAAGCCAAGTCCATATACATAATACCCAAGTACATTGCCGTTTGCATCCTTTTCCATCAGGACCTGGGACAAAGCTGCATGCGGGTTGATCACATACTTGGTGGTCACTCCGTCTACCGTCACCGAAGTGCGTACATTCTCACTGTTATACCCGTAACGCACGCCCCCTGCTTCGAGCAGACGGTTGCGGGAATCATACGTGTATGCCTGCATCGTGCCCTGCAGCGGACCCGTGATCATATTGCCGTCCGCATCATACAGCACCGGTTCCTCATTCATGGTGGCGATCCGGTTATCCGCTGTATATGTCAGATTAAGGTCAGTCAGCGGAGTATTCGGACCGTACACATCTTCGCTGACGCTGCTGCCTGCTTCTGCTTCCGGTGCCGGAGACAGCCCTGGACCATATACATCAAAGGTCACAGAATCCAGCCCTGCCGCTTGAACCCCACCGGTTTCGGAAATGACATTGCCTGCGGCGTCATAGGTGAAGACATAATCCGTAATACTCGTACCGTCCGCTTTGGTATCGGACAGAGTCAACAGACGTCCATTCGCATCATACGTGCGGGACTCTGTGCTTCCATCCGGACGGTGTGTCGAGGTCAGACGCCCGTTTTTGTCATAAGCATAGCTTGTAGTACGGTCCGTCCAATCCGTAACCGTGCGCATTCTGCCCGCACCATCATACGAGTAAGACACCGTCTTGCCGTCCGGGTAGGTCAGCGCAGTTAATTGGCCAGCCGCATCATAAGTATACTTGATCGTATTGCCGTCCTGATCCGTGTACGCTGTCACCCGGTTCAGAGCATCGAACTTGCGGGTAATGGCCTGTCCTTCGCTGCTGACGGCCCTTACATTGCCGTTGGTGTCATAATCATAAGCTACACTGCCGTCAGGATCGGTGAATTTCGTCAGCTGGCCTGCCGCATCGTATTGATACGCTACGTTCTGGCCGCGCTTGTTCGTTTCACCTTCCATCAAGCCGATAGCATTGTATCTGTACGTATGCACGCCTCCGGCGGCATCCGTCTCACTGACAACCCGTCCGACCGGATCATATTTATACATCGTTGTATTATGGTTAGGATCTGTCACTTCGGTCAGTCTGCTCAAAGCATCAAAGCTTTGGCTGGCTGTTCCCTGCATCGGATCGGTTACCGAGGTCAGGCGGTTAAGCTCATCGTAGGTGAAGACGGTCTTACGGTTCAGCGGATCGATGCTCTCCGTCAGCCTGTTCAGCATATCGTAAGAGCCGCCGTAGGCCAGTTCCAGTCCATCCTTGATCGTAACCGGATTGCCCGCGCTGTCGTAGGATGCCTGATACACAAGCTGATCAAGCGCATCATACGCCTTAACCAGTCTATTCAGTTCATCATACACATAACGAACCTGTTCGCCTTCGGCATTCTTCTCCTTTAACACATTGCCTGCGGCGTCATAGGTGAAGCTCATGCGCCGTCCCAGCGCATCAACCGCTCCTGTCAAACGTCCTTCCGCGTCATATTCAAGCGTGATCGTTTCATTCAGTGCATTCGTGACCTTCGTAAGATTGCCGTTGCCGTCATACCGGTACTTCGTGGTATTTCCGCGTGCATCCGTTTCCTCGCTCAGCATTCCCTGGCCGTCATACACATATTTCAAGGTGCGGTTCAATGGATCGGCATAGGAAACCAGCAAATCATTGTCACTGTAGACCGATTTGGCCTGATTGCCTTCTTCATCGGTCTGGCTGGCAAGGCGTCCGGCTTGATCGTAGCCGAATGTCAGCGTTTCGCCAGCAGCCGTCGTCACCTGGTCCAGGCGTCCTCCGGCATAAGCGTAGGTTGTTTTATGACCAAGCGCATCCGTAGCGGCAAGCAGAAGACCGTTTTCGTCATATTTGTATGAAGTTTTATTGCCTTGGGGATCGGCTGTTGTCAATAAACGGCCTTTTTCATCATACACATAAGCGACTTTTTTGCCGTCCGGACCGGTTACCCCTGTCAGATTGTTGTTCTCGTCATACGCCATGCTCACAGTCTGGCCCGTATGATCTTTGGCGTCCGTCAAATTGCCGTAAGCGTCATAAGTATACTGTACGGTTTGACCCAGTGAGTTCGTAATCTGTGTTCTGTTGCCATTATTATCGTACACATACTCCGTACTGCGGCCCAATGCGTCGGTCGACTGAAGCAGCTCATACCGAACATTGTGGGTCCGCTTCAGAGAATTGCCATTACGATCGGTAATGGTCGTGACGAGCTTATGATCCTTTTCTTCATAGCTGAAGGATGTAGAAGCTGAGTTGGCGTCACTTTGCTTGATGATCCGGCCTTCCTTGTCGAACGTATTTGCGAACAATTGAAGACCTTCCGTAACCGCAGACACGATTTGATCATCGGCATTATACGTATATTGTGTCTTATGACCGTCGGCATCCGTAATTTCGGCGAGTCTGCCTCCCGTATCATAAGCGAAGCTTGCCTTTCTGCCGGACTGTTCTTGGACAGTCACAATATCGCCTGCTGTGTTATAAGTAAAGCTTAATCCGTCTCCGGTCATCGGCTCCGTTACCGAAACGAGCTTGTGCGCAGCTGAATACTTAAAGACAAGCTTCATCCCGCCGCGTTCTGCCACAGAACTCAACGTCCCGTCTGCTGCAAACGTATAGACGGTTCCATCATTCCGCTTCAGCACATAGCCGCCGTCGTTCGTTTGAGTCAAGCGGTCATTCTGTACGGATGTGTCGCTGGAGGTAAACGTCCCATCCGCGCCCTTCACAAACGAATTGAAGCGGAAGGCGTTCCAGTATACCGCTGCCGCTTTCCCGTCTGCAGCCGGTACCACACGCATTTCATAGTTATGGCTCCAGCCAATGCCCAAAGCACCATCACCCGTAAGCAATGAGTAGTATTGAGCCTGGAAAGGAACGGGTACCGCAGCGTAGGATGTAAGCAGCGTATGGTTCATGATCTGCGCCCCGGTTGCCGTATCAATCGGATCAGCATGAAGCGTCAGCGGATCGTAGCCGCCAGGATCAGCCTTGCGGATGTTGTCGGCCGCCTTTTTGCCTGAAATGGCATCCGATTCTTCCTGACGTGCATCTTCATACTTGAAGAATCCATACGGACTGTATACCTGATAGGCTTCCGTACCCGGGTTGCGAATAATGACCGCTTGATCTGCAGGCACAGTAAATGGACTTTGTCCTGACTTCTCTTCTTCATCCCCAAACCGGTACATAAAGGCCCCTTTGGCTTTAAAGGTGCGGTCTGCTGAAGTTAAATTGGTCACCTTCAATGCGCTGTTTCCGTTCAAACGTACGTTAACCAGCGCAGGCTCTTCCAATTCCTCTACCTTCATAGCATCGAAAGGACCCCATAATTCCAGCGTTGATGCGACAGGAGATACCCTCAGCGAATGAGATGGCTCCATGGAGTAGGACGTCTGGCTGCTGCCTGCATCATAATCCCGAACGGCTCCGGATGCGTCGTACTGTACCCAATCCGCCGCTCCTTGTGCCGACAGCTTCCAGCTTGCCATACTTTCGTTCGTGATCTTAACGCTTCCTGTCTCGGTCGGCTTGACGACCCGGAGAGCAGGATTCACGTGCTCGGAGAATACGAAAGCTGCCGGACTTCCAGTGATCACAGTCGGCTCCGACCGTTGTCCAGTCAATACAGCATAATAACCCGCAGGCAACGACAAATCTGCAGCAGAGGTTTTTCTGGAGTAGCTTACAGGCTGCTTCGCTGAATTATACACAGCAACATCGTAGGTTCCCCGCAAAGATAGTCGCTCCGCCGTACCAGACACATTGGTGACTTTGAGAGTCTTGTCCATCGCCAGCGACTTCACAACAAGCTCCTCGCCATTCGTTTCCACTACAGCTTCCGTAGGAACTGTCACAGTAACGTTCTCCGAGCCTGTGTTGATGATGACTAGTCTGTACGAATCCTGAATATTGCGGGTTGAGCCCGTACTGTTGTCGTATGAGCTTCGCAGCGTACCCTCTGCGTCATAAATACGATAGCTGTAGGTACCGCTGAGTTTTGCGCTAAATCCGGCAGGCGAAACATTCACTATGGAATAGCTTTCACCAGGATTCAGTGTCTTGACAGTCACGGGTTGGATCGCCGAATTGTTAATTGTAAAACCATCGAACGGCCCCCGTAGCGTTAAGCTCGAACCGTCAGCCGGAGAAACGACAATCCTGTTATCCCGGGGAACACTGGCTGCTGCAGCCGTTTCGGAAACGGCAAAACCATTTACTTCCCCGTCATTTTTATATTGCGCGTAGTCATATATTCCATCCAGTTTCAGGGGTGTGTACAATCGATTCGTTTCGGGCACAAATTCCAGAATATTTCCAGTGGAGAGGGTGCGCTCAAAAGTAACCGGGTTGTCTCTTCTCTGGAACGTAAAGTCTTCAAATGCAGCGTACATCACAATATTGGCAGCATCGACGTTTTGCACAGCCACTTTAGCGCCCGGTTCATAAGTGCGGGTCGTTGCGTTGGTAGCATTCGTGTCGTACACATCGAGCATACCGGAGGGATCATACGTTGCCAGATCATAGGTTCCTGTCGATTTCAATCTGGCTTTCGTCGTTCCAGTGTTGACAGCCTCCATACTTTGCCCTGGAGACAGCTCAAGCTTAGCCAATGCCGGATTTGCTCTGGATGTAATGACAAACGCATCGTAGGAGCCCTCAAGCGTCAGCGGGCCGTTCCCGGAGGCGGATACTGCGACTTTCTCTCCCCTGGAAATAGACTGAATCGCGTCCTCGGTCGCATAGTTCAGATCAAGCAGTTCTCCATCACTGTTGCGTAATACATCGTCATAGACCCCGTTAAAATACAAACTAAACGCTTTGGTTGCGTGCTTGTTGACGATATCCAAGTGCTGTCCGGCGTCCAGGTTCTTACGGAAAGTAACCGGATTGGCCCGTCCCGTAACCGAGAACACATCAAATGCTCCGTAAGCCGTGATAGGCTGATCTTCAGCATTCATTACAGCCAACCGTTCCCCTGGACTGACTGATCTTGACAGAGACTGGTTCCGGAAATAGGTGTTCAGAACGCCGTCCGCAAACATGGCATAATCATATTCGCCCGTAAAGTAGACATTTCCGTTTCCTGGTCCGGTGTACACCGCCTCCATGCTTTCCCTTGGCTGCAGAACACGCTCAAATAACGCCGGATGTGCTCTGTCGGTTATTTTAATAGCGTCATATGGCCCCTTGACGATCATAGATGAGGAAGAAGCATTGGTCATAGCCAGCCGTTCTGCTGCACTGATAAGCTTCAGCCCGGAATCGGTACCCCGGCCGACACCATCTACGTCTCCTTCCGCATCGTATAACGCAAAGTCATATGTCCCCTCTGGATAGATATAGAAGGATCTTGCCGTTACATTCTTGAAATCCGCACTGCTGCCGGCCGCCAATGTCTTGCTGAACGTTACCGGATTGCTGCGTTCCTTCATTTCAAATATTTCATAAGCACCATAAACCTCGATCGTTTCGATATCGGTGTTCATGAATGCCGTCTTCTGCCCAGCCGAAATGGATTTAAACCCGGTCAACCGGTCACGGCTGTACAAGTATGGACTTCCGTCTTCCGCGTAATCCATCAGGTCATGAATGCCGGTAATCCGAACCTGTTCGGAAAGAGCCGATTTATTCACAAATTCCACACTGCTACCCATCAAAAGTGTTTTTACGGCAAGCGCCGGTGTTGCACTTGCCTGAGCGGTAGTTACATCATAGGGCGAGAGAACGACCAGCAGCGTATTCCCTGTATTCGTTACCGTTGCACGCTCATTGGCCAACAATGCCAGATTGCCAGTTTCTTTCCTCCCGATAGAACGCGGACTATTATCCGTGTTATAGCTGGCTTGATCATAGGTTCCATCCAAATAGACATCAAAACGGTATGGGCTTGAGCTTTTCAGTCTCACACTCTGACCCGTTCCAAGATACCCTTTATACAGAGCTGGCTCGGCACGGGAAGTAACAGTGAACGCATCATAAGCGCCCGTTACTTCCATGTCAGAAAGTCCGCTATTGGTCACAACCATCCACTCTGATTCAGCAATCGAATGACGATCTCCCGTAACCGGATTTCCAAAGTCGCGAACTCTTTTATCCTCATCATACGCCGCGTAGTGATGCTGCCCGTCCACGTTTACGTTAAAGGAGTAAGCTGCCTTGTTGTCCAGCTTGAGAGATTGGCCCGGGGATAACACCCTGTGGAACGTAACCTCGGCAGCTCTATCCATAAATCTGAATATCTCATACGGAGCGTAAACCTCTCTGGTCTCTGTTCCGATATTCGTAAATGCCACACGTTCCCCAGCGCGAAGATTAAGAAGATCGATGAATGAATCCTCATAGTGGGCGGAAATACCTGTGGCATTATAGAGAGCATAATCGTATCTGCCTTCCATCTCCAAATGAGCATTGCTGCTGCTGGTATTAAGTGCTTCCATGCTTTCTCCGGGAGAAAGCGAGGAAACAGACAGCGCAGGGTTTATGCTCTTTTCGATTTTGAAGGCTCCTTTTGCCAATGTAACCGTAACCGGGGAAAGATTCCGGTTGGTGACAACTACATAATCATTCTCAAAAATACTGTTATAGGAGTAATCTCCTGTCCAGTCATGCCCGAAATCAAGCACTTTTCCCGTTGAATCATATTCTGCAAAATCGTATGTACCATCATAAGACAGCCCTAAACTTTTGCTTTGAATATTGGTAAATTTGTAGCTTTCCCCGTATTGTATTTTTTGCTCGATGTAGGCGGTGTTATTTTCATTCGTAACTCTAAATGCGTCAAAGGCACCAATTACAACGAGGGGAGCATTCCCGCGATTGGTGACAACCAGCCGTTTTCCGGTACCAATCAAGTCAGATGGACTTTTGGCGCTAGTGGAGGACGAATCGACAGTTCCATCCGCTTTATAGACTACGTATTCGTAGGATAAAGCACCTTCACTTTCGTAATACACATAAAAGGATTTGCTTGTTATGTTCTCTGCTTCAAGCGTTTCGCCTGTTTTCAGTGTTTCCCGAAACGAAGCGGGAGTCGAATCCGTGAACGTAAAAGTCTCGCTGGCTCCGATGAGTTGGACTGTCTGTTGATCTCTGTTGGTTATTACTGTTCCGCCGTTGGCGGGAACCGAAGCAGATCCGCCTCTGTCGTTACGCGCAAAGGTGGTGAGCACTCCTTCGTCATCGTACTTTGCGTAATCGTTCAGCCCGTCGAATGTTACACTTTCGGTAGCACTGCTGGAATTATGAACCAATACACTGGATCCGGGGGCGACGTTCCTTTTTTGCATAGCCGGTGTTGAACTGGTTACAAAATTGACAGGTCTTGTTTTGGCAGTAATCGTCACTTCAGATGAGGAAGTGTTGGTTAACACGGCCCTTTGCCCTGAATACAAAGTTACAGAGTAACTTCTCGTGTACTGCCCGCTTGCGGACAGCTTGCCGTCCTCCGTGTATTTGACATAATCAAAAGAATCACCTTTTACCGTAAAACTGGTTGTACTGCTGGAAGCCAAGGTTACCGAAACGCTCTGGCCGCTGTACAGCGTATAAGTGTTCGCTTCCGTCGCAAATACCGGGTAATTCTTTAGTCCAATCATTATAAAAAAGGAAACAAGGATCAGCGAAATCAAACGCATGCTTGTACGTAACATATCTGTTCTCCTTCCTTATTCATCATTACGCTTAGGCTGAAAGGAGACATTGGCAAAACCGGCTTCGCCAGACCCGCTCTTCTGCAGAATCGTAATTTGTAAATGAACTCTTGCTTTTACCGCATTGCGGGGAGAAGTCGTTTCAGAGTAGAAGCTCTCCCAGCCGCTTGCTTGTGGCAGAATCGCTGCATTATGATGCGTGATCAATTTCCCCTTGGCATCGTAATAATTAATGACCACCTTCACTAACGATTGTTCGATGGACGGCGCTCTAACCAATCCTCTGGCACTGTAGGTCTGTCCACCCGAGATTTCCAAATCACGGTAAATGTTAACCCCACCGGCCCGGTTTGAGCTGGCGCTGATCTTTTGAACGGTCATTTCTGACCGAGGCTGATATACCGATCCTGTAACCGAATACACATCCTGGACAACAGAAGTGCTGCCATCTTCTGCTGCTGATCCAGATTGTGTCTGTTCCTGGTAGACTGCTTCAGTAACTAAAGCAAACTCGGCGTCAACCCCACTGGTAGCATATGATGTCCACCCGGAAGCAATGTTCGTTGTTACTCGAAAAGAAGTATTTTCAGCTGGCGTATGAACAGCACTTAACAAATTGCCGCCTGCATCGTAGGTATAGGTGATCCTGCCCTTTTCAGACTCTACGGCTGTGAGACGGTTCAGTTCATCATAATCATACTGCTTGGCCGACACCTCCTGACTGAACGCCCCCAATCCGGAAGCTCCAAGGAACAAACCGGCAGCAATAAGCAACCTCATCATTTTTTGCAAACGACTCTATCTCCCTTCGAGAAAATAAAACTTTCTTCTTAAGAATATCTCTGATGAATCTGCACTCTAACCCCCTTTAATAGCAATAAACACCATGTAAAACAAGGACATATTTCCCATGGTAAATAAATCCTCGTACCTAGTCAATAGATTTTACAAACTCAGGTAAATGGCCCTATATCAAACCAAAAAAATAACCCCCAATGAATGGGAGTTAACAAGCAGCCATTATAAAATCGGCGACAGCAGCCTGGATACAGATTCCTTGATTTTGATCCAATTGGGCCGCTTCAAATATTCCTCATAGGTAAGCTCATGGGATACGGCCATGTCCTTGTCAAAAATACGGGCCATGTGCCGGGCAATCTCTTCGTCATACAGGAATGCGTTCACTTCAAAATTGAGCCTGAAGCTGCGCACATCAATATTAGCCGTGCCGACCGAGGCAATTTCCTCGTCCACGACAATCGTTTTGGCATGAATGAAGCCGTTATTATAAATATACACATGGGCGCCGACCTTCAGCATCTCGCCGATATGCGACAACGTTGCCCAATAGACGAAAATATGATCCGGTTTATCCGGAATCATGATGCTGACCTCCACCCCGGACAGGATCGCAATCCGCAGCGCATCCAGCAGGCTGGCATCCGGGATAAAATAAGGCGTCTGGATCAGGATGGACTTCTTGGCAGATGAGATCATTTTGATGAGACCGTATTTAATCTGTTCCGATTCCGAGTCCGGGCCGCTGGTCACGATCTGCATCCCGACACAGCCCTCTGTAACAACCTCAGGGAACAGGTCCAGCTCATAACTGATATCATGATCACGCGACGCCTGGTTCCAGTCCAGAATAAACCGGGTCTGCAGCGCGTACACCGCCTGGCCTTGAATCCTTAAATGTGTATCCCGCCAATAGCCGAATTTGGGGCTCAGCCCCAGATATTCGTCTCCGACATTAAAACCGCCGATATAGCCGATTTTGCCGTCAATAATGACGATTTTACGGTGATTGCGGTAATTCAGCCGCAAATTGATCAGATGCAGCTTGGAGGGAAAGAAAACCTCCACCTCACCGCCCGCTTCCCGGAAGCTGCGAAAAAAACCTCTCGTTAGCGAGCGCGAACCCAATTCATCATACAGCACCCTCACTTTGACCCCTTGCCTCGCCTTTTCCGTCAAGGCCTTGAGCAGCCGTTTGCCCAGCGTATCCCTTCTAATGATGTAATACTGAATATGGATAAAATCCTGCGCATTCTCAATATCCTCAAACAGCTGGCCAAATTTGTCCCTTCCGTCCGTAAACAGAAGCACTGAATTGTCCTCCGTATACACCGCCTGATTATTGACAAGATGCATGTGGATCAGCTCTTTGTAATCCCTTGTGGCCGGATTGCGGAAATCGAACCCGTCAGAGCCAAGACTGTCCAACTGCTTGTGCAGCACCTTGTCTGTCCCCAGCTTGTTCAGATCAGCCCATTGAAACAGATGCCTGCGGGTCAGGTTCTGCGCAAACAGCAGATACAGCACAAAACCAAGCACCGGAATAAAGCTGAGCACCAGCAGCCAGGCCCAGGTTGTACCTGCATCCCTTCGTTCCTGGAACACAACGAACAGCGAAAAAATGATATTCAGTAAAATAACCAGGCCAAGCAAAATGGAAGTAATGTGCATGCTGCCTCCTGTAACCCCTTTTTCTATTCTCTACGCATCGTTAACCGTCTGTGTTCCGGTAATCCGCTGCATTCCGATAACCATTGTACCATGATTTCCATAGATTTCTATTCAAAACTTAAGTGTTTTACTTCATACGGGCTATAATGTTCAACCTGTAACATCGCCAAAATTGCAAAAAAATATATGTTTACCTTCCTGCCGTTATTTGATATTATAATCGCAATAATTCAACTGCGATGATGAGAAGAGTAAATAAATGAATTCTTTTGCAGAGAGCTCCGTCCGCTGAAAAGGAGTAAAGAATGGTTTATTGAAAAAAAACTCTGAGCAATACACCGGAACCTTCATATATTAGTATGGGGATGGTGTGTCAGGAGCTCCTGTTACAGAGCTAGAGTATTAGCATGTATGTGTTATATATACAGTGCAGTACTCGAAGAGGCTGATATGGCGACATATTGGCGAATTTGGGGTGGTACCGCGAGTATACATATCTCGTCCCTAAGACTTACGTTCAGTCTTGGGGGTGAGATTTTTTTATTTGTATAAGAGGTAGTTCAAAAAGAACATGCCAATTTAAACGGAAAGGATCTGAACATCGAATGACTGAAAAATTGAAAGTTGCTATTGTCGGAGGAACAGGTATGGTGGGTCAGCGCTTTGTTCAGCTGCTTGATCAGCATCCATGGTTTCAAGTTACAGCCATCGCGGCAAGTGCAAACTCTGCGGGCAAAACATATGAAGAATCCGTGCAAGGCAGATGGAAGGTGCCGGGTTCTATCCCTGAAGAGGTGAAGAGCATCGTCGTACAGGACGCCTCGAGGGTGGAAGAAGTTGCAGGATCGGTTGATTTTGTATTTTGCGCGGTAGATATGAAAAAAGATGAGATCAAAGCGCTGGAAGAAGCCTACGCCAAAACAGGCACACCTGTCATCTCCAACAACTCGGCTCACCGCTGGACACCTGACGTTCCCATGGTCATTCCGGAAATCAATCCAGGGCATATTGATGTCATCGCCGCACAGCGGAAACGGCTCGGAACCTCCACAGGTTTTATTGCCGTAAAGCCGAACTGCTCCATCCAAAGCTATGTGCCGGCACTGCACGCGTTGCTGGATTTCAAACCGACCAAAGTAGTGGCCTCGACTTACCAGGCCATTTCCGGGGCAGGCAAAAACTTTACCGACTGGCCGGAAATGCTGGACAACGTCATTCCTTACATCGGCGGCGAGGAAGAGAAAAGCGAGCAGGAGCCGCTGCGCATCTGGGGTAGCGTTGCGAACGGTGAAATCGTGAAAGCCAGCGCACCTTTGATTACTACCCAGTGTATCCGCGTGCCGGTAACGGACGGGCATTTGGCAGCCGTATTTGTATCGTTCGAGAAAAAGCCTTCGAAGGCTGAAATTCTGGAACGGTGGCAGCAATTTAAAGGCCGGCCGCAGGAGCTTGGGCTGCCGAGTGCTCCAGAGCAGTTCATTACGTATTTTGAAGAAGAGAACAGACCGCAAACGAAGCTGGACCGTGACATTGAGCGCGGCATGGGCGTTTCTACAGGCAGACTGCGCGAGGATACGCTCTACGATTACAAGTTCGTGGGTCTGTCACACAACACCCTGCGCGGCGCTGCAGGCGGTGCCGTCCTGATTGCCGAGCTGCTGAAAGCGGAAGGGTACATTCAGGCGAAGTAAACGGTATACCTAATGCAAAACAGCAAACATCCCGGTATTTATCGGGAGCTTGCTGTTTTTGTATTGAGGCGGCCAGATGTCACACAACCAAGCGCTGCGTTTATCATAGCAGTATCAAAATAGTATGGAAATGCTTCGATAACTAAACCGTCCTTCATTTTTAGGATTTGGGCAAAGGGGAGTCGGACTTCTATTTCAGATTGCCTTGTCCTAGCCACTAAAGTACATCCCATAAAAAGGGTGTCACCATCTAGAGTCGCAAGTATGTTCTCAGTATTCATGGAACTCCACGTATTATGCATAATTTTAAAGAGTCTTCCGAGTCCTTCATAACCGCACCAGTCGCCAGGATAAGGAAGCGAGACAGGCTCATGAACCACGATGTCGGGGTGAAAGGCAGATTTAATACCACTAAAGTCACTTCCATCCGAACGCATAAATTCCATTTCAACTGCAAACATTCGATTTAAAATTTCCATTGCCTTTGTACTGCTGTCGCTTACTGCATTATTCATTCATAGACCCTCCTATTCTTTGGCCCCGCTACGTCTTCATTGTAGAACATAGGCGCTTTCGATTTGTTGCGGTTACATTCGCAGAGGATTAGTTTGTACAAAAAAGCCTTAAGAACGGATTCTTAAGGCTGAGTCCCGGCATTCAGGGAATATCGGTATGATCGATGTTGCGGAAAGAGAGGTAGGCCACCAATACGCCAAATACAGCTAATGTCAGCGGTATTGCAATAATCGAGCTGAGGCTGAACCCCATATTATTGGACGAGACCACCGAAACAATAACAATGGACGATACGACCGTCGCCGCCTCCGATTTCCAGCGAATCCCGACAGCCAGCGGCAGCAGGCTCATGCCAGCAGCAGCCAAAGCCTGAATCACCGATTTCAAGTAGTGCTGATACAACATTTCCGGCGTCATCACCACTGGGATGTCCCCGACCATTCGGTTAACAAACAATAACAGCGAGCTGATCAGCAGGTTGGAAACGACAATGTTAATAAATGTCCATACGGCCACAATAATCAGCTTTGCGAAAATGATCTTTTTCCGGCTTACCGGATAAGTAAACAGAAGCTCCATCGTTCTGTCCTTGTATTCCCGGATAATCAGCCTGGACAAGAGAACAGATGCATAGATCACAAAGGTGATGCGCGTCAGCGTATCGATCACGGTCAGCAGCTCCACATCATTAGGAAAGACCTCTTCAAGAGCATTATCCACAAACAAGACGAGCAGCATCAAACCTGCAATGATGGCATAAGTGATAATCGCTCCCCATAGATAACTGCCTTTCCGCCCCTTCATCAACTCAAGCTTAATGAGATGCAGCATGCTCTTCACCTCCGCGGACAGCTTCCAAAAAGTACTCTTCCAACGACCGGCTGCGACGGTTAATTGCCTCAATCGGCACTTCACGGGTGATCAACTGCCTGGACAGCTCGCTCTGGGAAAGCTGCATATCATAGATTTTCAACTGTCTGTCTCCCGATACTTTAAAGTTGCGGATATTCAAATCATGCTCCAGCACATAGGCTGCCCGGTTGACGTTCAGCGTAATGATCTCCACATACTCTGTCTGCGTGCTGCGAATCCGTTCCATGGACACTTCCTCGATCAGCCGGCCGCTGTTGATCACGCCAATCGTGTCTGCAATCTGCTCAATTTCCCCTAGAATATGGCTGGATATCAGCAGGGTAATTCTATATTCATCACGCAGCCGCTTAAACAAGCTTCTCATTTCCAGAATTCCGTTCGGGTCCAGACCATTGATCGGCTCATCCAGAATAAGCAGCTCTGGCTTGGTCGACACGGCGCGCGCGATGCCCAGACGCTGCTTCATGCCCAGTGAATACTGATGAACCGGCTTGTTACGCGCACTGTTTAATTGAACCAGCTCAAGCGCCTCCTGGATCATCTTGGGATTATACATTCCCATGTATTCACAGTGCAGCTCAAGATTTCGCTGTCCTGTCAGGTTTTCGTAAAAGACAGGCGTCTCAATAATATGGCCGATGCGTTTAAACGGCTTCGTGGCTCCAGCCGTCAGCCGTTCCCCGAACAGCTCAATCTCGCCTTCTGTCGGTTTAATCAGATTCAGCAGCATTCGCATCACCGTTGTTTTACCGGCACCGTTCGAACCCAGAAATCCGTAGATCTCCCGTTCCTTTACCGTCATGTTCACACCTGAAATGACGGTGCTGCCGCCAAATTGCTTCGTTAAATTACGTGTCCTGATCATGTCGCTCATTCGCCTCATTCCTCATTTTGTCCTTGAGATGATCATACTGCGGCAAATGTTCTTTTTTATTAATCAATCCTTACAAAACTCTTACTTTATGCGCGGGCGGACGGAAGCTTCACCGTGAAGACGGTACGTATCCCCGGTCGGCTCTCCAGTTCAATGCTGCCTCCCATGCGTTCCGCCAGACGTTTCGTGATCGTCAAGCCAAGGCCGCTGCCCTGCACCTCCCGATTGCGGGAATCCTCAAGTGTATACAAGCGCTCAAATACGCGGCTTTGCTCTGTTTCCTGTATTCCCCTGCCCCGGTCCGAGACCTCAATCAGCATAAATTCTCCTTCTGTCCGCAGCGTCAGCCCCAGGAATTTACCGTCCGCTCCGTAGCGAATCGCGTTTGAGATCAGGTTATCCAGGATACGCTGAAGCGATTCGGCATTCGCATAAATCCAAACCGGCTTGTCCGGGATATCAATCGCCACCTCCAAGCCGCGATGTGTCAAAATATCATAATAGGCCAATATCCTTTGACGGCAAAGATCTGCCGCATCGAACCGTTCGAAGGCAAGGTGATCATCGCCCGATTCCAGCCTAGCCAAATCAAAAAATTTGTTCATCAGCTCCAGCACATCCAGCGACTTTTGATGAATTTTGCCCAACAGTCGCTCCCGTTCTTCCTCCGACATATCGTTATCCCTTGAGAGCGCTTCGGCATATCCCAGCACCACGGTTAGCGGCGTTTTCAGATCATGGGAGATATTAGCCAGCATTTTGCGCATGGCCAGCTCGGTCCTGACATAGTCATCAGCCGACCTGCGCGCGTAATCCAGCAGTTCATTCGTCCCTTGCAGCACACTCCGCAGCTCGGGAGAGCCGGTCACGACTTGAATATACCCGCGATCCTCTTCATGAACAAGCTGTTCCAGACGCCTTGCGATATAGGCCAGCTCTCTGCGGTAAGCACGGTTTTTCAAATATGACATCAAGAGCAGCACCAGCAATACAAAAATGAGAATCAGCAGCACCCAGATCACGTTACATCTCTCCCAGCTTGTAGCCGATTCCCCATAAGGTGCAAATGATTCTCGGATTGGACGGGTCATCCTCGATCTTTTCACGCAGCCGTCGCATATGGACATTAATGACATTCTCGTCACCGTAATACTCTTCGCCCCACACGGAATTGTAGATCTGGGCTTTCGTATACACCCGTTTCGGGTGCTGGACAAACAGCTTGAGGATCTGAAATTCCTTGGCTGTCAGCTTCAGCGGCTCGCCGGATTTGGTCACGATAAAGTTGTCCGGGTCCATGCTCAAAGGCCCAACCGTGATAACTCCCTGCGCCTGCCCGACAGCTCCAGAGGCTGAATCCGCCGCATACTCCGTAGCCCGGCGAATCGCTGCCTGCACCCGCGCGGACAGCTCAATCAGAGAAAATGGCTTCGCTATGTAGTCATCGGCACCGAATCTCAACCCGAGCGCTTTATCTACCTCTCCGTCTTTGGCAGACAGCATTACAATCGGTACACGGCTCAGGGAACGAAACCTCTGCAGCAAATCAAGCCCATTCCCGCCTGGCAGCATAATATCGAGCAGAACCAAATCAAACCTGCCTGCCTCAAATCGCACTGCCGCTTCCCCGGCATCCTTGGCGGTTTCCACCCGATAGCCTTCTTTTGTCAAATAATCCACAACCATCTCGCTGATCGAAGCATCATCCTCAACCAGCAGCAATTCGCCAAGCATTCTGTTGGCCTCCTCTGGAGAAACATCTTATTATTCAAAAAAATGTTCAAACCGGTTACTTTTCTACTGGTTCAAGTATACTGAGCCGCTATCACTGAAGCAATGCAAATCAAGCCCTCCAGTACGATACGTCAGGACTACAACGGCTTTTCGAAATTTTGCCATGAAATAGATGAGCCTGTTGTTTTAACCCGTAACGGAGAAGCTGACCTGGTTGTCATGAGTCACGATGCTTATCGGCGCATGGAGGCACGAAGTGAATGTTCCCTCTGCCTGAAGAGGCGGGGGCTTCTTGTTTCAACGATCGCTGCCTTTCTGTTGGAAAGGTCTGACTGGATCTCCACAAGCGTTCGATGCGGCACGCATCCCGTTCGGGGCAAACCCTCCCTACGGTATTCGGTCATCACGCTACGATGTTCAAAGCCCGCTGCAAAATGACCTGGGCCGAAACAATGTCCCGATCCTGCACCAGTCCGCATGCTTCGCATTCATGAAGCCGGATCGCTAACGTTTTGGGAACATCCGCACCACAGATGCAGGTTTGCGATGTGCCGTGGGCGGGCACTTGTACGAGTCGCTTCCCCTGTCTTGCCGCTTTATACGACAGATACGTGATGAACCTTCGCCACCCGGCATCCGAGATGCTTTTGGACAGTCGGCGGTTACGGATCATGTTCTTCACTCTCAGCTGCTCCACTGCAATCAGATCATGTCTCTGAACGATGCGATTGTTTGTGTAAGAAATCTGTTCGCTGCCGCGCCACTTTCTGGTGGATGTTCGACACTTTCTGTTTGGCCTTCTGCCGGTTGCGTGAACCTCGCACTTTGCGAGACAACCGCCGCTGGGCGCGTCTGAGCCGCTTTTCCGATTTTCGCAGATACCATGGGTTGTCCACCTTCGTCTCATCGGACAGCGCCGCAAACGTGCGTAGCCCGACGTCGATGCCCACGGCTGTTTCCGCCGTCTGACTGGCTTCCGCTGCCTCTATGTTTACGCTGATGCCCGCGATCCATCCGTCTGCATGCCGTTTCACGTTGATTTGGGTCACATTTGCCTGGTCGAACGGACGATGTGTACGCATGCGGACAAAGCCGATTTTGGACCGATAGACGTATCCATCCCGGGCGAACGTCTTGTCTACCGCACCCGGCTGAGGGTATGTAAAGGATCGATATCGGTCGGCTGACTTATAGTGAGGAAAACCCGCATCGCCGCGAAAGAACCGCTGATAGGCATCATCCAAACGCCGCAAGCAATCTTGTAACACTTGGGAATGAACTTCTTTATATTCGGGAAATTCCTTCTTGAAGGCGGGCAATTCATTTTGCTGCTTGGCGTAGGTGACGGTTTTGCCCTCTTGGTTGTAGACGGTATCCCGTTGCTCCTTCGCCCGATTGTACAGCTTTCGGCACAAGATCAACGTTCGAATCATGCCTTCTTCCTGTCCGGGGGTCGGGTAGAGGCGAAATTGATACGTGATTTGCATGAAGGGTCACCGCCTTAATAAGAACATATATTCGCATTATACCACACATACATTCGACTAGGAAAGCACGAGTCATATACAATAGACAAGTGCATTTAGGCTTCGCCTAGCCGAGATTCATCCCCTACTCAAAGTTTTGTGAGCGCTACTTCCTGAATAAGCTTCGAACAAAACTCGCTTCGGAAGTATAGGCTCAGAGGAAGGGGACTTCTCACGGAAAGATGTTAAATTACAATCGAAGCTTCTTGTTGCTGAAAAGAAAATTGCTGATGGCGAGGAATTATTAGACCACGACGAGGTCATGGCACGAATGCGGAGGAAAATAAATAAAGGTCGGGAACAGATTAACTTACTCCTGTTCCCAACCTTTGGACAAATCAAAGGTCGCGGCTAATTTGAGCCGTGACCCTGTTTACTTCACTCAAGTAGGCATAAGCACGCAGCAGCGGAGAGGACGAAGCAATTCCGGAAAAGCGCAGCGTTCGCCTTTGGCCCGGAGGGTCAACAGCGATTGCAGGAATGTTTCGTTCTCGGAGCGGTCGTCTCTATGCCTACACCATCACCTTACAGATATCATTCGTAAACTCCACAGGATCCTGAATTGGAAGTCCCTCGATCAGCAGCGCCTGATGATACAGCAGACTGGTATACAGGCCCAGTTTCTCCTTGTCATGCTCGAAGGCATCCTGTAAGGATTTGAACACATCATGATTCACGTTGATTTCCAGCACCTTGTCAGCCTGGATGTTCTGGCTGTCAGGCATCGCCTGCAGGATTTTTTCCATCTCAATCGACAGCTCACCGTCCGCCGTCAAGCAAACCGGATGGCTCTTCAAGCGTTTGGAAGCACGGACACCCGTCACTTTACCGTCCAGCAGCTTTTTCATTTCCTCAAACAGCTCCTTATGTCCGTTCTCTTCCTCCTCTGACGCCTTATCTTCGTTGTCGGCTTCAATGCCCAGATCCCCGCTGGATACCGATTTGAAGGCTTTTTCCTTATAGGTGCCAATCACCTTGATAGCGAATTCGTCAATATCGTCGGTGAAATACAGAATTTCATAGCCTTTATCGGCCACAAGCTCGGTTTGCGGCAGCTTTTCAATCCGTTCGACAGAAGTGCCGGCGGCATAATAGATATACTTCTGATCCTCAGGCATTCTGGAAATATACTCATCCAGGGCAACCAGTTTCTTCTCTTTGGAGGAGTAGAACATCAGCAGATCCTGCAGCAGATCCTTGTTCATGCCATAGTCGTTATAAACACCGAATTTAAGCTGTCTGCCAAAGGAAGTGTAGAACTTCTCGTATTTCTCCCTCTCATCCTTCAGCAGACCAAGCAACTGACTTTTGATTTTGTTCTTGATATTTTTGGCGATCAGGCTCAGTTGGCGGTCATGCTGCAGCATTTCCCTGGAAATGTTGAGCGACAGATCCTCGGAATCTACCATGCCTTTAACAAAGCTAAAGTAATCCGGCAGCAGATCCGCGCATTTGTCCATAATCAGGACCCCGTTGGAGTACAGCTCCAGCCCTTTTTCGTATTCCTTGGTGTAATAATCGAACGGCGTTTTCTCCGGGATAAACAAAATGGCATTGTAGACCACCGCGCCATCCGCGCTGATATGGATATGCTTGATCGGCTTGTCGAAGCCGTAGCGTTTTTCGGCATAGAAGTTTTCATAGTCCTCTTCCGTCAGCTCGCTTTTGTTTTTCCGCCAAATCGGAACCATGCTGTTGACCGTCTGTTCTTCAACCGCTTCCTCGAACTCCGTCTCGCTGCCTTCAACCGGCTTACTGATCTTCACATCCATCTTGATCGGGTAGCGAATGAAATCGGAATATTTCTTGATGATCGCCTTCAGGCGGTATTCTTCAAGAAACTCGTCGTAACTGTCCTCTTCCGTATTGTCTTTGATTTTCAAAACGATATCCGTACCGACCGTTTCTTTCTCGTCAGCCACAACGGTATATCCGTCCGCGCCTGTGGATTCCCACTTGAACGCTTCATCGCTGCCCAAGGCTCTGGTCATGACTGTAACCTGATCCGCGACCATGAAAGCGGAGTAGAAGCCGACCCCGAACTGGCCGATGATGTTATGGCCGTCCTTCAGCTCATTCTCATTCTTGAAGGCCAAAGAACCGCTCTTGGCAATGACGCCCAGATTGTTCTCCAGTTCTTCCTTGTTCATACCGATCCCGGTATCGGAAATGGTCAAAGTCCGGTTTGTTTTGTCTGCCGTGATCCTGATGTAATAATCCTCTTTGTTGAATACCAGATTATCATCCGTCAGCGCTTTGTAATAAATTTTGTCAATCGCATCACTGGCGTTGGAAATCAGCTCACGCAGAAAAATCTCACGCTGCGTATAGATCGAGTTAATCATCATTTCCAGCAGGCGCTTGGACTCGGCTTGAAATTGTTTCTTGGCCATAAAATTGGATCCCCTCTCCCAAATCAAAGTATATGTCGTGCAGAAATGTTATCCGCTGTATCGCAGCCAATTAGCACTCATCAATCATGAGTGCTAATGCTTCTTCTTATATAACATATACTAATTTTGGATGTCAATTGGGTCCGGTCAGTTCACAGTTCATTTTCGCCGCTGTAACAAGCTTAATTCACTTTCAGTCCAACAACGCCTGCCACAATAATAGCGATGCAAATCCATTGACGGAGCGAGATCGTCTCGTGGAATAAGTAATACCCTGCCAATGTGATCAAAAGCGTACCCAATCCGGACCAGATCGCATAAGCCAGACTCAGATTCAGTGTACGCACCGCCAGGTTCAATGAAGCAAAGCTGAGCCCGTAAAAGAAAAACATCAGCACAGATGGCAGCAGCCTTGTAAAACCGGCCGAATATTTCATAATGATAGTTCCTGTCAGTTCCAAGGCGATCGCCATGGATAAATAGATCCAGCCCACATGTTTTCATTCCTTTTTGCCTAACAAAATATTGTCCGTAATTCACCATGCAGAAATTCAGCCATCATGGAGCAAAGAGAGCTCGACTCGCTCAATCTGCAGCTCATCATACGAACGAATCATCATGTCCGCTTCCTCCAGAGCCTCTCCGCCGCCGATGCCGATCGTCATACCGACACCAGCCTGCCTTCCTGTCTGCATGTCCCCTGCTGTGTCTCCAATCAGTACCGTCCTTGCGGGCAGGACGCCGAGCAGATTGCAGGCTTTGTATACAATCTCGGGCGAAGGCTTGCCGTTGATGACCTGGTCCCGGCCCATAATCACCCTGAAGCAGTCCGCTGCTCCCAGCCATTGCAGATGCTTGGCCGCTTCTGCTGTCTGATCCGCCGTCACAACGGCCAGCGGCAGACCAGCTTCCATACAACGTGACAGAAAGGGCAGCAGCCCCGGAAGCGGCACGGTCGGCCGTTCCCGCTCTACCTCCTCGTCAGCCGCGGCCCGGATTTCCCTTACCCGCTGCATTGCCTGATTCCACGACAAGCCCCGCGTATACAGCTGCCACGCCAATGCGCCTTCAATCTCCGGAATGGAAGCAATCGATAAGGGTCCGCCCAGGTCATAACCGACAACATGCTTTTGTTCATCCATTTCTATGCCAAGCAGTGACTCTGGCGCAACATCCGCGCCTCTTCCCAATGCCTGAATGGATTCCGTCATAAGAGAGGTCATGATCCCGGCCCACGTTCCCCACAAGGGCAAAAATTGAAGCAGTGTGCCGTCTTTATCAAAGAGGATCGCATCGATCTCCATCTCGCGGTTATTCACCTGCAGTATCGCCGCCATTTCGCCACCTTCCTTATATTACAGATCATCAAGCCATAGATCAGCGTGCCGCAGCAGCAGCCCCCAATTCCAGCTTCTGCTTCAGCTCGCCCCATGTCGCAAGCGTTGGCACAGCCTCCCCTTGATACACCGGATTCGTAAAAGCCAGCAACCTTCCCTCGCTATCCCGTACCTCGGCGCGCACCCAGTGCAGGCCTTCATCCAGCCAGTTAATTTCGTGGCTGAATCGCAGAAAATCCTCCGAATTATCATGGTCACTCTCCACCTTGGACTCGGACACAGTTAGGCCGTCCACAATCCAGCGGATGGAAGCACCGGCAGGAACGCTGCGAATGCCCAAATGACAGACAACAGACTGCGTTGGCTCCACTTCGGACGGGATACGTTCCTCTGCCCAGAACACGCGCTCTCCCGGCCGAAACACATGCTCTCCTGCCGTGACATAAGGATCAAGCTCAGGCCCACGTGTTACATAAACCTGTCCCTGTCTGATGGCACTCATGATTCCCT
Source organism: Paenibacillus medicaginis (assembly GCF_042138635.1). NCBI lineage: Bacteria > Bacillati > Bacillota > Bacilli > Caryophanales > Paenibacillaceae > Paenibacillus > Paenibacillus medicaginis. The sequence continues at coordinate 12,165 of NZ_JBHIRY010000008.1, read as the reverse complement.
GCACAGACAACTCTTCGCTCCAGACACATGTCCTCGGATCACCCGCCACCGAAGGCGGTCCGTCCGGTTCGTAGCTTTCATGAGGCAGATTATGTGTATCACTGCCGCCGATGCCCCAAAGCATCACGCCGTTAGCCCACAGGACGTCCCAGAGCTGCAAAGCCTTTTCCGTGGCAGCGACGTTATCCGGGTAAGTCGGATCATTCCAGATTTCAATCGTATTAAAGGCATCCAGGCGCACATCATGCTGCCATTCCCAAGGAACCAGCTCCGGGTGATTCATGCTGCATACCGCTCCCTGCTCCCTTGCGGCCTGCAGGATGGACGCCATGCCTTCCACCGTTTCATACACCGGCTGGCTGCCGCTGCCAAACCATTCAATCCATTCACGGATGCCGAGAATATTGAAATGCCCCTTGGAGGAAGTCACCTCAACCCCCGGGATAACCAGCAGCTCCGTCTCCGGCCAGCCTGTCGTCAGAAAATTGTGTTCCGTAATCACCATGAAATCCAGCCCCTGCCCTGCCGCCTGGGCTGTCAACTCTGCCGGGGTCTGCTTGCCGTCCGTCAGGCGGGTATGCATGTGAAAGTCTCCGCTATACCAACGCGGTTCAACAGCAGCAACACGGTCCCATGGATAATTCTGATAGGACATTGCCGACCCGGAGTTAACAGGCCCTGTCCACTGGTGCTTGCCCACCGGCGGGAGCGTCCCTTCGCTGTCGGGAGCCCCCAGCCCTGTCTGAATGGTCAAAGTGTAGGTGGCGGCCGCTCCGGGCTTCATCCCGTAGACCTGCACGGTCCACTCTCCCTGCGGAAGCTGCCCTGCAACGGACCCGCAGGTGGAACGCCCGGGATCGGCGCACAGCACCAGCGTCTGCTCCAGGCCTTTGGTCAAGTACTGCATTCGGATCTGGCCCTCCGCATCCCTGACCACCAGCTGCAGCCAGATGTTCTCCGAATGCTCTGCGTGCAGAATCAGCCATTCGGCTGGGTCATTCAACCTGAAGGAATGCACAGCAAGTGAATGTCCTGGCTGAAGCCCGTACGATGTCATCGTTATCATGCGTCTTTATCCTCCTGTCACCTGATCCAGTGCACGCTGTGCAGTTTCCTTGGCTTCCTTCAGCGCCTGTTCGGCAGGCATGTTGGAGATCTGCACTTTATCAGCCGCTACCTTGAGCGCATCCGTAATTTTGCCGCCCGTCGGATCGATGAAAGGCTCCGAAGCGTGCTGCGCCTGCAGCAGAGGCTGCCTGCTGTGCGGATTTTGCTCGCTGTATGCTTTGAACTCCGGCACTTCCAGTGCGGATTGGCGTACGGCGATATAACCAGTATTCATCGACCATTTCGCGGTATTTTCCGCCTTGGTGAAGAAGGTCAGCCATTTATAAGCCGCTTCCTGCTCCTCCGGGGATGCTTTCGCCAAAATGCCCGCTTGCAGGGCCGATGCGACCGGTGCCGGATCATGGCCTTCCCAGCCTGGCTGCGGTGCTGCGGCCAGTTTGTTGAAATCAAGATCACCCTGGTCTCCGCTGGAGCCTGTATAGCCTGCTGCTTTATCCTGCAGCACATCGTCAATCGTCTTGTACCAGTACTCCCAGCCCTGTCCGCCGGAGTGAATCGCCATGATTTGATCCTCGAAAATCCATTTGCCGAAAGCATCCCATGTTTCAATCCATTCGGGGCTGTCAATCATGACGGTCTTGCCGTCCTCACTGAGAATACGACCGCCCCGGCTCAGCGTCGCGTCAATCATATTATCCGCACCCCACATCGGCTCCCAGCCATACACGGTGGTTTTCCCGTTTTCCTTGACGGTGAGCTTCTTTGCCGCTTCCGCCAGCCCTTCCCAAGTTTTGATATCCTCTTCCGTAATGCCAGCCTTCGCAAACATGTCCTTGTTGTAATACAGCAGCTGGGTTGTTCCATACATCGGCATGAAATACTGCTTGCCGTCCACTTTGCCCTGGTTCAAAAATGCCGGAATAAAGTCATCCGCCTTGAACGTGTCATCCGCTGCGATGAAATCATCCAGGGAAGCAAAATATCCATTCTTTGCCCAGGCTACATCAGAGGCAAGCGCCACCGCCGGCACCTTGCCGGAAGCAATGGCCGCCTGTAGCTTCTGCTTTGTTTCATCATAATTGCCCTGCACCACCGGTTTGACGATCACTTCATCCTGGGATGCATTAAATTCATCAATCAGACTCTTCATCTCGTCCCCGAGCTTCCCGCCCAGGCCGTACCAGAACTCGATTTCAACCGGCTGTCCGTCGGCTGCGCCAGCACTTTGGTTCTCATTGGCTCCCGCCCCCGTGCTCTGATTGCCACTGCAGGCGGTCAGAACGATAAAGGACAGAATAAGTAGTCCTGACAAAATGCTTTTCATCTTCGCCATCTTGAACATGTTCAGTAATCCCTCCATTTTTTCGATGCAATTCGTACCCGATGTATGTAACAACAGTACGGGAAACTTCTCCCCACACCCTTACCCCTTGTTCACGCTGAACGCGTTGTTCACCCCCTTAATAATCCACTTCTGGGCGATCACGAACAGCACGAGCAGCGGCACAATGGTGAATGTGCTGCCTGCCATAATGAGCGGCCATTTCATGCCATACCCGCCTCCCTCCACGAAGAAGGAACGCAGCCCGGCGGACACCAGGTTGAGTTCAGGGGATTTGGTAATGAGCATCGGCCAGAAATAATTGTTGTAATTCGAGATAAAGCTGAGCAGCGCAAGCACGATGAAGGAGGAGCGTGCCAGCGGAAACAGCAATGTAAACAGAATACGCAGATGGCCTGCTCCGTCGATTTTCCCAGCTTCGACCAGTTCTTTCGGCAGCTGCATGAAGGCCTGACGGATCAGAAAGATGGAGAATACGCTGACCGCATTCGAGACAATCAGACCCGTATACGTGTCGATCAGGTTCAGCTTGGACAGGATGATATAGCTCGGCAGATAGGTGGCGGACACCGGCAGCATATACATCGTCAAAATGACACCCAGCAGCACATTTTTGAAAGGAAAATGCATATGGGTCAGCGCGTAAGCCATCATGGCGGATAGAATGATCTGGCAAATGACAATCATGCCTGCCACAAAGACACTGTTCAGCAAATACTGCCCGAACGGCGCAGCGTTCCACGTTTCCACAAAGTTGCTCCAGAGCGGCACCTCAGGCAGCAGGACTGGCGGAAAGGCCCTGATCTCATCATTGGATTTCAGCGAGCTGGTGGCCATCCACAGGAAAGGAAAAGCCATGGCCAGACTGATCAGAATGAGCGCCGCATGCCTGATAATCTGAGTCAGGATGGATGAACGAAACATAATGTGCCTCCTCTAGTGTCTACTTGTAAACGCGGTGTTCCAATAAAAAAAAGTGATTTTTACCGAAAGTAAAATATCTTTCCTCTAAGAGAGATAGTGTACATTTTTGCGTGACACCAGAAATGAAGTAACTGCAAACAGCCCGATAAATACAACCAGCATCAGCGCAACCGCCGAAGCCTGTCCTACATTGAACTGGTCGAAAGCCGCCTGATAATACAGATAAAGCAGGGTACGAGTGGAGCCTGCAGGCCCGCCCTGAGTCAGAATATTAATCTGGTCATACGCCTGAAAGGCATCGATCATCTGGATAATGAACAGGAAAAAGGTCGTTGGTGAAATGAGCGGCAGCGTTACCGCGAAAAAGATCCGCAAAGGACCGGCGCCGTCGATAGCCGCCGCTTCCTTCAGACTTTCGGGCACCGACTGCAAAGCTACCAGGTAGAAAACCATCACCCAACCGAGCCCTTTCCAAATGGTGACGATGAGAATAGCAACCATCGCCCACGCCCCATCCTGCAGCCACGGAATCGCTTCAATCCCAAACCCGTTCAGTATCGCATTCGCAAGGCCCGATCTCGCTTCGAAAATCCAGGCCCACACGATGGATACCGCGACGGTCGGAGTCACCCAGGGGGAAAATATGATCGCCCGGTAGATGCCCGACCCGGCAAGCTTGCCGTGCAGAAGCAGAGCGAGCAGCAGCCCGGCAGTCATCGTCGGGATGACACTCCCTGCCGCAAAGATGAGCGTTGCCCGGATCGTGGCATAAAATTCAGGGTCCTGGAACAGATATTTGTAGTTGTCCAAACCAACGAAGGTTTTCACCGGGCTCATAAAATCCCAGCTCGTGAAGCTTAAATAAGTAATGTAGATCATCGGAATGATCCAGAACACGATCAGGGGGATCATGGCCGGAAGTATAAAAGCGTACGCCTGCGGTTCACCCCATCTTTTTCTCCAATTCAAAACATAACAGCCCCAATCTTATGTACAATTTTTTTTGAATATTAACTCTTATAGCACTTTAAACACCTTAATCTTCGCTATCGTATAGTTATTATTGTACTTTCATTTTTTCAGACTGGGTTATCTCTATGTAATTTCAAAGGTCAATCTTCGTAAAATTTGTTAATCCCCCTACATTTATTGGAATTTGACTTACATCCTCGTTTACTGCGGGGTATAATGATGAATATTCAAGAAATTTTGTATCTATTAAGTACATACCGGTATTATGGAGGCTGCCATAGTGAATCAGACGGGAAAAGAGCCCCTAGCGCTTGCTCAGTGGGAGCAGTTGCGGGAAAAGGTTGTTGAGGCCATCGGAGCCACGATGGATTTGTATGGTGTCACACACTCGGCGGGGCTATTGTATGGAAGAATGTTTTTCGAGGATAGACCGCTGACGCTTGAGGAAATGAAAGACAAGATGCAGATGAGCAAAAGCAATATGAGCTATGCGGCCAGATCGCTGCTGGATTCCAATATGATCGAGAAGCTTGATACCAAGCTGGACCGCAAGGACCTGTATCAGGTTCAGGGCGATTTTTATACCTTTTTCCGCAATTTCTTCTCCACCAAGCTGCAGCGCGAGCATGATGTCATGACGGCGTCCATTGAGCAGGTAATGCCTGAGCTTAAAGAACTGATTCTGCATCCGGATACCCCTGACGAAGTGCGCCAAACGGCATTAAAAGATCTGCATAAGCTGTACCATGCGGTTGAATTTTACGAGTGGCTGCAAACCTTCGTTGATTTGCTTAAGAGAGGCGAGCTGGAAAAGTTCATCCAGGACATCCAGCAGCAGCGGCCCCAAGACAAAGACCCCGTCTCCGGTTAACACCGGGCGGGGTCTGCGCTTATTTTATTTTCGTTGCAATTATTTCCGTGTGCCGATCAAAACTGTCAGATCTACCGTAATACCCATCTGCTCCCGCCGCAGAACGCGCTGGACATCACCCGCTGACGCTTGCCACGACAAGGGCGTCATCTTCAGCAAATGTTCCAGTTGCGGCCCAGCCAGAGAGAGGCGGTAATGCACCCGCCGCCTGTCGATGAGCTGGAAATGGCTTTCGAACAGCTCCTGTGTAGCTTGATTCGAATAGCTTTGCGCCCCGGACGCCCCGTGCAGCGTCTCTCTCAATTCCTGCAGATAGCCACTTTCCGGCACCACCTTGATCACCATTCCCCCATCCGCCAGGAGCCGCTTGAACTCCCCATAGCTGGAGGGCGACAGGATGTTCAGAATGCAGTGGAACTGGACGTCTGCAAATGGAGCTTTGGCGAGATCAGCGGCACACCAAATGGCCGGGCTGGCTGCCTTGGCCGCCATGCGGATGCCTTCTTTGGAAATGTCCACACCTGCGCCCAGCAGTTCATATGCCGTCTTGTTGCCCATGCTGTTCAGAACATCCACCAAATGCGAGCCTTCGCCGCAACCAGCATCCATTATTTTTATGAGTTTTCCGGTTCCTGAAGTCCCAGAGGTTTCTAAATCCAAATGCTTGATCATTCCTTCAACAATGCACTCCGTCAGCGGCGCAAAAAAGCCATGCTGGTGCAGGCTGAGGCGCGCTGCAAACAAGGACTGGTCATATTTCGTTTTGGGTGCATGTGAGAGCCAATTCACGTACCCCTGTCTTGCGATATCATAACAATGCCCTTTCGCACACACCAGACTCGTTTGATTGGTAACATGCAGCGGTGTTGAGCAAAGCGGGCAGGCAAAAATATTTACATGTTCAGTCAAGAGGCGGATTTTCCCGTTTTTGGACACAACAAAACACCCTTTCATTCATTAATCGGGAATGAAAAAGGCACAGAAAAATAAACCCTGGCATCTACGAAAAAAAGCCGGGCCTACAGGTCTGTACCTCTCATTAACGATAACGAATGAATTGGATGATCATAACGGTCTGTTCCTCCTGTGATTGTCAGCAATGGTTGTGCAATGCTTAGGGTTGTCCCTGAAGTCATTGATGAGCACTAAGCTCCTCCTCCTATTTTATCGGTATAGAACACCTGCTGCAACCCATGATTTCATTCAACCTTTAAACATCAGTCGGATGGCCACAATAAACAGACATAGCGACAGGAGGCGAATAATGACCTTTGCCGGGATTCTGGATGCAATTTTCGCGCCGATCTGTCCTCCGACAAGTGCCCCTATGGCAAGCCATATGAACGTTTCCCACATGACATGGCCTAAAGCTACATGGGATACGGTTCCCACCAAAGAGGAGAGCAAGATGGAGAACATGGACGTCGCCGTCGCAATATGAGGCGGAAACGCCAGAAACAGAATCATCGTAGGCACCATGACCGAGCCGCCGCCGATGCCAAACAGGCTGGAGATGAACCCGACAAAAAACGCCACCGTCGCGCCGAACCACATATTAAACGAGTAGCTATGCTCCAGCCCGGATGCGTCCGTGATCACCCGCGACACCGTCGGACGAAGGAAGCCGCCACGGCTGCGAGTAGGCTTGAAGTTAATCACCACCGCCATCAGCATCAGAAACAGCCCCAACGCAACAAAGAAAACGCGGCTGCCAACAACGCCTGTGGTCCAAGCGCCAAACACAGAACCCGGAACCATGGCTATTGAAAAGGCGAGGCCGCTGCGGTAATCGATTCTTTTTTGTTTCGCATAAGCCAGTGTGCCTGAGATCGCACTGACGAACAGGACAGCCATCGACGTTCCTGAAATGTTGGACACCGGGATGGTGTACATGAACGCCAGCACCGGCACAATAATAAATCCGCCGCCCAGACCGGCAATAGCTCCGCTAATCGCGGCGAGCATGCCGACCAGAACCAGCAAAAAGCTTTCCATATGTAATTCATCCCTTTCCGTTTGGCAGCAGCAGTTTTCAAACATGATGAACAACGACAGACCGGCCTGCATGGCCAGTCTCTCATAACGTTACCACATTCTTGCTTTCTTATGAAGCCTATGGCCCACTCCGGCACAGTATCAACAGAGATTATGGATAGCCCCTATAAATTCCTCCGAATTTAAACACAAAAAAATAAAATGTTGGATATTATATTGTTTCCTAGCAGAATTATAGGTATAATATACCTATTAGATAGTCCCTAAAGACTAGTTCTGATAGACTTATATTTTTGGAGGGAACAAATTTTGAAGAAAATTGCTTTATTTTTATTGGGCATTGCATGTCTATTTGCAGTTACGGCCTGCGGTAGTGATCCGGTCCAGGATGAGCTCGTTACATATTTGAACGAAGGCATTCAACCTTTGGTAGAACAGGAATCTAAGATTACAGCTCTTTATGATTCTGTAACAGGGAATAACTATAAAGACGATGCAACGCTGTACTATACGCTCAAAGACGAGATCATTCCTCAATATTCAGACTATATTAGCAAAATTGAAAGCATCCAAACCACGACCCCTGAGGTCCGCGAGATTCACGAAACTTTGATTAAAGCAGCAAATACACAGAATTCCGCATTTGTTACTACTCTAAGCGCCCTGGAAGCCCAAGATTACGCCAAAGCTGAAGAGGCCAATACAAAACTGTCCGAAGGAAGAAAGCTGTTCCGTGATTACCAATCCAATTTGAGCAGCCTCGCAAGTGAACATGATGTAACCATTAAAAAAGCTCAGGAATGATACGCATAAAAGGTCAAGAACAGTGGAACTTAGCTCTGTTCTTGACCTTTTTAAGTAGAATCTGGGATTTGGCCTCAGGGCGCTATCTGTTTTAAATAATACAGTTTCACAAGTCTGTAATGATATGCCCCCTGCCAAGCTTCGTTTCCCGAAACCCGGCCATATTTCGTTCTTGAAACAGGACAGGCCGGGCACTGCCCATGAGAATCACATTCCGGATAATCGTACCTCCTTCCTCTGACATCGAGAAAGCTTTCGTATATGGAAACACCGAACTGAGCGTGGTATGGATGGCCTGAATATGCTTGTCCCTGGCACCTCTGCCGATCAGATTCATAATGACCGCCCCGGCTGGCTGCAGCTTCTCTGCCGCCAGCCGGAAAAATTCCCGGGAGATCAAATGGTGCGGCGTCCCCTTCTCCGTAAAAGCATCCACAATCACATAATCAAAACGGTTCAGCTTTTCCCTGCTGAGCAACTCACGCCCGTCGCCAATCAAAACCTGATCCGCAGTGCTGCCAAAATAAGTGCGGCTCAGCTCCACCACCTGCCTGTCCAGTTCGGCTACCTTGAAGCGTCGATCCGCAAAATGTCCTGCAATCGTCCCGATGCCATGCCCGATCAAGAATGCATCCTCAAAGGCGGGGTTGTTGCACTGCATCAGGTGAATAATGGCCCTTGGATATTCAAACAGAATGCGATGCGGATGCTCCAGATCAAGCGCCCCCTGCACGGCCTGATTGGAGAACTCCAGCACGCGAAAATGGCCCTTTTCACCATATAGTTCAGCCGTATCATACACCTTGATTTCGTGATTATCACTTGTTTGATGGAATAATAAACGCAAAGACATGCTCTCCTTCTGCTTTGTTGATCAGTCGTTGTGTATCCTGTATGGTTGAGCTATCTTATTTTACACCAAACCCGTTAAGAAAACGCCCCGGAAGCCGAAAGCCCTGAATGTAAAGGAAAAGGAGAACCCTATGATTGATTTTGAATGGTACAGAAGCTTCATTTATATATACAAATACAATTCGGTATCCGAAGCCGCCAAAGCCAGAATGATGACACAGCCAGCCATGAGCCAGCATCTTGCTTATTTGGAGGCGGAAACGGGGGAGGCCTTATTTATCCGCACCGCCCGCAAAATGATTCCTACCGAAAGGGGAAAAGCATTATACTCCCAGCTCGCTCCTCTCATTGAATCCCTGGAGGGAGCTTCATTAGGTATCAAATCCGTGTCTTTGCCCACCCTGTCCATACTCAGAATTGGCTCTGCTATCGAATACTATACTGAGCACATTTTGCCGAAGCTGTCCGATTACAATACAAGCACCGTAACCCACTTTGGCACAGCCGATCAACTGCTGGAATTGCTGAAGGAGGATAAGGTCGACATCATTTTTACATCGCAAAAATTCCAAACCCCTGGCATCGAATATACAAAATTAGGGGATGAGCAGTTTGTAATCGTAGCGCCGCAGGCGATGGAGATTCCCGAAAGCCTTGATGGCAGTGAACGTGACGGCGACCGTAGGGAGCAATGGCTTTTGTCCTGCCCATGGATCAGCTATGGACTGGACTTACCGATCATTCGCAGACTGTGGCGGGAGCATTTCAAGAAAAGGCCTCTGCTCAAACCCACGCATGTCATTCCCAATCTGCATCTGATCCTTAGAGCCATTGAGAATGGCGCCGGTGTAAGCCTGATCCCAACTTACATTCTAGAAAATTCAATGAACAAGGCCAAAGTTAAAATCATTTTCGAGGATCTAAGAGTAAAAAACGAATTATATATCGCCTATAAAAGCAAGCATAAACATCTACCTGATATTAACCGCATCCGGGCAGTTTTGCTTGGGGGCTGAGGGCGGTAAGTGAGTGAGTATAGCTGTCCATATCCATAAATATATTTATATATACCTCATAAAAACATAATTTGTTTTATATCAGGCTCCTGAGTAGAATGAGCATTGTGAAAGAAAACAAATGTTGAGGAGGTTATAAACAGATGGCTAAGAAGGTTTTGATCGTCGTAACAAATCACAGCGAAATCAAAGACGGCAAGCAAACAGGAATTTGGCTGTCCGAGTTTGCAGAGGCATATATCGAATTTACGAAAAAAGGATATGAGGTGGCGGTAGCCAGCCCGCTGGGCGGCAAAGCCCCGGTTGATCCAGGCAGTGTGGACGAAAACACAGCGCAGGAAATCCTGGATGCGGAAAAGTATTTGCAAAATACGTTGAGGCTGGACGAAATATCCCACGAAGGCTTTGACGCCATCTTCCTGCCGGGCGGCCATGGAACGATGTATGATCTGCCGGATAACGCCAAGCTGCAGGAGTTGCTGCGCGATTTCTACGAAGCAGATAAAATTGTCGCTGCTGTATGCCATGGTCCGGCAGGCTTGGTAGGCGCAACGTTGTCCAATGGGCAACCGCTCGTCGCCGGCAAACGGGTCAGCGCGTTTACGGATCGCGAAGAGGCGGATACAGGCTTGAGCACAACGCTTCCGTTCCTGCTGGAGAGCAAGATACGTGATTTGGGCGCAATCTATGTGGCCGCTCCAAACTGGACTACCCACCACGAGGTAGACGGCAATCTGATCACTGGCCAAAACCCGCAGTCTACCCTTACTGTAACTCATGCGGTTATTGAGAAATTGAGCTCCTGATCCCCAAGGGGCTGTTGACTTGAAGCTCACCTTTTGCTGTTCCGTGACACTCCAAGAACGAAGCATCCCTACAAAAATGCCAAGAGGAAAGAGCGAATGTTGATGGACACCGACCATCGGCACTCGCTCTTTTAAATTAAATATCCCCTCGAACAATATACCGTTCAAAGGTCACAGGTAAACCTTCACCTGATGCATTCTTCTGAAAAACTGTTATGATATAGTCCATGGACTCTTGAACTACGGCTTCAAAGACGGACCGCTTCTGGCCGAAGCAGGCCATTTTTATTACATCAACCGGTTCATGCAAGTATTCAAAACTCCTGACCGTCTCCACCTCAGCATGACCGAGCTCTCCATCCACTAGCCTCCGCTTAATTTGGTTAAGGATGAGTGTTCCTTCCGATGGCGGCTCAAATAACACGGGAAACCATGTAGACAGCTCAGCATTTACATTATCACCAGGATGCAGGCCTAATATTTTTCCACCCTTTCGAACGACTCTCTTGACATCGAGATAAGCTGAAGTCGGTCCCCTGCGATTATATGCACAATCAAATGCTCCGTCAGCAAAAGGAAGCGTGCTCTTGGTGTTGGCCATTATAAAAGAAACATTATTGGGGATGGTTTCATTCGCTTGTTTTATGAACTCTGCTGTGGCATCCAGACCTGTTATATGCTGCGCCGCAGCACTCCATTGCAGCGTGTACTCTCCATGGCCACAGCCGATATCCAGAACTTTCTTGCCTGGAACCATCTGCGACACTTCCCGGGTAAACATGGTTTCTCCGTCGGGTTCCATTACGGTCGATTGCCAGGAATATGAATAACTTCCTTCAAGTCTGCCCAACTGTGCATACCACGCAAGCGAATGCGGTTGCACCCAATCCGTATGCAGTCTCGGGTTAAATATTTTTCGACTCACCGAACACCTCCAGACATCATCCCATTACTTTTTCACGTGTCCGCACTAAATACCCCATCAAAACATAGGCAAGTGTACCTATGTTCACCAAGAGTGAAAGTAGGCGCTTCCAAGTTTCGTTATAGCTTTAATAAGCTCATTCCTAAATCTTCTTGAATAAAATTCATATCAGTATCCCTTGATACAAGAATTAGATCATTTACCATTGCTGTTGCAACTATAATTGCATCCGGAGTCTTTAACTTGCGCCCCTTAATTTTTTGATCACGACGTAGATCCCCTGCAACCTTCGCTATATCCGATGATACCGGAATACACCTTTTTGAAGTGAATATCTTTTCAGCACGCAGTTTTTCATCAGGTCTTAAACCTGCAATAGTCTCGCATTCCGTAATGGTAGAGAAATGTATGGCCATCCGATCTTTAGAAGCTTGCTGAATAAAATCGATTACAGCTTGTTCATTAATAAGGATTGCGATTGCAATGTTAGTATCAAGCAAATAGCCGCCGCTCGTCAACAACTCATGACTAAAGTCACGAGCTTGTCTCTGCCTACTTCGTAGACAGTGCTTGCGCTTCGCACAAGCCTT